>NZ_BAAAVT010000054.1:0-500 GCF_039534665.1 Nesterenkonia aethiopica | reverse complement strand
ATGACGGGGTCCCCGTCACGGTGACGTGCCGGGTACTGAAGCTCTCCCGAGCTCCGAATTACCGCTGGCTGGCCAGCCCTGTCACCACCGCGGAACTCGCCCAGGCGTATCGCGCGAACGCGCTGTTCGACGCGCACCGTGACGATCCCGAGTTCGGATACCGGTTCCTCCTCGACGAGGCCCGTGATGCAGGGACGGACATGTCTGAACGCACCGCCTGGAAGATCGCTTCCGAAAACGGCTGGTGGTCATCGTTCGGAAAGAAGAAGACGCGCGGGAAGGGCAAGAAGGCCGGCCCACCGGTGCACGATGATCTTGTCCAGCGTGAGTTCGCCGCAGATGCTCCGAACCGGCTCTGGCTGACCGATATCACCGAGCACACCACTGGTGAGGGCAAGCTCTACCTCTGCGCGATCAAGGACGCTTTCTCGGGCCGGATCGTCGGGTACTCGATCGACTCTAGGATGAAGTCGCGTCTGGTCGTGAGCGCGATCGACAAC
>NZ_BAAAVT010000053.1:0-507 GCF_039534665.1 Nesterenkonia aethiopica | reverse complement strand
TCTCTCCCCCCGTCGTAACAGCAAAGCTGCATACCGGTTTCTGGGTAAAATCCTCAACAACGTGAAGAAGTGGCAGATCCCGCGATTCATCAACACGGATAAAGCGCCCGCCTATGGTCGCGCGCTTGCTCTGCTCAAACGCGAAGGCCGGTGCCCGTCTGACGTTGAACACCGACAGATTAAGTACCGGAACAACGTGATTGAATGCGATCATGGCAAACTGAAACGGATAATCGGCGCCACGCTGGGATTTAAATCCATGAAGACGGCTTACGCCACCATCAAAGGTATTGAGGTGATGCGTGCACTACGCAAAGGCCAGGCCTCAGCATTTTATTATGGTGATCCCCTGGGCGAAATGCGCCTGGTAAGCAGAGTTTTTGAAATGTAAGGCCTTTGAATAAGACAAAAGGCTGCCTCATCGCTAACTTTGCAACAGTGCCGTAAAGGCGGCCTTATCCACCATTTCCCGAACAAGCAGGCGCTAATATTCGCCCTGTTCGCGCG
>NZ_BAAAVT010000052.1:0-516 GCF_039534665.1 Nesterenkonia aethiopica | reverse complement strand
CTCGCCTACAGCAAGACCACCGGTGAGGACACGGTCGTCGTGGTCGCCAATCTCGACCCCCACCACACCCAGGAGGCCACGGTCTCGTTGGACATGCCGCAACTCGGCCTGGACCGGCACGCGTCCGCGCCCGTGCGCGACGAACTGACGGGTGAGACCTACCACTGGGGCAGGACCAACTACGTGCGGCTCACACCGGGCCAGCGCCCCGCGCACGTGCTCCATGTCCAGCGACCGTCCACCGCGCCGCAGATCGGAGGGCCCCCAGCGTCATGACAGTCAACGAGCCGGTTCCGGACATCTTCGAGGACGCCCCGGCCAGGGACCGGGACCCGGAGTGGTTCAAGCGTGCCGTCTTCTACGAGGTGCTGGTCCGCTCCTTCCAGGACAGCAACGGCGACGGCATCGGCGACCTGAAGGGCCTGACCGCCAAACTCGACTATCTGCAATGGCTGGGCGTGGACTGCCTGTGGCTCCCGCCCTTCTTCAAGTCCCCCCTGCGCGACGGCGGTTACG
>NZ_BAAAVT010000051.1:0-546 GCF_039534665.1 Nesterenkonia aethiopica | reverse complement strand
CAAACCGGTTGTGGGTCACCGATCTCACCGAGCATCGCACGCGCGAAGGAAAGCTCTTCTGCTGCGTCGTCCTAGACACGTTCTCCCGTCGAGTCGTGGGCTGGTCGATCGATTCCTCCCCAACTGCGGCACTGGCCACCAACGCTCTAGGCATGGCCATCGATACTCGGCTCGGCGCGAGTCCCGCACAGGGCACCATCATTCACTCGGACCAAGGGGTGCAGTTCGGTTCCTGGGCCTTCACCTCCCGGGCCAAGGCCGCTGGACTGCTTCCTTCCATGGGCTCGGTCGGAGACTGCTACGACAACTCCATGATCGAAGCGTTCTGGTCCAGGATGCAGGTCGAACTTCTGGATACCCGTATCTGGAACACGCGCGTGGAACTGGCCAACGCCATCTTCGAGTATCTCGAGATCTGGCACAACCGCCAGCGCCGACATGGCCGGCTTGGGTGGGTCACGCCGATAGAATATGAACGTAATCGGATCATCACCGCGGCATGAGAACCCAAGAAATGATGACGCCACGGAACTCAGGACGGACCAG
>NZ_BAAAVT010000050.1:0-590 GCF_039534665.1 Nesterenkonia aethiopica | reverse complement strand
GCGAGCATCGCCCACGACCTGCAGATCAGTGACCAGACGATCTATGCCTGGCGCCGACAAGACCGGATCGACCGTGGCGAGATCCCCGGGCTGAGCACTGCGGAGAGCGCTGAGCTACGTGCGGCGAGAAAGCGGATCGCTGAATTGGAGCTGCAGCTGGCCGTAACGACGAAGGCGGTGGAGGTGCTAAAAGCCGAGACCAGCCCAAAAGGCGACGCGCGGCAGTCGAGCTGATCGCCGCGCATGAACTGCCAGTCCAGGTTGCCTGTCGAGTTCTCGGAGTGGCGGAATCTAGCTACTACGCCCAACGCCGCCGAGCCCCTTCCGAGAGAGCGATCCGTCACGAGTGGCTCACCGGTGTCATCGCTGAGGTCCATGCCGCGTCTCACGGGCGCTACGGGGTGCGACGAGTCCACGCTGAGCTCACTATGGGGCGTGGCATCCCGGTCGGTCACCAGCAGATAGAGCTCCTGATGCGCCGGGCCGGACTCAGAGGTTTGACGGGGCGGCGCAAGTGGCGACGGATCCTGCCCGATCAGATCGCCACCGATCTGGTCCAACGCGGGTTCACACGCCAGGAGCCAAACCGG
>NZ_BAAAVT010000049.1:0-612 GCF_039534665.1 Nesterenkonia aethiopica | reverse complement strand
TCGAGTTGCGCGCGAGTTTCGGTGGTCACAGGTGACATGTCAGGCCGTGTCACTGACATGTCAGGGGTGACATGTCGTGGCATGTCAGGCTGAATCGTCCAGCCGACGCCCTCGATTGCGGTGACGGGGACGTGCCAGACCCCATAAGCATCCTTCTCAGCCCCAAAATCACGCAGTTTCGACACTTTGCGGTTGACCGTCGAGAGGGAGACGCCGCAGCGACGCGCAACCTCCGCGAGACCGACGATTCCATGCTCTGTCACTGACACATCGTGGCATGTCACCGCGTGTCAGGGGGCATATCAGCACCGAGCGCAGGAAGCCATATCAGCCCCCGCTCTTCGAGGAAGCCGATGCCCGCTTCTCTGCCGCCCTTCTCCACAGCTTCAAGCAACTCGAACCGGGCAGCGGTGAAGCAAATGCGCTTCCACGTGCCGAGCGGCAAGCGGAACAGGTCTTCCGATCCGATCTCCTCTGCGGCGATCTCCTCATCGCTCTTCTCAGCGTCTGCCACCCGTGCCAGGTCAGCCAGGCCCCGAGACCACACCAACTGCACACGCCCCCCAGACCCGGCTACCCACTCACACCAGGGCCGTTCATCCGCCGCGAGAT
>NZ_BAAAVT010000048.1:0-613 GCF_039534665.1 Nesterenkonia aethiopica | reverse complement strand
ATCCAACGCTGCTACTTCCACATCCGCGCCGCCGTCATCCGGCACACCACCCTGAACCCACGACTGCCTGCTGGCCAGGAGATCCTGGCCCTGACCAGGGAACTGATGAGAGTCCAGGACCTCGATGCCGCTGCGACCTGGATGGGCGCCTACGCCTCCTGGGAAGCGAGATGGGAGTCCTTCCTCAAGCAGCGCACCTACGCGAAGAAAGGCGTAGAGCGCCCCTCCTGGGCTAAGCCGAACCAGAACTGGTGGTACACCCACATCCGGCTGCGCCGAGTCCAGGGACTCTACCGGCAGCTGATCCGCGATGACTCCCTGTTCACCTTCCTCAACGAGGACTACATCGAAGACCAGCAGCGAACCGTGGAGCGGGCCACCTCCCGGTTGGAGGGTGGTCCCAACAGTGGGATCAAGCACCTGCTGCGCCATCATCGGGGCATGCCCGATCACCACGCCCGCAAAGCAGTGGACTGGCTGCTCAACAGTCTCACCGAGCACCCACATGCTCCTTGGATACTCGCTCAGCGGCATCACCAGGAATCGGAGAAGCAAGCCCAGTCAAAGCCGGTGGACGAAGACCCGATCGGCCCTGAGCTCTACGGCACCTCAG
>NZ_BAAAVT010000047.1:0-614 GCF_039534665.1 Nesterenkonia aethiopica | reverse complement strand
TGCGGCGGAACTCCTCGGTATAGACGACTTTCGGCATGACTTCCATCCTTCCTGCTTTCTCAGCAGTCTTGAAGTCAACCGAACCTTCAGCAGACCCGTCAACGAGCTCAAGCCCCAGGGTGACGGCAAGAAGGAGTGAGGCCAGGCGGAGCATGACGAACCCCCGTGAGCACCACGCTCACGGGGGTTCGTCTGTGTCTGACGGTGCTCACATCAGCTGTGGACCCACGTGGCATTCATCGCCAGAACTCGGACGTGTTCTGGTTCAACAGCTGCAGATCTCCTCACCCAAGAAGACCCTCACTTCGTCTCATTCGGATGGCTGGTGTGCACCTGTTCGAGCCAGACGGTGCGTCCTTCGATGTAGTACCAGATCCGTGCGGTGCCCTTTGCTGTGGGCTTGTACTGCCAGCGATCGTGGCTTGTCCCATCACGAGTGACCGTCGCAAGATCAGTAGTGCCCCATAGAGTGGTGTAACCCTCCCGAGGCCGTGACCATCTTCGTCTTGAACGTGGACGCGGCCATCGGGTGGCCCCTTCGAGGAATCTCCTACAACCCACTCGAAAGGACATCACCACGATGACCGCTACCCATATTCTCGACCCTGCCACCG
>NZ_BAAAVT010000046.1:0-688 GCF_039534665.1 Nesterenkonia aethiopica | reverse complement strand
CGTCGTATCGGGTGGCTCGCGTGGCTTTGGTACAGGTGGTGGCCCACGGTTAAGGGCGGCGGTTTCGCTCGACGTGAGCGGGTCATGACGGATGCTTCCGACCGAGTGACGTGGTACGGGCCGCGTCTGCGGGGGCTGCGCGTGACACGTCACGGCATCCGCCTCGCTGTGCGCCCCCCGGACGGCAAGACCGTCGAGGACATCGCGAAGCTGGGCGAGGCTCTGCGCGACTCGATGAAGGCCGATGCGGTTGAGGTCGATGCCCGCACGAGACCGGGCAAGCTCGTCGTGTCCCTCGTGATGCGCTCACCGCTGCGCGACATGCGCCCGCTCGTCGAGCCGATGCCGTGGACCGGCGACTTCGCGGCGGTGCCCTACGGCTACACGATCTTCGGGGAGCCTGCTTGCCTGCGGTTGAAGGAAGTTTCCGGCACTGTCGTCGGTGGACTCCCCGGCTCGGGCAAGACGGCGGGGCTGTCGCTGGTGCTCGCAACGCTCGCACAGTCGCCCGCGGTTCAGTTCGCGATCTTCGACGGCAAGGGCGGTTACGACTGGCAGTGGATCGAACCGCGCGCGGCGATCTTTCACCGGGACGACGAAGACCGCGCCGCCATGGTCGAGCAACTCGAATCCCTTGTCGCCGTGATGCGCGACCGACTTAACCGGATGCCCGACCTTCGTGGAGGGG
>NZ_BAAAVT010000045.1:0-830 GCF_039534665.1 Nesterenkonia aethiopica | reverse complement strand
TCCAGGTGGCCTCGACCTCCACATGCTCATCAGCGGCGAAGACCTTCCGGAGCCTGCGGTCTTGGGGTTCGGTGAGCAGGTCAGCCCCGGTGCGCAGCGTCCTGCGCGCCCCATAGAGGGGGTCCCCTGAACGGCCGCGGTGCCCGGTGGTCTCACGCTGGACCCGTTGCCTTGTCTGGTCCAACGCGTCCCCGGCCAGGGCGACCACATGGAAGGGATCCATCACCGCAGTGGCCTCGGGGAGTTCTTCGGCGGTGGCGGTCTTGAAGCCGGAGAACCCGTCCATGGCCACCACCTCGATGCCGTTGCGGAAGTCCTCGTTCTGGGCGTCGATCCAGGTCTTGAACACGGCCTTGGAACGACCGGGGACCATGTCCAGCAGCCTCGCCGGGCCAGTGCCCTCGCGCACGGGGGTCAGGTCGATGACCACAGTGACGTAGTGGGACCCCCTGCCGGTGTGGCGCCAGCAGTGCTCATCGACCCCGATGACCTTCACACCCTCGAACCGGTGAGGATCCTCAATCAGCAGCTGCCGGCCGGCGGCCAACACGGCGTCGTTGACGGTATGCCAGGAAGCCGCCAGGGCGGCAGCCACCCTGGCGATGGACATCCTGTCAATCACTACCGACTTCAGGGCCCATAGCACCGCATGCCTGCTCAGCTTCGTCCTGGGTGCCGCAGCCGTACTGGTGTCCTGACGCCAGACCCGAGCGCAGTCGGTACACCGGTATCGGCGGACCCGCACCCACAGGGTGGTCGGCCGCCACCCCAGGGGAAGATGCGCCAGGCGGCGGACCACCGTGCCCCGCGGGATGCCTTCACCGCCGCAG
>NZ_BAAAVT010000044.1:0-934 GCF_039534665.1 Nesterenkonia aethiopica | reverse complement strand
CCCTAGGGCGTGTTGCTAAACCCATTGCAGAGTCGCTGCGAGGCAGAGCCCAGCGTGGAAGTTCCGGGCAGTCTTATCCGTTCGTGCAGCGATCCCGCGCCACTGCTTGAGCCGGTTGAAGCATCGTTCGACGACGTTGCGACCCTTGTATCGGGCCTGCTGCTCATCGCCGAAGTCGATCGGCCGCCCAGGTCTGCGCCGACGATGAGCGACCTGATCGGCACGTTCGGGGATGGTGGCCGCGATGCCGCGGCTGCGCAGCCAGGCCCTGTTCTTCTTCGAGGGGTAGCCCTTGTCAGCGATCACCCGTCGCGGGCGCGATCGCGGCCTGCCTCTGGCTCCGGCCACGCGAATCTCGCTGAGAGTCTCGGCCAGCAGACTGGTGTCGGCGACCTGCCCGCCAGTGAGCACGAACCCCAGCGCCCGCCCTCTGCCGTCACTTGCCAGATGGATCTTGGTCGTCAGCCCGCCACGCGAGCGGCCGATGGCATGATCGGCCGGCTCAGCGCCGAACTTCTTGTAGTTCGATTCAGCCCCCTGTGCTCCGGGGCAAGGTCGCACCATGCTGATGCACGCGCACGATCGTCGAGTCGATCGAGGCGACCCAGTCCAGCTCCCCGCGCTGGTGAGTCAGCGACTGCACCGTCTCGAGCACTCGGGCCCAGACGCCCTGCGAGGCCCACCGAGAGAAGTTCTTATAGATCGTGTTCCAGCTGCCGAACCTCTCCGGGATCTCCCGCCAAGGTGAGCCGGTCCTGTACCGCCAGGCGGCAGCCTCGACGACTGTGCGTGGATCCACCGGCGGCCTGCCGGTGGACTTCGCCGCCGGGAACAACGGGCCGATCACTGCCCAAGTCTCGTCAGATATCTCTCTGCGTGCCACAAGGACAGACTCGCCGACGACCGACGCTCCACCCTTTAGCAACACGCCCTA
>NZ_BAAAVT010000043.1:0-1015 GCF_039534665.1 Nesterenkonia aethiopica | reverse complement strand
GTGAAGGCCAGGATGTCTGCCCGGGCGGTATCGAGGTGATCATGAACTGCCGGCAGCTTCTCTGCGACATAGTCCAGCAGCCGGTCGAATTGAGCAGTCACGCTGGCCGGGTCGGGCTGGTCATAGACGCTGTGCAGCATCGCTTTGACCGCCGGCCACATGCTCTTCGGACACACGCTCATCAGGTTGGCCGCATAGTGGGTCCGGCACCGCTGCCAACAGGCACCGGGCAGATTCGCAGCAATCGCTTCGACCAGCCCGGCGTGGGCATCGGAGGTGACCATCTTGACCCCGGTCAGACCGCGGGCGACCAGGTCGGCGAAGAAGGTGTTCCAGGCGGGGCCGGTCTCTGCGGTGGCGACCTGGACACCCAAGACCTCGCGGTGACCATCGGCGTTGACTCCGGTGGCCACCAGCACCACCGCGTTGATGACTCGGCCGCCTTCACGGACCTTCATCGTCAAAGCATCGGCGGCGACGAAGGTGAATGGTCCGGCCTCGCCCAGCGGGCGGGTGCGGAACTGGTGGATGTGTTCATCGAGGTCGGTGGCCATCCTGGAGACCTGGGACTTCGACAGTGAGTGGATGCCCAGGGTCTTGACCAGTTTGTCCATCCGGCGGGTGGAGACCCCGGCCAGGTAGGCGTCAGCGACCACGGTGATCATCGCTGATTCGGCGCGTTTGCGGCGTTCGAGCAGCCATTCGGGGAAGTAGGTGCCTTGGCGGAGTTTGGGGACGGCGACGTCGATGGTGCCAACCCGGGTATCGAGGTCGCGGTGGCGGTACCCGTTGCGGTGGGTGATCCGCTGCGCGCTGGGTTTGCCGTACTCCGCACCGATGACAGCGTCAGCATCGGCGGAGAGCAGGGCGTTGATCATGGTCTGCAGCAGATCACGGAGCAGATCTGGTGAGGCCTGGCCCAGGGCTTCCTTCAACACGGTGGCAGGGTCGAGAATATGGGTAGCGGTCATCGTGGTGATGTCCTTTCGAGTGGGTTGTAGGAGATTCCTCGAAG
>NZ_BAAAVT010000042.1:0-1247 GCF_039534665.1 Nesterenkonia aethiopica | reverse complement strand
GGGTCTGCTGAAGGTTCGGTTGACTTCAAGACTGCTGAGAAAGCAGGAAGGATGGAAGTCATGCCGAAAGTCGTCTATACCGAGGAGTTCCGCCGCACCGCTGTGGAGCTGGTTGCTGGCGGGATGAGCCAGAAGCAGGTCTGCGCGGATATGGGCTGCTCGAAGTCCGCGCTGCAGTCCTGGATCCGGGCTGCGAAGCTCGAAGAGCATGGGATCGAGCCGGCCAAGGACGCTGAGGAGTCCCGGGAGCAGGCGAAGATGCTGCGCCGGATCCGTGAGCTTGAGCAGGAGAACAAGGTTCTGCGCGAAGCGGCTGCGTATCTCTCCCAGGCGAACCTGAAGCTGGGTGGGGCCTCCCCAAAATGATGTTCCCGCTGGTCCGTGACCTTGCCGCTGCCGGGGTGCCGGTGGCGGTGACCTGCCGGGTTCTGGGCTTTACCAAGCAAGCCTTCTACAAATGGGCAGCAGCGCCGATCTCTCAGCGGGATTGGGATGAGGCCCACCTGCTCGACGCCGCGATAGATGTTCATGCTGATGACCCTGAGTTCGGACACCGGTTCATCGCCGATGAGCTCACCGCCGCCGGGTACCAGGCCTCTGAACGGCGGGTGTGGCGGCTGTGTTCACAGCAGCAGCTCTTCTCAGCCACTCAGCGCAAGGGCAGGAAGAAGTATAAGAAGCCGGGCCCGCCGGTCTGTGATGACCTCATCGGCCGGGACTTCACCGCTACCGGAGCTAACCAGAAGTGGTTGGTGGACATCACCGAACACCGCACTGGTGAGGGCAAGCTCTACCTGTGCGCGATCAAGGATGTCTTCAGCAATCGGATCGTGGGCTATGCCATCGATTCCAGGATGAAATCCCGCCTGGCAGTGACGGCTCTGCACGATGCTGTGGCTCGTCGCGGAGGCCCCTCAGAAGTAGCCGGGTGCATCGTTCACAGCGACCGTGGGTCGCAATTTCGTTCACGGAGATTCCAGCGGGCCCTGAAGGGGTACGAGCTGGCCGGGTCCATGGGCCGAGTAGGAGCTGCTGGGGACAATGCTGCGATGGAGAGCTTCTTTTCCACGCTGCAGAAGAACGTGCTCAATAGAGGCTGTTGGACCACCAGGGATCAGCTGCGGGCCCGGATCATCCATTGGATCGAAGCGACCTACCATCGCCGCCGTCGACAGCGGAGGCTGGGTAAGCTGACCCCGATCGAATACGAGACCATTCACAAAGAAGCCGTCGCCCTGGCGGCATAA
>NZ_BAAAVT010000041.1:0-1358 GCF_039534665.1 Nesterenkonia aethiopica | reverse complement strand
TGTGATGTATCGGGACATCGTTGACAGATGTCTCAGATCATCGTTGACAGAAGGGCCTCCGAACCCCCGGGTTCGGAGGCCCTTCGTCGTCGGTGCCTGGTGTGGGTTCACTCGGGGTTGTATCGGGGCTGGTAGTCACGGTCGGGATCGATGCGGTGTTCGGCGATGATTTCACCGGTCTCGGTGCTGCTGGTGCTCACGTGGTTCTGGTCGATGAGCAGCAACACGTCGGTGCCGGCGTAAGCTCTGCCGATGCCCAGATGGCGCAGTTTCCCGGCGTATCGGATGGTGACCTTGCCATAAGGATCGATCGTGTCGATCCGTGTCCGGTAGCTGCCTGGTGGGGTGGTCTCTGGGGTGGCTTTGGGCAGGGCGGTGTAGGCCTGGGAAGGGGTGCGGCGGCCGATGCCCCGATGGGGCCGGTGGTGGTTGTACCACTGACGGAACTCATCGAGTTGGTCCTGAAGCTGCCCCAGGCTCGTAGCTGGCTGTTGTGCGGCCAGCCAGCGCTTCAGGGTCTGGTGGAACCGTTCGATCTTGCCCTGGGTCTGCGGGTGTCCGGGTGAGCCGTTCTTCTGCTGGATGCCTTCGGTGGCCAGCAGGATCTCGAAGCCGTTACGGGCACCGGGCCGTGAAGCCAGCCGTGAGGTGAAGACCAACCCATTGTCGGTCAGTGTGGAGGCCGGCGGTCCATAGATGCCGATCAGCTCGTGCATCGTGGAGACCACCGTGGCCCCGGTGCAGGGCAGATGGGCCTGCAGGCTCAGCAGGTAGCGGGAGTGGTCATCGAGGAAGTCGAGGATCTCCACACGCATGCCGGTGCGCAGTCGCCAGTAGGTGATGTCGGCCTGCCAGGTCTCGTTGGGCAGGCTGGCGGCGAAACGCCGCAGCGAGGACTTCGGGCGCTTTCGGGGCTCATCGGTGACCAGGCCTGCGGCCCGTAGGATGCGGTGGATCGTGGCCTTTGAGGGCGCGTGGTGGCCTTCGTTGCGTAGGTGCCAGGCGATGGTCTCGGCTCCGGCGTCAGCTCCATCGGTGTGGAGCTGGGATCGTAGGGCCAGGATGCGTTCTCGTACTGCTCCTGGGGTGCGGTGTGGGTGACGGGTGGGTGTTCGGGAGCCGGTGGTCAGGGCCTCAGGGCCGTGTTGCTGGTAGCGGTGCAGCAGGGTGTAGACCCATTGCCGGGAGATGCCGTATTTGCGTGCTGTCTGCGAGACGCTGAGTCCTTGCTCGATCACGGCCTTCACGATGACGAGATTCTTGTGCTTGCCCATGCTCGTGGCAACGCCGCTGCCCTCGGCGTCGAGGCCTGCACTGGTGTCAACGATGTCGCGAGACAGGTGTCAACTATCACTACC
>NZ_BAAAVT010000040.1:0-1470 GCF_039534665.1 Nesterenkonia aethiopica | reverse complement strand
GGCGGATTCTATGAGTCGTTGCACCAGCTGATGGTCAGCTGGTGAGGATGATGTCTCTCATCTTCTCAGCTGGGGTGGCCCACTGAAGTGTCTTACGAGGCCGACCATTGAGCAGGTGAGCAACGTGTTCAAGGTCCTCAGGGCCATGGACCGCCAGGTCTGTGCCTTTGGGGAAGTATTGACGCAGCAGCCCGTTGGTGTTCTCGTTCGATCCCCGTTGCCAGGGGCTGGCGGGATCACAGAAATAGACCGGCAGTTCAGCTTCGATGGTGATCCTGTGATGCTGTGCCATCTCTGATCCTTGGTCCCAGGTCAGCGAACCACGAAGATGCTGCGGCAATCTGCTGATCTGAGCGGTCACCGCAGCAGCGACAGTCTCAGCGGTGTGATCCCCAGACAGATGGCAGAGCATGACATAGCGGCTCTGGCGTTCAACGAGAGTCGCAATGGCCGAGCGGTTGCCTGCCCCCATGATCAGGTCTCCCTCCCAGTGGCCAGGAACGGACCGGTCCTCGATCTCAGCGGGCCGGTCGCTGATCATGATCATGTTCTGCCCCAGAGAGCGGGGCCTGCGCTGCTGGCCCTGCGGCTTCCGACGGGTACGTCCAGTCCGTAACGCGGTCTGGACTTCCTTCTTCAGCCCGCCGCGGGCTTGCAGGTAGAGGGCCTGGTAGATCGTCTCAGGGCACACGCGCATCTCCGGGGCATCGGGGAACTCTGTGACCAGGGTGGCACTGATCTGAGCCGGTGACCATTGCAGCGAAAGCTTCCGGGTCACCCACAAACGTAGTGGCGAGTCCCCGATGAGCTTGGCTCTCTTCGGTCGGGCACGGCGCTGTGCAGCCATTCGCTGAGCACCGTAGGGCATGTACCTGCCAGCACTATCACTGTTACGAGCGATCTCGCGACTGATCGTCGAATGTGGCCTGCCCAGCTGGGAAGCGATCTCCCGCATCGAGGCCCCCAGGGCCCGCAGATCACGGATCTTCTCCCGCTCGGCAAGGCTGAGGAACCGGGGATTAGTATCGGTGCCGGCAAGCAGCTGATGAGCACGCATTCTCCGGTTATACGCCCGGGTACCACCAGGGGCGGGCAGCGCGCCGGCGCCACCACGGATCTCTCGATCCCAGGTGTACCCGCTGGTCGCAGAGGCTCCCACAGCTATCGCCGCTACACGTACAGAGCGGCCTTGTTGGCGCAGCTGATGAAACTGTTCCCGACCGGGATGTCGGGGTGCGCCATGGGGCCCATGCCGATCTCCAGTACGGGACTTCCGTACCCAACGCTTCACGGTCGAAAGTGAGACCCCGTATGCAACCGCCGCACAACGGAGGCTCATGCCCTGCTTGAGCAGAGCGATGACTCTGTCGAAGACATCATCGCCATGACGAAAGACTCGAGGACTAGGTTCAGTGGGCTCCACTGCGGCTCCTGATGAACAGGCCGGTGCAACCACCGATAGACCCCGCC
>NZ_BAAAVT010000039.1:0-1661 GCF_039534665.1 Nesterenkonia aethiopica | reverse complement strand
CACGGTTAGCCAGGTCAGCGCAGACGTGGGCCCAGAACGCCGAGCCCTCGGTGTCCTGGACCCAGATCCCCAGCACATGCTTGATGCCCTCGAGATCGACACCGACGGCGATATAGGCAGCCCGGTTGATCACCTGGCTGTTCTCCCGGATCTTGATGCGGATTGCGTCGAGATAGATGACCGGGTAGAACTCTTCCAGCGGCCGTGACTGCCAGGCCAGGACCTCCTCGCTGACGGCATCGGTGATGTTACTGATCGTCTCGTGAGACAGGTCGGTGCCGATCGTGGAGGCCAGGTGGTGCTGGATATCGCGGATCGTCATGCCCCCGGCATAGAGGCTGATGATCATGTCATCCAGGCCCCCGAGGCGCCGCTGGCCCTTGGGAACCAGCCGGGGGATGAACGACCCGCCCCGATCCCGGGGGACCTCCAGATCGATCGGTCCGATCTCAGAGGTGACTGTCTTCGACGTGGTCCCGTTGCGGGAGTTGGGGTGCTTCGAGGCCTCCGGCGATCCCTTCTCGTAGCCCAGATGGCTGGTCAGCTCGGCCTGCAGGCCCCGCTCGAGTGCGGCCTTGACCAGCGCGGGGACGAACCCGCCGTCTCCGGTCAGTTCGACCTGGCCGGCATCGATCTGCGCGAACAGGGCATCAAGTTCCCCCGAGGCCTTCAGCTGCTCGACCAGCTCCTGGCCCGAAGGCTCGGCTGGGTTCTTCTCCTCAGTCATGGTCATGATTCTTACCGTTCCTCTCGGTACGGCTTACACAGACCATCTGACACGCCCCACCCTGGCGGCCTAAGAGTAAACTGTCACCTGTTCCTGCATCAGCCCCTGCTCAGCCCGGGGATCTCGCCACGGTCGATCCGGTCTTGTCGGCGCCAGGCATAGATCGTCTGGTCACTGATCTGCAGGTCGTGGGCGATGCTCGCGACGCTCCGCCCCGCGTTGAGTAGGTCCAGGACTCTACGTCGAAACTCAGCGGGGTAGCCTCTTCGTCCCATGTGGCACTCCAATGCTCGCGACACCAGAATCCACGAAATCCAAACTCCTCGGAACTCAGGACGGACCAGTTCTTCTCCTCAGTCATAGTCATGATTCTTACCGTTCCTCTCGGTACGGCTCACACATACCATCTGACACGCCCCCGCCATTGGCACCATGGGGCTTCCCTGCCTGAGACTGAGACACCCAGCGATCCACCGTCGAGAGCGAAACCCCGCAGGCCGCAGCAGCCTTCCGAATACTAATCCGCTCACTGACCATGCTGATCACAGCTTCGAAGACATCATCCCCATAGCGAACGACACGGGAGTTGGGTCCAGCGGGCTCCAAAGCAACTCCTGAAGGTCAAGCCGGTGCAACCACCTATAGAACCCGCCACGTGAATCAGACACACTCACCAGACCATCCTGGGCCCATTGGGCCGGAGCCCCCAGGTCCATCCAAGAGTCAGACCCACCGGTCCACGAGATTCATAGTTAAGAGCCACGTAGACCAATCGACACCGTGTCCACGATCAAGGGGCAAAGCCCTCTCCTGGATAGCAGACTTGTCAGACATATTCTAGCCGTCCTGGATGGTCGAGTCGTTGAGCGGGCTGTACTGATCCACCCAGGGGAACACCACTTCCATCAGCAGCAGCACGACGGCGGCCAACAGC
>NZ_BAAAVT010000038.1:0-2006 GCF_039534665.1 Nesterenkonia aethiopica | reverse complement strand
TCACCCCACATGCTTTCAAAGCATGTGCAGGCCCCTACATCCCCGCTATATCAACGATCCCCGGCCGTGCTGTACACACATTTTGGCCTATAACTCAAGAATGGCCGGCATGGACGAGGTCGAGGTCGTCGTCGCGCACAGGCAGCGTGCCACCCTGCGTGTGGGGGACGCCTTTCTGAAGGTCGACGGCGATCCGGCGCACGCCGACGTCGAGCTCCGAGCGATGGCGATGGCGCCGATTCCCACCCCGCAGATCCTCTGGCACGAGCCTCCGGTGCTCGCCATCGCCGCGGTGCCGGGCGCAGCACTCGGAGTCCTCGGTGAGCCTTCGCCGGCGTCGCGGCAGGCGTGGGCCGCAGCGGGCGCCGCCCTGCGCAGACTGCACGAGGCGCCGTTGCCGCCGTGGCCGGGCCGCAGACTCGAGGACGTGGCGGAGCAGCTCGACCGTGAATGTGCGTGGCTGCTCGACACTGGCGTGCTGCCTGCCGAGGTGGTCCGGCGGAACCGGGAGATCGCGGAGGCTGCCCTGCGACCCCGGGAGTCGGTGTTCATCCACGGTGACCTTCAGCTCACCCACGTGTTCGTCGACGGTGATGAGGTCTCCGGGGTGATCGACTGGTCTGAGGCAGCGCCCGGTGACGCCATGTTCGACCTCGCCATCCTGACGCTCGGGCATGAGGAGCGTCTGGACGACCTGCTCGCCGGTTACGGCACCGGCGACGTGGATCGTGAGGTGATCCGCGCCTGGTGGTCGTTGCGCAGTCTGACGGCCTCGCGCTGGCTGATCGAGCATGGCTTCGATCCGGACGCGCCGGGGTGTGAGTTCGACGTGCTCCGGGCCCGCATGCAGGATCCCTGATCTCCAGGCCCTCCCGAGGGGCGGGTCAGTCGCGGGCGCGGACGATGACGCGGCCGGGGCCGCGCACCGTCAACCAGACGGGCTCCGGTTCGGGCCTCAGGTTGAGCCGAGGGATGAACTGCAGCAGCCACTTGATGCCTCGAATCGTGGTCTGGCGTGTGTAGTCCTCGGGCACGGAGATGTCGATCCCCTCAGTGAAGGCCAGCAGCGCGTCTCCCTCCACCCGCAGCGGCTCATCTTCGGCGACCTCCAGCACGATCGTCTCGCCAGGTGTCGCCGTGGCGAGCGTTCCGCTGCCCCGTATCAGCCAGGCGAATGTGGTGTCGCGGACCGCCGCCATCGACAGCGGGATGACCTCCTCCAGCGAAGACGTCAGTCCTTCGTCATGGGCCAGGACCTCGTGGGGAGAGAGGACCACCAGAGTGGCGTCCTGGAGCTCGAACAGAGAGACGTCTCCGCCGCGCCGGCCGAGCCACAGCATGCCGTCACCGCTGGCCGTATGGGTCTTCAGGTTCCCGGTCAGCGTGAGGCCTCCGGCGACGTCGATGTCGATGCTCCTAGCCAGTCGACGGCGGAATCGCCGGTCGCGGGCGGAACGGCCCCACCCCTTGTCTTTGAGCTGCCGGCGCAGGTCGTCGTCGATATCCTGCTGCTCATGGCGCAAGGTCAGCGCTCCGCGTTGGGCGAGGATGCGTCTCCTGCTCACCAGCACCGGGTGCTCCGGCGTCACGCGGACGCCGAGGATGTGCTGCGCCGCAGGGCTCAAGGCCCCGTCGGCGTCATGGGACAGAGCTCGCAGCTGTGGCATCGTCCGGGGATCAGGGTCAGTCATCTCCACCTCGGTCCGGCAGGGGATTCCGCGTGGCTGGTCGGCCGCCCGGGCCCGACCGGACTCGCGAAGGCCTGGGGCTCAGGCGTGTCCGGACCGTGCCGGACGGGCGCTCCGGTGCAGCCTTCGCTGGGGAACAGTGTCTACAGGGTAGACGATCAGGTGTCTGGTCCGTGAGTGTCTGCTGGATCTTCCGCGGCGTGGGAGGTGGTGTCCGACGACTAGGGCGTGTTGCTAAAGGGTGGAGCGTCGGTCGTCGGCGAGTCTGTCCTTGTGGCACGCAGAGAGATATCTGACGAGACTTGGGCAGTGATCGGC
>NZ_BAAAVT010000037.1:0-2058 GCF_039534665.1 Nesterenkonia aethiopica | reverse complement strand
TGTTTGACGGATCCGAGCATGATCCCCCGCACGAAATACTTCTGCAGGAACGGATACAGACAGATGATCGGCAACGTGGTCAGCAACATCGTCACCGCCCGCACATTCGACGCGATCTGCGTAGACTCCGCAGCCTCACCACCCAACTGCTCCGTCCCCGTCGCACCCGCCAACAGATTCCGCAGATACACCGTCACCGGATACAACTCCCGCCGATCCAGATACAAGAACGCCTGGAACCACTGATTCCAGAACCCCACCGCATAGAACAGCACCATCGTCGCGATCACCGCCTTCGACAACGGCACCACCACCCGCCACAAGATCCCATAGGTCGTCAACCCATCAATCTCCGCAGCCTCTTCCAACTCCGTCGAGAAATTCTCAAAAAACGCCTTCATCACCAACAAATTGAAGACACTGATCGCATTCGGCACCACGATCGCCCAAATCGTATTCGTCATCCCCAACGCGTTAATCAACACATAATTCGGAATCAACCCACCATTGAAGAACATCGTGAACACCGCAACACCGATGAAGAACGAACGGCCCGTCAAATGCCGCTTCGAGAGCGCATACGCAAACGTCGTCGTCAACACCATCGCGATCCCAGTGGCCACCACCGTATAGATCACCGTGTTCGCATAATTCCGCCAGAACATCGAATCCGACATCACCACCTCAAAGGTGGTCACATTGAACCCCCGCGGGATGACGTTCACCTGCCCGGAGTTGATATACCCCTCCGAAGAGAACGACTGCGCCACGATATTCAAGAACGGATACAACGTCACCGCGCAGATCAGCACGATCAGCACCCCGTTGACATACCGGAACACCGTATAAGACCGCGAATCCCTGATCGCCGTAGACCGCGTCCCCCGCGGCACCCCAGCACCACCAGCACCAGGCCCGCCAGGCCCGCCAGGCCCGCCCGCACCCGACCCAGCAGCACTGCCAGAGCGCTCATCAACCACTTCCGCATTGACCGTCACCACAGGCTGGTACCCCCCAACTTCCGCGCGACCCCATTGGCCGTCAAGATCAGAATCAACCCGATGATCGCCTCGAACAGCCCGATCGCCGTGGCATAGGAGAAGTTCGAACTGGTGATACCCACCCGATACACATAGGTCGCAATGATGTCAGCAGTCTCATAGACCAACGGGTTATACAGCAGCAGCACCTTCTCGAACCCGACCGACATGAACGTGCCCACACTGAGCACCAACAGCACCACCATCGTGGGCGTGATCCCCGGCAAGGTCACATGCCACATCTGCTTCCACCGATTCGCCCCATCGATCCGCGCCGCCTCATAGAGCTGCGGATCCACCGTGGTCAACGCCGCCAGATACAAGATCGTGCCCCACCCCACGGTCTGCCAGACCTCCGAGGAGACATAGATCGCCCGGAACCACTCCGGCAGCTGCAGGAACGGCACACTCTCCGCCCCCAACAGACCCAACAACTGATTCACCGTGCCATTGAGCGAGGTCAACTGCATCACGATCCCCGCCACAATCACGATCGACATGAAATGCGGCAGATACGAGATCGACTGAGCCACCCGCTTGAACACCGTCGACCGCAGCTCGTTGAACATCAACGCCAAGATGATCGGCAACGGGAAACACACCGCCAAGGTCAACCCACCCAGGATCACCGTGTTCCAGAACACCCGCCAGAACGTCGGATCATTGATGAACATCTCGATGTAATGGAACCCGACCCACTCATCCCCGAAGATGCTCGACCCCGGCCGGAACCGACGAAACGCGATCACATTGCCCGCCATCGGCAGATACCGGAAGATCAGCAGAAACACCAACGGCAGCACCAACAAGCTGTACAGCCGCCAGTCCTTCTTCAACGCATGCCGCCACGTATTGGTGTTGTTCGTCCCCCCATACGGCTTCACACGACCACCCCGACGCCCACCAGACCGACCCGACCCAGCAACCTGATCCTCGACCACCACAGCCGCAGCAGCACCACGACCTGGCTGAGTCCCCGGACTGAACTGCGCAGACGTCATCAGTCACCCTCCGTCTC
>NZ_BAAAVT010000036.1:0-2783 GCF_039534665.1 Nesterenkonia aethiopica | reverse complement strand
TCCTGGGCTCAGGCATCGCCTCCTGTGGACCCAGAGGTCCCAGCATTGGGATCACAGAGCTGGTACTTCTCGATCGCTTCCTCCGCCAGGCCTGGGTCCAGGGTGTTCTCTTCGGCCAGCATCTGCAGAGCACGGATGACCATGGAATGAGCATCAATACGGAAATGCCTGCGCGCAGCAGCCCGGGTATCCGAGAACCCGAAATCATCAGCCCCCAGAGTCGCGAACCTGTTCGGGATGAACTGCCGGATCTGGTCCGGGACCTGCGTGGAATAATCCGTGGTCGCGATCACCGGACCCGAAGCCCCGGCCAGCTGTTCAGTGATGAACGGGGTCTGCGGCTCTCGAGATGGATCCAGCATCGCAGAAGCCTGTACCGCCAGCGCTTGGCGACGCAGCTCGTTCCACGAGGTCACTGACCACACATCAGCAGCCACCCCCCAATCAGCGGCCAGCAGCCGCTGAGCCTCCAACGCCCAGGGCACCGCGACCCCAGAAGCCATCAGCTGCACCACCGGAGCATCACCGGCCAGCTCCAGGCCATGCTCCCCACACCCCTGGGCCGCAGTGACCAATCGATAGATGCCCTTCTTCACACCAGTGACATCCAGGTCTTCCGGCTCAGGACGCTGAGTCACCGGCTCGTTATAGACGGTGAGGTAATACATCACATCATGATCCCCGGCATGATCCCCATACATCTCATAGAGACCCTGTTCGATGATATGAGCGATCTCGTACCCATAGGCCGGGTCATAATGCTTCACCGCTGGGTTGGTCCCGGCCAGGATCGGGGAATGCCCATCGAGATGCTGCAGCCCTTCACCGGCCAGCGTGGTCCGCCCGGCAGTGGCCCCGATGATGAAACCACGAGCCAGCTGATCCGCCGCAGCCCAGAACGAGTCCCCGGTGCGCTGGAACCCGAACATGGAGTAGAACACATAGACCGGGATCATCGGCTCACCATGAGTGGCGTAGCTGGTCCCAGCCGCAGTGAACGCCGCAGTGGCCCCGGCCTCATTGATCCCGGGATGCAGCAGCTGGCCCTGCGGAGATTCCTTATAGGCCAGCATCAGCTCCCGATCCACCGAGAGATAGTTCTGTCCCTTGGGGTTATAGATCTTCGCAGTCGGGAAGAAGGAATCCATCCCGAAGGTCCGGGACTCATCCGGAACGATCGGCACGATCCGATGCCCGATGTTCTTATCCCGCATCAGGTCCTTGAGCAGCCGCACGAACGCCATCGTGGTGGCCGCCTGCTGCTTGCCCGAGCCCTTCTTCGCCTGAGCATAGGTCTTCGCCCCCGGCAGGACCAGCGCGTCGGCCTCTACCCGGCGGGCCGGCAGCGCCCCGCCCAGCTCGGCCCGACGAGCCCGCAGATAAGCCATCTCCTCAGAGTCCTCACCCGGATGGTAATACGGCACCTGATACGGGTCGGCCTCGATCTGTTCATCAGTGATCGGGATCCGCAGAGTGTCTCGGAACCGCTTGAGGTCCTCGATGGTCAGCTTCTTCATCTGATGGGTCGCATTACGACCCTCGAAGCTGGGACCCAGCCCATAGCCCTTGATCGTCTGAGCCAGGATCACCGTGGGCTTGCCCGTGGTGGCCACTGCGGCCTGATACGCCGAGTAGACCTTCTGATAATCATGACCCCCACGCTTGAGGTTCCAGATCTCATCATCACTCATGTCCTCGACCATGGCCTTGGTCTTGGCCGACCGACCGAAGAAATGCTCCCGCACGAAGGCCCCGGACTCAGCCTTATAGGTCTGATAGTCCCCATCCAAGGTCTCATTCATGATCCGGACCAGCTCGCCATCATCATCACGGGCCAGCAGATCATCCCATTCCCGGCCCCAGAGCACCTTGATCACGTTCCATCCCGCTCCGCGGAAGAACGCCTCCAGCTCCTGGACGATCTTGCCATTGCCCCGGACCGGGCCATCCAAGCGCTGCAGATTGCAGTTGATCACGAAATGCAGATTGTCCAGCTTCTCATTGGCCGCATGCTGCAACAGCCCTCGCGACTCCGGCTCGTCCATCTCACCATCACCGAGGAACGCCCACACGTTCTGATCCGAGGTGTCCTTGATGCCGCGGTGATGCAGATACCTGTTGAACTGGGCCTGATAGATCGCGTTCATCGGCCCGATGCCCATCGAGACCGTGGGGAACTGCCAGAAATCTGGCATCAGACGGGGATGCGGATACGAACTCAGCCCTTCCGGGGCCCGGGAGATCTCCTGCCGGAACCCATCGAGCTGAGCCTCGGTGAGCCGGCCCTCGAGAAACGCGCGAGCATAGTTGCCCGGAGAGGAATGTCCTTGGAAGAACACCTGGTCCCCACCACCAGGATGATCCGCGCCGCGGAAGAAATGATTGAACCCGACCTCATAGAGCGTGGCCACTCCCGCATAGGAGGAGATATGACCACCCACCGCGACACCATCACGCTGAGCCCGGTGCACCATGATCGCCGCGTTCCACCGCAGGATCCGACGGAACCGGCGCTCCATCTCCTCATCCCCAGGAAACTCTGGCTCCTGATCCACCGGGATCGTGTTCACATAATCGGTGGTCGTGACCATCGGCACACCGATGGACTTCGCTCCAGCACGCTGGAGCAAGGTACGGATCATATACTCCGCACGCTCGGTGCCATGGACCTCCACCAACTGATCAAAAGACTCCAACCATTCCTGAGTCTCCTCCGGATCCACATCCGGCAACTGGTTGGTCAGACCGCTGCGAATATGTGAGATCTCTTCACCAGCGCTCAC
>NZ_BAAAVT010000035.1:0-4192 GCF_039534665.1 Nesterenkonia aethiopica | reverse complement strand
GGGTGGGTCACGCCGATAGAATATGAACGTAATCGGATCATCACCGCGGCATGAGAACCCAAGAAATGATGACGCCACGGAACTCAGGACGGACCAGAGTCTCTAGCAAACCCGGGGCGATTCACCTGTTCCTGCATCAGCCCCGTGTGCTATCGTTCAGCGTGTCAAAGGAGGTGTTGTTTCATTGTGGACTGGGTTTCGGACCGGAGAGCTTCCACGGGCGTCGTATCTCCTGGTGGTCGCCGTCCTAGTATCGTCAGGGCTCGTGTCTTGCGCTAGCGAGGAGCCCTCCGACGTGCCAGATACTGAGCTCAGTAAGTCGACCGAGTCATCGGTGGAGCCGTATATTGATCCTGGACTTGCTGGCTCTTACTGTGCAGTGTTCAACGATCTCGAGAGTTTCGGAGAGCAAGTAGGCGCCGAGGGAACTGAGGGAAACGTCGCGCGGCTTGACGAACGCTTGAAGATTCTCGCGGATGTCGGAAACAAGCTCGCCACACTGAGCGACTCGGAATCGAGCGCGGCGTGGATCGATATGGCTGATGAGTACTCTAGTGCCCATGACTACTTTCTGAGTTCCGGTCGCCAGTTGGCGAACGACGAGTTCTTGCATCGCTTAGCAAGGGCTGTTGAAGCTGCCGATCATGCCTTCGAGCACGATTCCGGCAGAATTCAAGATGAATGCAACAAAGACTCCGGGCAGTTTGTGTCGGATGGCGTATCATGATGCGTCGTCTGGCTGGTCTTTCCTGGTCAACCATAGGGCTCTTTGTTCTCAGTGGCTGCAGTCAAGAGGCGCCTGATCACACTATTTCTAGCCAGGCTGAAGCGCTTATCGCCGTCGGTGAAAACGACGAGCTGTCTGAACTCGGCATCGATGACGCGGAGCTCGCGTTAACTAGCGCGCTTGACGGGCTTGAATCAGCTTCATCGCTTTCTATTAGTGCCGCTGTAAAATCAAATGAGTTATTTCAGTTGACAAAACTAGAGTATGACATCGACACGGGGGCTTTTACTGGTAGAATTTCAGTCCTTGAAAATAGCGAAATGCTAGAGTTCAACATTATTCGCACCCATGGTTTGACGTGGGTGGAAGCGCCCAGAGAGTACTGGATTCTAGCCGGTTATGATGCCGATGGAGCCGCTGATGCTGAGGGCATGAATGTCGTATTTGAGAAGTCATCAGGCGACAGCTTGGCGCAGCAATATGACTATGGAGCACTAGCTCAATCGTTGAGCCTCGAGGACTTCTCTTCTGAGGATTATGAAGGCCAATATACAGTGAGTTCGTCGACCGAATGGTTCCGCTTCTCCTGGCCGTTGGGAGGGGAAGACGTTTTTCTTGACGTCCCCGATTCTACAGCGGACACGCGCGCGGTCTCTCTCGTAAGTACTGCGCAGGGCGCTGTCTCGGTTGTAAGTATTGAGTTTTCCGAGGCTCCGATTGATGTTGACGCACCGGCCCCCGAGACTGTGCTCGATTCGAGGTAGAAGATGTAGTCAGTGTGCAGGACTGGGGCGTCTGTGACTCAGCGCGGACGTTGGTTCTTTCGAAATTGTCCATTTTGTTGTGGGTTATCGGCCAGAATGTGTGTACGGCCCGGGCGCGTCACCCCCTTCCGGCCCAGCCTTTGAGGGTCCAGAGGCCTTCCTCAGGTATAGCTGAGGTGCCGTAGAGCTCAGGGCCGATCGGGTCTTCCTTCACCGGCTTTGACTGGGCTTGCTTCTACGATTCCTGGTGATGCCGCTGAATGAGTATCCAAGGATCATGTGGGTGCTCGGTGAGACCGTTGAGCAGCCAGTCCACCGCCCTGCGGGCGTGGTGATCGGGCATGCCCCGATGATGGCGCAGCAAGTGCTTGATCCCACTGGTGGGACCGCCCTCTAACCCGGAGGTGGCCCGCTCCACGGTTCGCTGCCGGTCTTCGATGTAGTCCTCGTTGGGGAAGGCGAACAGGGAGTCATCGCGGATCAGCTGCCGGTAGAGTCCCTGGACTCGGCGAAGCCGGATGTGGGTGTACCACCAGTTCTGGTTCGGCTTAGCCCAGGGGTGGCGCTCTACGCCTTTCTTCGCGTAGGTGCGCTGCTTGAGGGAAGATTCCCATCTCGCTTCCCATGAGGTGTAGGCGCCCATCCAGGTCGCAGCGGCATCGAGGTCCTGGACTCTCATCAGATCCCTGGTCAGGACCAGGATCTCCTGGCCAGCAGGCAGTCGTGGGTTCAGGGTGGTGTGCCGGATGACGGCGGCGCGGATGTGGAAGTAGCAGCGTTGGATACGGGTGCGGCGCCACTGCTGATCGACTGCGGCCCTGAGTCCGGTGCCGCCGTCGGTGACCACCACATCCGGGGCAGGGAACCGTTTGAACAGGGCTGCCCAGGCGGCTTTGGATTCTTTGTCGCACCACTGCCAGCCGATCACATGGGTGCCGTTGTGAGCGATGAGCACGCACCATCCGTTGAAGTAGGTGCCATCAACGATGACCAGCCGGTGAACCTCCCCGGTCGGGTCATCCTGAGGGACTTCGATGTCCAAGCACCACGAGGTTCTGCGTCGGTCAAGTCCCTGGAAGTGGTGTAGCGATCCTTTACTGAGGGGTTAGGCGGTAAGGGCTGGCAGAGAGTTGGTAGTCACCTCCTCGCCTCCGGTGTCGGGGACGAGGTTGAGGCGGCAGCGGGCCAGGACGTCGAGGCCGAGGTAACGTCGTCCTTCAGCCCATTCATCGGTCTGTTCGGCCAGGACCGCGCCGACGAGCCGGACGATCGCCTCGCGGGTGGGGAAGATGCCCACGGAGTCGGTGCGGCGACGGATCTCCTTGTTCAACCGTTCGGTGGGGTTGTTCGACCAGATCTGGACCCACACGTCCTTGGGGAACGCAGTGAACGCGAGGAGATCAGCGCGGGCGGTGTCGAGGTGTTCGGCCACGGCCGGGAGCTTCTCCCCGACGTAGTCCAACAACCTGTCGAACTGGGCATTCACGGCTGTGGCGTCGGGCTGGTCGTAGACGCTGTGCAGCATCGCTTTGACTGCTGGCCACATGCCCTTGGGACAGATGCTCATCAGGTTCGCCGAGTAGTGGGTGCGGCATCGCTGTCAGGCCGTTCCGGGCAGGTGGGCTGCGATCGCCTCGATGAGCCCGGGGTGGGCATCGGAGGTGACCAACCGTACTCCGCCCAGGCCGCGGGCGACGAGATCGGCGAAGAAGCTGTTCCAGGCTGGGCCGGTCTAGGAGGTAGCCACGCGCATGCCGAGGACTTCGCGGTGCCCGTCGCCGTTGACGCCGGTGGCCAGCAGCACCACGGCGTTGATGACGCGACCGCCCTCGCGGACTTTCATCGTCAAAGCATCGGCGGAGACGAACGTGAAGGGGCCGGCCTCGTCCAGGGGCCGGTGGCGGAACTGCTCGACGTGCTCGTCGAGATCAGCTGCCATGCGGGAGACCTGTGACTTCGAGAGGCTGTTGAGGCCGAGGGTCTTCACGAGCTTGTCCATCCGGCGGGTGGAGACACCGGCAAGATAGCAGTCCGCCACTACCGTGATCAGCGCGGACTCGGCGCGTTTGCGGCGCTCCAGCAGCCACTCGGGGAAGTAGGTGCCCGTGCGGAGCTTAGGAACGGCGACATCGATCGTGCCGACACGGGTATCGAGGTCACGGTGGCGATAGCCGTTGCGCTGCACCATTCGATCAGGGCTGGCCCGGCCGTATTCTGCTCCAGCGACGGCGTCAGCGTCTGCGGACAACAGCTCGTTGATGATCGTCTGCAGCATGCTGCGCATCAGATCCGGGGAGGCTTCGGACAGGGCTTCACTGAGCAGGCCACGAGGGTCGACAATGTGGGGAGCGGTCATCGTGATGACTCCGTTCGAGAGTTCTGTGAGAGGTTCACTCGAAGGATCACACGGTGGCCGCGTCCTCGTCAGGGACAATCACGGCGACCACCGCGTTACACCACTACGCGGGACTCAACTTCTGCGTCGGAATGTGCGGGGCTATGGGTGCGCCGGGGCATCGAGGAGGGGCCCAGTATCCAGCTGATGAAGTCAGTGATCTCAGCCCTGCGGGTCACATCAGTCCGGGACTGAGTGGCCGGGGCACCGCAGTTCTTGCACCGCCACCGCCACCGCGTCCGCCCAGCGCTGGTTTTGCCGGTCTTGATCAGCTTGGTGCCGCATACACCACAGGCCGGCTGATTC
>NZ_BAAAVT010000034.1:0-5630 GCF_039534665.1 Nesterenkonia aethiopica | reverse complement strand
CCCGGTCCCATCCCGAACCCGGAAGCTAAGACCCACAGCGCCGATGGTACTGCACACGGGAGTGTGTGGGAGAGTAGGTCACCGCCGGACACCACTTCACAGTGCTGACGCCCGCACGACGGCAAGGGAGCCGTCGTCGCGGGCGTCAGCTGTGTTCAGACCTTGATGAATGCCGGGCCGTTTTGGCACCGGCAGACGTCTTGGCTAGTATGGTCTTCTGTGAAAGCCGCCAGGCGGCCGGATCAGAAACACCGGGGTGTGGCGCAGCTTGGTAGCGCGCCTCGTTCGGGACGAGGAGGTCGCAGGTTCAAATCCTGTCACCCCGACCACCAGATGAGGGGCTCGATCGTCAGATCGGGCCCCTTCGTCGTCTCTGGATATGCTGGAGTCCACTGACGATCCCCGACGATGAGGAGGAAGTCATCGGCTCCGAGATGATCGGGCACCCGGCTGGAGGGGACCACCGGCGCCGTCGCCTCCAGGTGACCGCCTCCGCCGCATCGTTCGTCGTGCTCTTCGCCGCTCTGCTGATCATCATGCTGCCCAATCCGTGGGCGCTGCTGGCAGGGCTGGTCTTCGGCGGCGCAGGAGCGGCGGCCACCTATGGCACGATGAGCGGGATGGCTCAGTCCTCCCAGCGCCGCACACAGGCGCTCACCGACGATCAGAAGCGCCTACGACAGGAGCTGGCATCCTTGACGGAGACCATCCGCACCCGGTCTGACAAGCTCCCTCCCTCCACTCAGGGGCAGCTGCGCATGATGGTCGTCGGTCTCGAGGAGATCGTGGAACGGTGGTCCACGTTGGAGCGCCTGGCGGAGCAGCAGGACGCCGTTCGCATGACCATCACGCGGCACCTCCCGCGGACATTGGAGCTGTTCCTGGAGCTCCCGGACAGTGCCAAGCCCACGCACGCCCGCGAGTTCAAGGAGCAGGTGGGGCTGCTCGCCGAGGCGGTGGCGAAGACCCGCGACACCGTCGTCGCGAAGAACCTCCAGGCGCTGCGGACCAACCGCTGGCTGTTGGAGGAATCGCTCACAGATCCGGACGAGAAGCTCTTCCGCGACCACGGCCTCTGAGGCCCCGCCCGCACCCGGAGACATCATCATGCCGCTCTCAGCCGCCGCCATCGTCGAGGCCGCGCATCGCCTGCTGCTGGACTACGGCCTTCAGGACGTGTCCATGCGTCGCCTGGCGGGAGAGCTCGGCGTCCGCCCCGGAGCGCTCTACTACCACGTGCCCAGCAAGCAGCAGCTGCTGGCCGATGTGGCCCACCGGATCCTGGCCCCGCTGGCAGATCCGCCTGGCACGGTCGGTGTGGAGGAGCTCATGCGACGCTTCCGGGCCACTGTGCTGCCCATCCGCGACGGCGCCGACCTGATGCTCATCGCCTTCGGCCTGAACCCTGGCCTGCCCCCGGTCCCAGCCCTGCGGCGCGGCCTGGAACGGCTGGGCCTGGCCTCCGGCCTGGCTCACGAGCGCGCCCAGATCGTCATGCACTTCGCCCTCGGGGCGGTGGCGGCGGAGCAGAACGCCGCCCTGCTGCACCCAACCCCGGAGACGACTGACCGGGAGGCGCCCAACCGGGAGACGACAGGCCCGGAGACGACAAGAGGCGCAGCCCTCTACGACGAGGGGCTGCGCCTCCTGATGCCGACCGCCGACTGAGCGCCGGTCAGCCGTTGCGGATGCGGACGCTCAGTCCAGCAGCTCGTAGGCCGGCTGGGTGAGGAAGTCCTCATAGTCGGTGTCGAGGACCAGACGGCGCACGATGTCCGCAGCAGGCTCGAAGTACCGGCTGAAGGTCTCCGGGTCGGCGATCTCGCCGCGCAGCCGCTCGACCTCCTCGCCGAGCAGGCGCTCCACCAGGTCCGCGTCCACTGGGGCCCCGGTGTCCGCAGTGACGGTGCGGTTGCGGATCTGCTGCCACACCTGCGACCGGGAGATCTCCGCGGTCGCGGCGTCCTCCATGAGGTTGTGGATGGCCACCGCTCCGTTGCCCGAGAGCCAGATGGCCGTGTAGTAGACCGCCACGTAGAGGTTCATGCGCACACCCCCCTCGGTGACGTCGCCCTCGGCCTTGCCGACAGCCAGCAGATCCTCGGCGCTGACGTCGACGTCGTCGCGCTGACGGTCGATCTGGTTCGGCCGGTCACCCAGGACCGCGTCGAACTCCTCGCGGCAGATGTCCACCAGGTCCGGATGGGCGACCCACGAGCCGTCGAATCCGTCACCGGCTTCGCGGGACTTGTCGTCACGGACCTTGCCGATCGCCTTCTCCGTGACCTCCGGCTCGCGGCGGTTGGGGATGAAGGCCGCCATGCCGCCCATGGCGAAGGCGCCGCGACGGTGGCACGTCTTCACCAGCAGCTCGGTGTAGGCGCGCATGAACGGCTGTGTCATGCCCACCTCGGCACGGTCCGGCAGGACGAACTCGGAGCCGGAGGCGCGGAAGTACTTGATGAGGGAGAACAGGTAGTCCCAGCGTCCGGCGTTGAGCCCGGACGCGTGGTCGCGCAGCGCGTAGAGGATCTCGTCCATCTGGAACCCGGCGGGGATGGTCTCGATCAGCACGGTCGCGCGCACGGTGCCATGCGGCAGCCCCAGGCGCTCCTCGGAGAAGGTGAAGATGTCGTCCCAGAGCTTGGCCTCCGGGTGGTGCTCGATCTTCGGCAGGTAGTAGAAGGGGCCCAGGCCCTTCTCGTGGAGCAGCGTCGCATTGTGGAAGAAGTGCAGGCCGAAGTCCACGAGGGCGCCCACCGCCGGCGCACCATCGATCTCCAGGTGCTTCTCGGGCAGGTGCCAGCCACGGGGGCGGACGACGACGGTGGGCAGGTCCACATCATCGCGGAGCCGGTACTCCTTGCCCTCAGGAGAGGTGAACTGCAGCGTGCCGCGCGCCGCCTCGTAGAGGTTCTTCTGCGCGTCGATGACGTTGAACCAGGTGGGGGAGGAGGCGTCCTCCAGGCAGGCCAGCCAGACCTTCGCCCCGGAGTTCAGAGCGTTGATGGCCATCTTCGCCGGGGCAGGCGGGCCGGTGATCTCCACACGGCGGTCCTGCAGGGAAGCGGGGTGCTCGGCGACCTTCCAGTCGCCGTCGCGGATCTCCTGGGTCTCGGGGAGGAAGTCGAGACGTCCAGTCTCGGCCGCCCGCTGCTGGGCTGCCCGGCGGGCCTCCAGCAGCTCGTCCCGGGTGCCGGCGAACCGGCGGTGCAGTTCCTCCACGAAGGCCAGTGCCTCATTGGTGAGGATCTGGTCCCGCCCGGGAACTGAATAGGGCTCTGTTGTCGTGATCGTCATACGAGCTGCTCCTTTGCACTCCGGTGTCTCGGACTCCGTTGTACTGCATAGTATCCACGGAACGAAATAAGTTGTCCAGATTGTGGACTTCTGGGATGGGGTAGCGGGGCGGTGTCCGAGTGGCTTGACACGGGCTGGAGAGGTGGATCACACTTGCACGTAGCGGAATAAGTTATCCACGATGCGGAAAGCAGAGGAGATGAGGGTGAGCCTCACAGAGTTCAACCGGGCGGCCGACGGCGATGCTCGCGCCCAGCTGCAATCATGCCTCAGGGTGAGTCGCTGGGTCGACGGTCTGTCGGCTCGCCGCCCCTTCTCCTCCGTCGAGGAGGCCCTCGAGCTCGCGCACACCATCGCCCATCCCCTCACCGAGGAGGAGATCGACGAGGCGCTCGCCGGTCACCCTCGGATCGGCGACCGTGACGACTCCGACACGGCCGAAGCAGCCCACTCGCGACGAGAGCAGGGCGGGCTCGGTGATGCTGACGCCGAGATCCTGCGCCGCCTCGACGCAGGCAATCGGGCCTATGAGGAGCGCTTCGGCCGGGTCTTCCTCATTCGGGCCGCTGGCCGCACCCACCAGGAGGTGCTCACCGAGCTGGAGCGCCGCCTCGACCTCGACCCCGCACGGGAGCTGGAGATCATCGGGCAGCAGCTCGAAGAGATCGCCGCCCTGCGACTGGAAGGACTTCTTCGATGAGCTACATCACAGCCCATGTCCTCGACGCCACCGCCGGAACGCCCGCGCGCGGCGTGGAGATCCAGCTGCTCAGCGCCGTCGGCCAGCAGCTGGGCGCCGCAGTCACCGACGCGGACGGCCGCGTCGCGGACCTCGGCCCAGAGACCCTGGAGCCCGGTGACTACCGGGTCATCTTCGGAACGGGTGCCTATTTCTCGGCACGTGGACAGGAGAGCTTCCACCCCGTGGTGACGGTGGACTTCGCCGTCAAGGCGGGGGAGGCGCACTACCACATCCCGCTGCTGCTGAGCCCGTTCGCCTATTCCACCTACCGCGGCAGCTGACCCAGGAGCTGAGGCCCCCGCGCCGCCCTCGCGGTCAGGGAGCTCTCGGCGGCTGCCCCGCAGGCCTATTCTCAACACAAGGAGACGACCATGAGTGCAGTGCCACAGGAGACGACCACCAGCGCAGTGCGTCTCTCGTCCAACCAGTACGGCAAGGCGGAGAACCGCGTGGTCCGCGTCTATCGGGACAGCGCACGCCACGAGCTGCGCGACCTGAATGTGACCTCGCAGCTCCACGGCGACTTCGACGCCGCCCACACCGAAGGCGACAACGGACACGTGGTGGCCACCGACACGCAGAAGAACACCATCTTCGCCAAGGCGAAGGAAGTCGGAATCAGCTCTCCCGAGCACTTCCTGCTCACCCTGGCCGACCACTTCACCGGCGAGTTCGACTGGGTCACCGGGGGACGTTGGGCGGCCGAGGAGTACGGCTGGTCCCGCATCGAGGGGCATGACCACTCCTTCTTCCGTTCGGCGCCGGAGGTGCGGACCGCTGTGCTCAAGCGCGACGGCGACCGCGACCACCTCCTGTCGGGGTTCTACGGCCTCACGGTGCTGAAGACCACCGAGTCCGGCTTCGTGGGCTATCCCAAGGACAGGTACACGACGCTGCCGGAGACCGAGGATCGCATCCTCGCCACGGACATTGCGACGCGCTGGCGCTACAACACCACCGTCGGCGTCGACTTCGAGGCGACCTATGCGAAGGTCCGGTCCATCATTCTCAGCACCTTCACCGACCACTACTCCTATGCCCTGCAGCACACGCTGTACCAGATGGGCCAGAAGGTGATCACCGAGGTGCCCGAGATCGACGAGATTCGGTTCTCCTGCCCGAACAAGCACCACTTCGCCTATGACCTCGAGCGGTTCGGTCTCGAGAACCCCAATGAGGTCTTCTATGCGGCAGACCGGCCATACGGGCTCATCGAGGCCACCATCGCTCGGGACGGCGTCGAGGACGCGCCGGAGGCCTGGGCCGACGTCGCCGGCTACTGCTGATGACCTGACGGGGCCTGCAGCGTGGCAGGTTCCCGTCCGCTGACGGCCCGGAGGGTGCTGGGTGGGCGCCCTCCGGGCTCCCTTCGTGCTGCGGAACGTGACCCGTTCTGCGGCGTCATCCGCCCGACCTCGATGGTGCCGCTGGGGCGCATCCCTGCCCTGGATCTCGGTGCCTGCTCGTCGATCCTTGGAAAGAGGTGGCTCAGTGAGCGCTGGTGAAGAGATCTCACATATTCGCAGCGGTCTGACCAACCAGTTGCCGGATGTGGATCCGGAGGAGACTCAGGAATGGTTGGAGTCTT
>NZ_BAAAVT010000033.1:0-5959 GCF_039534665.1 Nesterenkonia aethiopica | reverse complement strand
GGCTCGGGACCGGGTTTGACAGCCGGAAACGAGATGTTCTAGGATAGAAAAGTTGCTTCGGAGCGATCCGGAAAGCGAAAATTGACAACAGAGAATATGATATGATATTCTAGGTTGGCGGTTTTCTTCCGGTGGTGCCGGTAGCGCCTGTTGTTTGAGAACTCAATAGTGTGCCAAGTTTGTTGATACCAAATTATTTGATTGTTTGGTTGGCGTGAGGCTTCCACCCCCGTGGAAGTGATCACGTATCAGCCATGGATCGCTGACTGGTGTGCTTGCTGGTGGTCCCTGTGAGGGATGCTGCGTGGGTGATCGTGTTTTTCCGGCATGGTCGTCTGTGTGGTGTCTTGGGGATCGTCTGGTGGGTGTGCTGGTTGTTCTATCAGTTTTTGATGGAGAGTTTGATCCTGGCTCAGGATGAACGCTGGCGGCGTGCTTAACACATGCAAGTCGAACGATGAAGCCCGTGCTTGCACGGGTGGATTAGTGGCGAACGGGTGAGTATCACGTGAGTAACCTGCCCTTGACTCTGGGATAAGCCTGGGAAACTGGGTCTAATACCGGATATGACCAGTCCTCGCATGAGGTGCTGGTGGAAAGATTTTATCGGTCTTGGATGGACTCGCGGCCTATCAGCTAGACGGTGAGGTAACGGCTCACCGTGGCGATGACGGGTAGCCGGCCTGAGAGGGTGACCGGCCACACTGGGACTGAGACACGGCCCAGACTCCTACGGGAGGCAGCAGTGGGGAATATTGCACAATGGGCGCAAGCCTGATGCAGCGACGCCGCGTGCGGGATGACGGCCTTCGGGTTGTAAACCGCTTTCAGCAGGGAAGAAGCTTTTGTGACGGTACCTGCAGAAGAAGCGCCGGCTAACTACGTGCCAGCAGCCGCGGTAATACGTAGGGCGCGAGCGTTATCCGGAATTATTGGGCGTAAAGAGCTCGTAGGCGGCTTGTCGCGTCTGCTGTGAAAGCCCGGGGCTTAACCCCGGGTGTGCAGTGGGTACGGGCAGGCTAGAGTGCAGTAGGGGAGACTGGAATTCCTGGTGTAGCGGTGAAATGCGCAGATATCAGGAGGAACACCGATGGCGAAGGCAGGTCTCTGGGCTGTTACTGACGCTGAGGAGCGAAAGCATGGGGAGCGAACAGGATTAGATACCCTGGTAGTCCATGCCGTAAACGTTGGGCACTAGGTGTGGGGGACATTCCACGTTTTCCGCGCCGTAGCTAACGCATTAAGTGCCCCGCCTGGGGAGTACGGCCGCAAGGCTAAAACTCAAAGGAATTGACGGGGGCCCGCACAAGCGGCGGAGCATGCGGATTAATTCGATGCAACGCGAAGAACCTTACCAAGGCTTGACATGGACCGGATCGCTGCAGAGATGTAGTTTCCCTTCGGGGCTGGTTCACAGGTGGTGCATGGTTGTCGTCAGCTCGTGTCGTGAGATGTTGGGTTAAGTCCCGCAACGAGCGCAACCCTTGTCCTATGTTGCCAGCACGTAATGGTGGGGACTCATGGGAGACTGCCGGGGTCAACTCGGAGGAAGGTGGGGATGACGTCAAATCATCATGCCCCTTATGTCTTGGGCTTCACGCATGCTACAATGGCCGGTACAGTGGGTTGCGATACTGTGAGGTGGAGCTAATCCCTAAAAGCCGGTCTCAGTTCGGATCGAAGTCTGCAACTCGACTTCGTGAAGTTGGAGTCGCTAGTAATCGCAGATCAGCAACGCTGCGGTGAATACGTTCCCGGGCCTTGTACACACCGCCCGTCAAGTCACGAAAGTTGGTAACACCCGAAGCCCACGGCCCAACCGGTTTTCCGGGGGGAGTGGTCGAAGGTGGGACTGGCGATTGGGACTAAGTCGTAACAAGGTAGCCGTACCGGAAGGTGCGGCTGGATCACCTCCTTTCTAAGGAGCTTGGGCTCGAGTTCGAGTCCGCCGCCTGATGCTCACCGAGTGTGTGAGCTGGTGGTCTGCTCAAGGGTGGAATATCAACATTCTGTCGCTGCGTCTGTGCGTCTGGCTGTTCAGTACCTGGTGCTGGTTCCCTGTGGAGGGGGCTGGTGGTGGTGGAAGTCGGTCGGGTGTGTGGGTGTGGTGCTTGGTACACTGTTGGGTCCTGGGACAACAGGCCTGGCTGCGGTGGCGTTGGTCGTCGTGGTGGGTTCTGGTGTTTCTGGATCTGTTGCCCTGGCTGCAGGTAGCCGCATTGGGGGCATCATCGGGCCGCAGCATCCTGGTTTTGGGGTGTTGTGGTGGTGGTGTCTGGTGTGGTGATGGTGGTGGGGGTTGTTGTTTGGGAACTGCATAGTGGACGCGAGCATCTTTGTTTCTTAATGTGAAACGTGGTCAAGCATCGCATCGTTGTCATGGCCCTGTTGGGTTGTGGTGGTGGTGTTGTGTTGTCCTTGGTTGAACACTTGTGTGTAAGTGTTGAAGGGCGCATGGTGGATGCCTTGGCAGCAGGAGCCGATGAAGGACGTGGGAATCTGCGATAAGCCTGGTGGAGTTGATAACCGAGCGTTGATACCAGGATTTCCGAATGGGGAAACCCCGCATGCTGTTATGGTGTGTGACCGCCGGCTGAATGTATAGGCCGGTTGGAGGGAACGTCGGGAAGTGAAACATCTCAGTACCGACAGGAAGAGAAAACAAGAGTGATTCCGTGAGTAGTGGCGAGCGAAAGCGGATGGGGCTAAACCGTGTGCGTGTGATACCTGGTAGGGGTTGCGTGCGCGGGGTTGTGGGACATTCCGTCCAGGGTCTACCAGTCCTGGGGGTTGAGGTGCGGGCGTATAGACGAACACGTTTGAGTGCGTGACCGGAGAGGGTGGGAGTCCCGTAGTCGTAATGCGTTCCGCCGGCCTGTGAGTGTATCCCGAGTAGCACGAGGCTCGAGGAATCTTGTGTGAATCTGCCAGGACCACCTGGTAAGCCTGAATACTCCCTGCTGACCGATAGTGAATCAGTACCGTGAGGGAATGGTGAAAAGTACCCCGGGAGGGGAGTGAAATAGTACCTGAAACCATGTGCCTACAATCCGTCAAAGCATCCTGCGGGGTGTGATGGCGTGCCTTTTGAAGAATGAGCCTGCGAGTTAGTGCTCAGTGGCGAGGTTAACCCGTGTGGGGCAGCCGTAGCGAAAGCGAGTCTGAATAGGGCGTTTGAGTCGCTGGGTCTAGACCCGAAGCGGAGTGATCTACCCATGGCCAGGTTGAAGCGCGTGTAAGAGCGCGTGGAGGACCGAACCCACCTAGGTTGAAAACTGGGGGGATGAGCTGTGGGTAGGGGTGAAAGGCCAATCAAACTCTGTGATAGCTGGTTCTCCCCGAAATGCATTTAGGTGCAGCGTTGTGTGTTTCTTGCCGGAGGTAGAGCTACTGGATGGCCGATGGGCCCTACAAGGTTACTGACGTCAGCTAAACTCCGAATACCGGTAAGTGAGAGCGCAGCAGTGAGACTGTGGGGGATAAGCTTCATGGTCGAGAGGGAAACAGCCCAGACCACCGGTTAAGGCCCCTAAGCGTGTGCTAAGTGGGAAAGGATGTGGAGTTGCTTAGACAACCAGGAGGTTGGCTTAGAAGCAGCCACCCTTGAAAGAGTGCGTAATAGCTCACTGGTCAAGTGATTCCGCGCCGACAATGTAGCGGGGCTCAAGCACACCGCCGAAACCGTGGCAATTCTCATCTTTGGATGGGGGTTGGGTAGGGGAGCGTCGAGCACAGCGGTGAAGCCGCGGCGGAAGCCTGTGGTGGAGCGTGTTCGAGTGAGAATGCAGGCATGAGTAGCGAAAGACACGTGAGAAACGTGTCCGCCGAATGACCAAGGGTTCCAGGGTCAAGCTAATCTGCCCTGGGTTAGTCGGGACCTAAGGCGAGGCCGACAGGCGTAGTCGATGGACAACGGGTTGATATTCCCGTACCGGCGAAGAACCGCCCATGGTGAACTGGTGATACTAACCACCCGAACCACACTGGACAGTCTCTTTGAGTCTGCGTGTGTGGGGAGCGTGGGACCTGAACTGGGGAGCCAAGCGTATTAACAGGTGTGACGCAGGAAGGTAGCCGGGCCTAGCGATGGTTGTCTAGGTCTAAGAATGTAGCCTGGTTCCTAGGTAAATCCGGGAGCTGTTGAGGGTGAGATTTGATGGGCCCCACCGTTTGGGTGGGGATCCGGTGATCCTATGCTGCCGAGAAAAGCATCGACGCGAGGTTCTAGCCGCCCGTACCCCAAACCGACACAGGTGGTCAGGTAGAGAATACCAAGGCGATCGAGAGAATCACGGTTAAGGAACTCGGCAAAATGCCCCCGTAACTTCGGGAGAAGGGGGGCCTCACCCGTGATCCGCACTTGCTGCGGGGAGGCGGGTTGGGGCCGCAGAGACCAGGGGGAAGCGACTGTTTACTAAAAACACAGGTCCGTGCGAAGTCGTAAGACGATGTATACGGACTGACTCCTGCCCGGTGCTGGAAGGTTAAGAGGACGAGTCAGCTGCTTTCGGGTAGCGAAGCTCAGAATTTAAGCCCCAGTAAACGGCGGTGGTAACTATAACCATCCTAAGGTAGCGAAATTCCTTGTCGGGTAAGTTCCGACCTGCACGAATGGAGTAACGACTTCCCCGCTGTCTCAACCGTGAACTCGGCGAAATTGCATTACGAGTAAAGATGCTCGTTACGCGCAGCAGGACGGAAAGACCCCGAGACCTTTACTATAGCTTGGTATTGGTGTTTGACATCACTTGTGTAGGATAGGTGGGAGACTGTGAAGCGGTCACGCTAGTGGTCGTGGAGTCATCGTTGAAATACCACTCTGGTGTTGTTAGGCATCTAACTTCGGGCCCTGATCGGGTCCAGGGACAGTGCCTGGTGGGTAGTTTAACTGGGGCGGTTGCCTCCCAAAGAGTAACGGAGGCGCCCAAAGGTTCCCTCAGCCTGGTTGGCAATCAGGTGTTGAGTGTAAGTGCACAAGGGAGCTTGACTGTGAGACAGGCATGTCGAGCAGGAACGAAAGTTGGGACTAGTGATCCGGCGGCACCGTGTGGAAGGGCCGTCGCTCAACGGATAAAAGGTACCTCGGGGATAACAGGCTGATCCTGCCCAAGAGTCCATATCGACGGCATGGTTTGGCACCTCGATGTCGGCTCGTCGCATCCTGGGGCTGGAGTTGGTCCCAAGGGTTGGGCTGTTCGCCCATTAAAGCGGTACGCGAGCTGGGTTTAGAACGTCGTGAGACAGTTCGGTCCCTATCCGCTGCGCGCGTTGGAGATTTGAGAAGGTCTGTCCTTAGTACGAGAGGACCGGGACGGACGAACCTCTGGTGTGTCAGTTGTACTGCCAAGTGCACCGCTGATTAGCTACGTTCGGGATGGATAACCGCTGAAAGCATCTAAGCGGGAAGCCGGCTTCAAGATAAGATCTCCGTCACCCTTGAGGTGTGAAGGCTCCCAGCTAGACCACTGGGTTGATAGGCCGGATGTGGAAGCACGGACTGAAGACGTGTGAAGCTGACCGGTACTAATAAGCCGACCACTTACACCACACACACTTTCCTCACGTTTGTTGGGGTTGGTATGGGTGTTCAACAAGAATCACTTGAGAAATTGCGTGTTCGCGTCCACTAGGCGGTCCCTGATCAACAAACCCTGTCCCCTCGTTGTTGTGTTCTCTCGTGTTGTCGAGGGGATGCTGTGAGGGGTGGCAGCTAATTGAATACGACTCATGCGCGCCTCGGGTTGGTTGAGGTGTAGTCGTTACTGGATTTACCCGCTGTTGGTATCGTGCCTGCTGGTGTGTAGGTGGTGGTGCTGGTGGTTGGGTTGAGAGAGTTACGGCGGTCATAGCGTGGGGGAAACGCCCGGTCCCATCCCGAACCCGGAAGCTAAGACCCACAGCGCCGATGGTACTGCACACGGGAGTGTGTGGGAGAGTAGGTCACCGCCGGACACCACTT
>NZ_BAAAVT010000032.1:0-7119 GCF_039534665.1 Nesterenkonia aethiopica | reverse complement strand
TCGCCATGACGAAAGACTCGAGGACTAGGTTCAGTGGGCTCCACTGCGGCTCCTGATGAACAGGCCGGTGCAACCACCGATAGACCCCGCCCGCTTCACGACGGCTGAGATGCACGCGAAAGTGACCTCTCAACAGAGACCCCAGGCGCCCGACGTCGGCGGCCCGCCCTACCATGGAACAGATGACTGCACTCCGGGCCGCCCTGACCACACGGCGCCTCGCCGACCACAGCACCGCCTGGGCACTGCTGCGCGCGGCGAACGCCCCGGTGGCCGTGGCCGTGCTCGGGGCCCATCTGGCAGACCCTCGCCGGGAGATGCCGTCCGCCGTCCTGATCAACGCGGTCGAGGCCGATCTCGACGAACTCCGCGCCCACGGCTTCGACCTGCCGCAGACCGCCCTGCAGTACTGCAAGGCGTGGCTGGAGGCCGGATTCCTCATCCGGCGGCCCACTGAGTCCCGGGAGGAGCTCTACTCCCTCTCGGACGGCGCACTCGCGGCCATCCGCTTCGTCCAGGAGCTCTCCGAGCCGCGCAGCTCCGTCACCGAGTCGCGGCTGACCACCATCGTGGAGCGCATCCGTCAGCTCAGCATCGAGACCGATCCGGATGTGAGCCGGCGCATCGAGATGCTCCGCACCGAGCGCGACCGACTGGATGAGGAGATCTCTCGCCTCGCGTCCGGGGATGTCGAGATCCTGGAGACGGATCGCGCCGCAGAACAGGCCGGCGACGTCCTCGCCCTGGCCGCGGAGCTCCCGGAGGACTTCGCCCGCCTGCGGGCCTCGCTGGAGGCGCTGAACTCCCGCCTGCGCAGGCAGCTCATCGACGAACCGCAGTCCCGCGGCTCCGTCCTGGACGACATCTTCCGGGGTGTGGACCTGCTGCAGGAGTCCGAGGCGGGCCGCTCCTTCGCGGCGTTCTACGCACTCGTGCTCGACCCGGAACGCACCTCGGCGCTGGACGACGACATCGACGCGCTGCTGGAGCGTCCGTTCGCGCGAAGTCTAACTCCGGAGCAGCGCACGCAGCTGCGTCGGCTGCTGCCCGCCATGCAGGACTCCTCCAGCGAGATCCATCAGGTGATGACCTCGCTGTCCCGCAGCCTGCGGCGTTTCGTCCAGTCGGAAGAGCTGGCCGAGGAACGACAGGTCAACCAGCTGCTGCGTGCGGCCACCTCGGAGGCGCACACGCTCTTCGAGCAGGGCTGCCGCCCGTTCCGCGAGATCGGCTTCGTGCTGAACCTGACACGCGTCCCGGTGTCTTCCGTCTCCGCGCTGACCCTGCACGACCCGCAGGATGCGGCCGTCACGGAGGAGGTCGTCGAGTCCGAGGCTCCTCCGGTAGACGTGGCGGAGCTGCGACGCAGCGTCCGGGAGTCCGAGATCGACACCGCCGAGCTGATCGACGCCGTCAACGCCGTGCTGCGCGACCACGGCCCCTGCACCATCGCCGAGGTGTTCTCCCACCGGCCCGCCAGCCAGGGCGTCGCCTCAGTCGTCGGCCTCCTCGACCTCGCTGAACGGCACGCCGTGATGGTCCCTGACCGGCATGAAGAGGTCCGCTGGGTGCCGGCCGACTCCGTGGCGGACGCTCGCGCCGCCGTGCTGCCCGTCCACCTGTTCAAGGAGCCCCTGCCATGACCGAGACCGATCAGGACGCACCGGCGGCGGGACAGCTGTGGGACGGCGACACGGGCACATTGCGCGCCGACTCCCGCCGAGCCCTGGCCGCACTGATCGCCGGGCCCTATATCTCCGCGGAGCGCCAGTCGCAGAACTGGCGAGCCCTGCTGGCCGACACGGACGCGGTGCGCTCCCGGTTAGCAGACCTGTTCCTCGAGCTGGTGATCGACACCGAACGCGGGGTGGCGTTCGTGCGCAATGCGGAGGCCGACGACGGCTCCGCACCTCAGGTGGTGCGCACCCGATCACTGACCCTGATGGACACCGCCCTGCTGCTGCACCTGCGCCGAGAACTGGTCAGCGCCCCCGCGGGCCAGCGGGTGATCGTCGGCCAGGAGGAGATCTTCGAGCAGCTCTCCGGGTACCGAGCGGCCACCTCCACCGACGCGGCCCTGTTCACCAAGCGCATCCGGTCCTCCTGGGAGACGATGAGGGACCTGGGGATCCTGCAGCGGACCCCAGCGACGGCCACCGAAGGTCGCTATGAGGTCTCACCGGTGCTGCGCCTGATCTTCGGCCCTGAGGAGATCAGCCAGCTCCGGGCGGTCTATGCCCGGATGACCGAGGGCGGCATGTCTGAGGAGGGTGAGACGCTGGAGGAAGACAGCGACACCGCTGAAGGAACGACTGCTGAAGGGACGACCGCTCCAGACCCGGCGGCCGACGACGTGACGGACGAGAACCTGACGGACGAGAACCCGGAGGACACCCCATGACGCAGCACCCCGGCCAGTGGCGGCTGGAGGAACTCCAGCTGGTCAACTGGGGCACCTTCCACGGCCTGCACAGGATCCACGTTCCGCGGGGAGGGTTCCTGCTGACCGGCCGGTCCGGATCCGGGAAGTCGTCGGTGGTCGATGCCATCACGGCCGTGCTGACTCCCACAGGGAAGGCCAGCTTCAACGCCGCGGCCGCTGACGGCTCCTCCCGCGGCTCGGACCGCAGCAAGCTCACCTACGTCCGGGGAGCGTATGCGCGCGGCGCTGACGAGGACACCGGGGAGGTCACCACACGCTATCTGCGCACCGGAGCCACCTGGAGCGGCATTCTGCTGCGCTATCGGAACGGCATGGGCAGGACCTGCTCCCTGGTGAAGCTCTTCCATGCGCGCAGGACTGCGGCCCGGCCTGCCGACCTCTCCGAACTGCACGTGCTCGTCCATGAGGAGGTGCAGCTGGCCGACTTCGATCAGTTCATGACCCGCGGCATTTCGGAGCGCGCACTGAAGCAGGCGATGCCTAAGGCCTTCGTCCACAAGCAGCACAGCCGGTTCGTCGCACGGTTCACCCGGGAGCTCGGCATCGGGGGTGATCGTGCGGTGCTGCTGCTGCACAAGACCCAGTCGGCCAAGAACCTCGGCAGCCTGGATGACCTGTTCCGCGGCTTCATGTTGGACGAGCCGGAGACGTTCGCTCTGGCCGACCGAGCGGTGGAGCAGTTCGCCGAACTCTCTGAAGCCCATCATGCGGTCGTGACCGCTCGACGCCAGATCGAGCACCTCACGCCGCTGGAGCAGCAGTCCCGCCGCTACGACGACGCCGAGTCCGAGCTGGCCCGGATCGAACAGCTGAGCCTCTCCCGCGAGCCCTTCACCCGTCGGCGCAAGGTGCAGTTGCTGGAGGAGGCCCGCCACACCGCCGTCGCCGCCGCCTCGGCCGCCGCCGAGGCGCACGCACGGGCCGACCTGGCACTGGACTCCGCCGAGGAGCGCCGCCGCAGCGCCCAGGGCGCCGTGGATGCCCGCGGCGGCGCCCAGCTGGAGGCGTTGGCCGCCAAGATCGTCTCCCGTCAGGAGCGCCTGCGGGACACTCAGCTCCGTCAGGAGCGGCTGCAGACGCGGCTGGAGGCCGCCGGCCTGCAGTGCCCGCAGAGCCATGCGGAGCTGACCGCCATGCAGGACCTGGCCGGCCGCAGCCTCGCCGAGGACGATGCCACGCAGGACGCTGCTGCACAGCGGGTCAGCGAGCTCCACGAGAAGCGGTCCCGCGCGGTGTTCCGGAAGCAGGAGCTGCAGGATGAGCTCCAGGCGATGCGGGGCCGCCGCTCCAACATCGACCGCCGTCTGCTGCGCGCCCGGGAGACGGTGCTGCGCATCACCGACCTGCCGGAGAGCACTCTGCCCTATGCGGCCGAGCTGATGCAGGTCCGGCAGGAGCACTCCGAGTGGACAGGTGCGCTGGAGCGCGTGCTGCGCCCCTTGGCCACCGTCATGCTGGTCCCTGCCGCCCATGAGGACGCGGTCCGAGCCGCCGTCGACGCCGCCCACCTGGGAACGCGCCTCCGCTATCAGGTGGTGCCCGCCGCGGTGGAGCCGCCGCGTCCGGCGGCTGCGCCGTCGTCGCTGCTCCACCGTGTGGAGGTGGCGGAGGGGCGGTTCGCCCCCTGGCTGCACGCGGAGCTCTCCTCCCGCTTCGACTACGCCTGTGTGGACGCTCCGGAGGATCTGGCCGGGGTCACCCGCGGAGTCAGCCGTTCCGGGCAGGTCAAACGTGGCGCCCGCAGCTATGAGAAGGACGACCGCCGGGCGGTGGACGACCGGAGCAGCTGGATCCTCGGCTTCGACAACGAGCAGAAGGTGGAGCACTATCTCGGCCTCCTGCGGGATGTCGAGCAGCAGGTCTCCCGGGCGGAGGACGCCCTGGGCGCCGCCGAACGGGAGCGCTCCCGAGCCCAGCGGCGCCGGGAGGCCCTGGAGGAGGTGCGCGGACTCCAGTGGTCCGAGCTGGACGTCGCCGCCCGCCGTCGCGAACTGCGCCAGGCCGAGCAGGAGCAGGCGACGCTGCTGACCGAGGACGGCGACCTCAAGGCCGCCCAGCACCGGCTGGACCGGGCCGAGCGCGAGACCCGTGGCGCGCGGGAAGCCTGCCAGGCGGCGCAGAAGGCCCATGTCCAGGCTCAGGCCAAGCTCGAGGGGATCGATGAGGAGCTGACCCGGCTCGCCCAGGAGCCTCAACCGGAGATCCCCCCGGAGATCGCCGACCAGCTCAGTCAGGAGTTCGCCCTGGTCCGGTCAGAACGCCGGGTCACCCATCTGAGCATCGATGCTGAGTCGGCGAAGGTCGCCGACGCCCTGAGCCGACGGGGCCGCGACTCTGCCGAAGCGTTGCGCCAGTCCGCCTCACAGATCGAGAAGATCGCCTACTCCTTCCGAGTGGAGTGGCCCGCGGAGGCCTCCGAGGCGACCGCAGACGTCGGAGGTCGGGGTGAGTATCTGCGGATCCTCGAGCGCCTCCGGGCGGACCGCCTCCCGGACTTCGAACAGCGGTTCTTCGACATGCTGCGTGAGCAGTCCCAGCAGAACGTGGGCCTGCTGGCCGAACGGATCCGCAGCGCACCGCGGGAGGTGAAGAACCGTGTGGCCCCCATCAACGACTCCCTGAGCCGCAGCCCGTTCTCTCCCGGCCGGCACCTCGAGATCCGGGTGGACCCGAGTCGCCCTGCCGTGGCCCAGGACTTCCTGAACGACCTGCAGTCCATCACGGCCGATGTGCTGGCTTTCGAGGATGACCGGGAGGAGGCCGAGCGACGCTTTCAGGTGCTGCACCGCGTGATGACGCAGCTGGGTTCCTCGGAGGCTGCGGACCGCAGCTGGCGCACCCAGTGCCTCGACACCCGCCGGCACGTGAAGTTCCTGGGGCTGGAACGGGATGTCGACGGTGTCGTCGTGGACTGGCACGAGTCCGGGCAGGGCCGCTCCGGCGGGCAGAAGCAGAAGCTGGTCGTCTTCTGCCTGGCGGCAGCCCTGCGGTACCAGCTGGCCCGGGAGTCCGAAGAGGTGCCCACCTACGGCTCCATCGTCATGGATGAGGCGTTCGACAAGTCCGATGTCACGTTCACCCGCATGGCGTTGGACATCTTCGCCGAGTTCGGGTTCCACATGATCCTGGCGACCCCCTTGAAGATGCTGCAGGTGCTGGAGGACTACGTGGGTGGCGTGGCGCTGGTGACCTGCCAGGACGGGCAGGACTCCCACGCCACGCCCGTCACCTGGGAGGAGGCCCGTCGGCACGACGGCGGGGCCGACCCGAAGGCCGCCGGAGGAGCCCCGGACGCCCCGGACACCTCGGCCGAGACGCTGTTCGAGGTCACCACATGAACGTCTCCCCTGTGCGAAAGGCATCACGGTGATCGGGGTCGAGGCGGCGCGGAAGAAGACGGAGAACCGCTACCGACGACGATTCTCCCAGTGGGCCGTGGACGGGGAGACGGAGCCTGCAGCTTCGTTGCCCCTGCACCCTCCCACCGAGGCGGTGGTGCTGCAGTGCGGGGAGGAGGTACAGACCTGGGTGCGGGACTGGCGGGCGGCCGAGCGTGACCTCAGCCGCGACGCGCGGCTCCACTGGGAGACCCGACGCTGGGCGAATGCTGGGACGAACCGGGTTCCGGTGCGCCTGGAACTGCCGAGCCCCGACGACGTCGCCCACTTCGCGGGGCGCGGCGCCCACTGGGCAGCGGCCCGGGATCGTTCCGCCGAGCTGTTGGACCTGTTGGGCGCAGGGTCCTCCCGGGACGCGGTACGGCGTCGGCTGGCCGAGGTCGCGAGCCTGGATCAGGACGAACACGGCCGACTCCGCGAGGTGCTCGCATGGCTGCTGGCACATCCGGACTCGGGCCTGTTCCCCCGGCAGATCCCGGTGCGGGGCGTCCACAGCAAGTGGCTGGAGTCCCACCGCAGACTCGTGCTGCCCCTGGCGTCCTCCGTGACGGGCCGGACGGATCTCGGCCTGCGGGGGCTGCCCCAGACACTCCGCATCCGGGTGCTGGACCCGGCTCTGGCACCGGCGGGGCTGCGGGACCTCACCGTGCCGGTGGAGGAGCTCTCGCGGTGGCAGACCGCTCCCCTCCGCGCCGTCGTCGTGGAGAATCTGCAGACTCTGCTGGGCCTGCCGGACATGGACGGGGTGATCGCGGTGCACAATCCTGGAAGCACCGGGGCGCCGCTGCTGGACCGGTTGCCGTGGCTGCATGCCGCTGACCTGATCTACTGGGGAGACCTCGACGTCGAGGGGCTCCGCATTCTGAGCCGGGTCCGGGGTCGGTTCCCCCACACCCGCTCGGTGCTGACCGACCGATCCACGCTCACCGCGCATCTTGACCTCACGGTCCCGGACCATCGGAACGCCCCACGGGCCCTGCCGGAGCATCTCACCGGCGTCGAACGCGACCTCTTCAGCGCCCTCCACGAACTCGGCGACGTGCGCCTCGAGCAGGAACGCATCCCCTGGGATCACGCCGTGCAGGCGCTTCGGCGAGCGGCATCCGAGGAACCGTGAGCGGGTCCGGGAGCTTCAGCCGTTCAGGGGTCACTTTTCCACGCATCTTCCGAGGCTGACGCGCGGCGGGGTCTATCGGTGGTTGCACCGGCCTGTTCATCAGGAGCCGCAGTGGAGCCCACTGAACCTAGTCCTCGAGTCTTTCGTCATGGCGATGATGT
>NZ_BAAAVT010000031.1:0-7296 GCF_039534665.1 Nesterenkonia aethiopica | reverse complement strand
GACCTACCATCGCCGCCGCCGACAGCGGAGGCTGGGTAAGCTGACCCCGATCGAATACGAGACCATTCACAAAGAAGCCGTCGCCCTGGCGGCATAAACCCCACGGTCAACCAGACCTTCAGCAGACCCTCCGGCCAGGTCGCCTCGATCGCTTCCGCAAGGCCCTTGAGCCCATCGCAGCAGACGATCAGCACATCGGCCACGCCACGGTTAGCCAGGTCAGCGCAGACATGGGCCCAGAACGCCGAGCCCTCGGTGTCCTGGACCCAGATCCCCAGCACATGCTTGATGCCCTCGAGATCCACACCGACGGCGATATAGGCAGCCCGGTTGATCACCTGGCTGTTCTCCCGGATCTTGATGCGGATCGCGTCGAGATAGATGACCGGGTAGAACTCCTCCAGCGGCCGTGACTGCCAGGCCAGGACCTCCTGGCTGACGGCATCGGTGATGTTGCTGATCGTCTCGTGAGACAGGTCGGTGCCGATCGTGGAGGCCAGATGGTGCTGGATATCGCGGATCGTCATGCCCCCGGCATAGAGGCTGATGATCATGTCATCCAGGCCCCCGAGGCGCCGCTGACCCTTGGGAACCAGCCGTGGGATGAACGACCCGCCCCGATCACGAGGGACCTCCAGATCGATCGGTCCGATCTCAGAGGTGACGGTCTTCGATGTGGTCCCGTTGCGGGAGTTGGGGTGTTTCGATGCTTCCGCTGAGCCCTTCTCGTAGCCCAGGTGGCTGGTCAGCTCGGCTTGTAGGCCCCGCTCGAGCGCGGCCTTGACCAGCGCGGGAACGAACCCGCCGTCTCCGGTCAGTTCGACCTGGCCGGCGTCGATCTGCGCGAACAGGGCATCAAGTTCCCCTGAGGCCTTCAGCTGCTCGACCAGCTCCTGGCCCGAAGGCTCGGCTGGGTTCTTCTCCTCAGTCATGGTCATGATTCTTACCGTTCCTCTCGGTACGGCTTACACAGACCATCTGACACGCCCCGCGGCTTCAAGAAGCTCGCGATCTGCACCGAACGACGTGCCCGCGTCATCGAAGCATTCATCGCCCTCGCCAACGCCGTCATCGTGATCCGACGGCTGCTGGCCGCAGCCTGGACCACCCACCGCTGGGACAACCGGCCAGCCCGTCGACCATGACCTACCTGCGGAACCTCTAAGCCTGCCGTCCCTGAACGAGCACACCGACGAGGGAGAGGCCCGTGTCTGTGACCTCACTGAACCGCTGGGCTGTCCCAGCCCAAGGTAGTCCACCACCTTAAAATCCTCGTCGAGGCCGGGCTGCTCACCCGCACCCAGCTTGGCCGCTGGGCCTCCTACACGGTCCAGCGCCCCGCGCTTGATGCGTTCGCGGCCGCTGCGGCGGCGCAGTAAAACGACCGTCAGAGAAAGCTGACCAGGACGCTGGCGATGACGACGGAACCTGCACTGACCGAGGTGAATCCGCCGACAAGCATCGCAGGAAGCATTGCATGGGTGAGCTGCTCACTTTCCTGCGGATTCCTCCCTACTGACCGAGCCACCTCGTGGGTGAGGAGATAATCCGCAGGGAAACCATACATTGCCGTCAGCGCCACCGACAGGCCAAGCGACGGCGCCCAGCCCAGCAGCTTGGTGGCTACGAAGCCGCCGAGCAAAATACCGAGCGTACCCACCACGATGATCGTGATCATCGGAAGCAGAGCGGCGATGACATCGGACAGTGACGCGGTGAGGAGAGGGGCCATGACAATGGCAATGATCCCCGCCATCGCGATGCCGAAGCTGCTGGACTTCTCGAGCGTGCGCTCCGGGGTGAGGCCGATCGCGGTCGACAAGATCCCCAGAATCAGCGCAAGGATCGACGCTGGGATGGAGCTGAGCTCGGACATCAGCGTCGCCACCGAGCCGCCCACCAAGACCATGAACAACACGAAGAGATGATTGTCAACGAGGAAGTCCGGCAGGGTGATGAGTCGCTTCCTGGTCGCGACCCGGTGATCCGTACGCACCGACCCGCGCCGGCCCGACCCGCCCGCCGACACCGCCTCCCGGTCGGCCGCCGCCAGTCGGACCAGCCGGTCCAACTCCCCGCTCTCTCGTAAGCGGATGGCGTACTTTCGCAGCAGGTAGTTGGTCAGGGGCATCGCTGGCAGCGACTGCACCATCAGGATCAACGAGGGCAGGACGACGATCGCAGTGGCCACACCGGCACCAACGAGCCCGTCTGTGGTCAGACTAGTCGCGATGATTCCCCCGGCGAGGGGGCCTGCGCCCGCGACGAAGTACTGGAACCCGAACATCGGCAGAACCACGGCCGACAGCAGCAGCACGGCCCCGAGAATGCCGGCGGAAGCGATGAGGACCGCGCGCCACTGCTCGACCATCGTGCGCAGCGGAATCAGCGAACCCATGTGAAACAGGATCGGGGCCACGAGGATGGTGTACACCTCCACGAGCATCGAGTCATCAACGACGCTGCGTGGCACCAGACCCAGTTGGACGACGAGGAATGCGCTGAGCATGGCAACGAGAAGTCCGGGGATGCGGGCCCTCGACCAGGTCGAGACCAGCTCGCCCAGAGCGATAAAGGCCAGAACGATGGCCGCGGCGTAGATCGGCTCCATGGGGGCACCTTTCTGCGACGTCAGACGGCGCCGACAGTGTCAGATCACAGGAGTTGACCAGAGCTAGGCCACCCTGCGGTTGAAATGAGGGTCAGATCCTGCGGGCGTTGTGGGCGAAGGCGAGTGTGGCCAGAGATGCAGCGTGATCACCCAGATGCGTGTCATCGAAGAGCACATAGGGCGAGTGATTGCTCGGCGCAGTCTCCGGATCGACGTCAGGAGGTGAGACTTGCATGAAATACATGGCCCCGGGTACCTCCTGCAACACATAGGAGAAGTCCTCGGAGGCCATCAAAGGCGCAGTCGCCTCGACGACGTGCTCACTCCCGAAGGTCTGCGCCAGCATGTCCATGACGAATCTCCCCTCAGCGTCGTCGTTGATCGTCGGCGGGTAGAGCGGCCGCCAGTCGACTTCAGCCGTACACCCGCTGCCCGCCGCAATCGATCTCGCAAGCTCCGCCGCGAACTGCGGAAACGCCTCTGTCGTGCTCCGGGAGAGAGCTCTAACCGAAGCCCCCATCGAGGCCGAAGGAGGGATCACGTTGAGGACCTCGCCGGCCTGGAGTGTGGTGATGGAGGCGACGACCGGGTCGAAGACGTCGAAGCGGCGAGTGATCATCACCTGCAAGGCTTGACAGAACTCCAGTAGCGGCGGAACGGGGTCGACGGCATGATGCGGCTGGGAGCCGTGCCCGCCCCGCCCGTGGAAGGTCACGCGCAAGTCGTTCGCGCCGGCCAGGATCGGACCGGTCCGGGTGGTGAAGACTCCGGGCTCGCCGGGCAGGACGTGGACGGCGTAGGCCGCATCGACCGGAGCCCCGACCGCATCCAGAACCCCTTCGTCGATCATCGGCCGGGCGCCGCCCGGGCCCTCCTCTCCGGGTTGAAACATGAAGACCACGTTTCCCGGGAGATCCCCCTGATGCGCCGAGAGGAGTCGTGCAGCACCGACGAGGCCCGCCGTGTGCAGGTCGTGGCCACAGGCGTGCATGGCGCCATTCGTGGACGCGAACTCCACACCGGATTGCTCCGCGATCGGAAGACCGTCCATGTCTCCTCGCAGGAGAGCCGTCGGCCCAGGGGCACCCCCACGAAGCACCGCGACGACGGAACTGAGCGTAGAACCGGTCCTGACATCCAACGGCAGGCCTTGCAACGCCCGAAGGACCCGCGCCTGAGTCCGAGGGAGCTCGTTGCCGAGCTCGGGATCCTGATGCAGTTCGCGCCGCAGAGCCGACAAGTCAGCAATGAGGAATTGCGCCTCAGCGCGGAAATCTGGAGTGACATTCGGCGGGGTCAGCATGGGTCATTACTCCTGGGTAATAAGTCGAGATGATGACGCCCCCCCGACGGGGAGATCGTGCCGTCATCGCGCATTGGTGGCACCCCATCGGCGCTGGAGCAGACCAGCTCTCGTTGCGTGTTGTGGGTCACGATGGGAGCATAGACCACCACCGACGCCATTTCAACCAATAGCAACAGTATTTCATTCAATGAAATGAACGAGGGCTGGACCGACGACCGACCGTCGACGCTCGATCCCGCTCGGCAAAACTGACGCGCATCACTAGCTTCCTTCGCCGTAGATTCGTTGGTTAATTGGCACAATGAGCTATGCCACGTACGGGACGCCCGAAAGCATTGTTGGAGTTGACGATTGAAGAGCGTGAGCAGCTGGTCCGGTGGGAGCGGCGGCGGAAGTCGTCTCAGGCGTTGGCGCTGCGGTCACGGATCGTGCTGGCCTGCGGTGACGGTTGGAGCAACGCCGACGTGGCCGATCAGGTGGGGTGCTCGACGAACACGGTCAGCAAGTGGCGAGCCCGGTTCGTGGCGCACCGGTTGGACGGGCTGGTTGACGATCCTCGGCCGGGCCGGCCGCCGACGGTCAGCGCCGATCAGGTCGAGGACGGGGTCGTGACCACGCTAGAGTCGACACCGGAGAATGCGACGCACTGGTCGCGGGCGATGATGGCCCAGCGCAGCGGCTTGTCGTCCTCGACGATCGGGCGGATCTGGAAGGCGTTCGGGCTCAAGCCGCACCGGGATGACGGGTTCAAGCTATCCCACGACCCTCTGTTCGTGGAGAAGGTCTACGACATCGTGGGGCTCTATCTGGATCCGCCGGAGTCGGCCGTGGTGCTGTCCGTCGATGAGAAGTCCCAAGTGCAGGCCCTGGCCCGTTCCCAACCGGGGTTCCCGATGATGCCGGGGATGCCCGAGAAGCGCACCCATGACTACGTGCGTCACGGGGTGACTAGCTTGTTCGCGGCCATGAACGTTGACGACGGCACCGTGATCGCCTCCACCCACCGCCGGCACCGGGCCATCGAGTTCAAGAAGTTCCTGGCCAAGATCGACCAGACCGTGCCCGAGGACCTGGACGTGCACGTGGTCTGCGACAACTACGGCACGCACAAGCACCCCGCGGTCAAGACCTGGCTGGGTAAGAGGTTCCGTAGGTAGGCGCGTGTCGGTGACGCAGAACAGGCACGAGCCTCTGTAACAGAAGGGGTGGTCTACGCCGCCTTCTCTTCCCCGAGGTGCTCGTGCCTACCCTGCCATCTTCTGTCATCGAACCCCTGTGGGACCAGTTCGCTGCGCTGATTCCCGAAGACATCGATACGCATCCGCTGGGATGTCACAACCCACGCATCCCGGACCGGGTCGTGGTCGAAGCGCCCCAGGTTCTCTGCCGCTTTCATATGAGGTGGGGCTCCGCTTCCAAGGCGGCGTAGTGGAGCTGTTCGTACTCTATCGGAGTCAGATCCCCGATGCTGCTGTGCAGCCTCTGGTGGTTCCACCAGTCGACCCACCCGGCAGTGGCGAACTCCACGTCGGCCAGCTTCCGGAAGGGACCTTCGTGGAAGACGTCGGTGCGGATCGCTTCGGTCTTGAACAACCCGATGATGGACTCCATGAGGCTGTTGTCATAGGCGTCACCGACGGCGCCGATCGAGGGCTGGATTCCCTCCAGCTGAAGGTGCTCAGTGAAGCGAATACTGGTGTACTGGGCGGATTCAATCGGTCGTCGCAACACCGCCTAATTCATGTAACTGTAGCTGTTCGGTGAACACCTCTGCCGGGGTCTTCCAGTCGAGGACTTTCCGGGGGCGGTTGTTGACCGCCAGAGCGACTGCTTCGAGGTCATCGGCGCTCCACCGGGACAGGTCGGTGCCCTTCGGGAAGTACTGGCGCAACAGCCCGTTGGTGTTCTCATTTGTGGGCCGCTGCCAGGGTGAGTGCGGATCGGCGAAGAACACCTTCGTCCCGGTCTCCAGCGTGAACTGGGCGTGTCCAGACAGCTCCTTGCCGCGATCCCAGGTCAGCGTCCTACGCAGCTGCTCGGGCAGAGTGGTCATCGATGCAGCCAGGGCCGCGTTCATCGCCATGGCGCCGTAGCCGGCCAGCGCAGGACCGTTCTTGACCCGCGGGGTCTGGCCGTATCCCTCGAGCCGGGGCAGGTGCACGAGCATGGTGGCCCGGCTCCTGCGTTCGATGACGGTGCCGATCGCGGAGCGATGTGTGCCAATGATCAGATCCCCTTCCCAATGCCCCGGAACGGCACGGTCTGCGGCTTCGGCAGGACGTTCGCTGATCACCACGTCCTCGGTGACGTGGCCCTGGGGCTTGTTCCGTGACCGGGCCCGGGGAACCCGCAGCGATCGGCCGGTGCGCAGGCACGCGACGAGTTCGCGCTTGAGCCCGCCCCGGCCCTCGATGAACAGGGACTGGTAGATCGCCTCGTGGCTGATGCGCATGGATTCATCCTCGGGGAAGTCGATCTTGAGCCTGTTGGCGATCTGTTCCGGGCTCCACGCGGTGGCCCACCGCCGATCGGCCCGGTGAGGCTTGGCTCGGCCCTTCCACGCCGGCACTGAGGGGCCGGCCACGATCGTGCCATCCGGCCGGCGTACCTCGCCGCTGAGCCGGTCCTGGACGTAGTCCCTCAGCCTTGGGTTGATCACGAGCTTGGCGGTCTTCGGACGCCGAGCCATCAGCTCGGCCTTCCACTGTGCCACCGAGGCCCGATATTCCAGCTTGCCACCCCGAGTGGCGGCGTTACGCCGTAGCTCCCGCGAAATCGTGGCCGGGTCCCTGCCGAGTCTGCGCGCGATCTGCCGTACCCCGATGTTCTGAGCCTTCAGGATCGTGATCTCCTCCCGCGCGGAAAAGGACAGGTAGCGCCCGCCAGGCTCGGTCAGCTCGATCGTCGACATACCGCCACCCTGCCGGAACCAGCGAGCCCCGACCGCCGGGGACACGCCTACCGCTCCGGCGGCGTCCTCAGTGGAGAGCCCCTTCGTAATCTCCTTCCAGAACTGACGCTCGACGCTGCGCCGGGTCGTCGGAGCCCCCGGCGAGATCATCGCCGACCGGCCCGTGAGTTCCTTCAACCATCCAGCTGGTCTGCCCATCAACACCCTCCTGGTTACAGTGTTGCGACGACCGATTGAATCCGCCCTGAGAACCCGCATCCGAATGTGCCACCAGTTGGCCGCGTTCCACAGGGTAGCCTTCCCTTCCTCGTTGCCACAGGCCCATCCGCAACGGCAGATCCACCAGCTCAGTTGCCTTGGAGGTATCGGCGTGGGTCAAGTCCCGTGTAGTGGTGTAGCTGGCTCTCCGAGTTGCTGGATGGTTATGCGGCTTCGAGTTCGGGAAGGTCGTGGTGGTGGTCGTCGTGC
>NZ_BAAAVT010000030.1:0-10621 GCF_039534665.1 Nesterenkonia aethiopica | reverse complement strand
TGCGGCGGAACTCCTCGGTATAGACGACTTTCGGCATGACTTCCATCCTTCCTGCTTTCTCAGCAGTCTTGAAGTCAACCGAACCTTCAGCAGACCCAGGAGCTGCCGGACTGGTTGCACTTCTACAAGCGTCACCGGCACCACTCCGCGATCGGCGGCCCGCCCTTCAGCAGACTCAACAACCTGCCTGGACATCACACCTAGGGCTTGCTCCTTGTAGTCGCCAGGCGCGAGTCGGAGGCGGAGGCTCGCCTCTGCCTCAGTGCCAGGAGCATATCAATCAGGATGAAGGCCACCAGGCTAACGCCGAGTAGTGGTAGGAACCAGGCAATCAGGCCGAGCCCCGCAGTGATCAGCGCTTTGCCCCACCATGGCGCCCGCCTGAGGGATCCTCGGCTCGGGAGGTTACCCACCTTCTGCGCCGGGTTATGGCGTGGTCGGCGCTGCCACCACATCACATACCCCCAGATCACCAACAGACCAATGCTCACCGCCAGGGTGAACAGCAGGATCTGATTGGCCAGGCCGAAGAGTGTTCCCATGTGCATCCAGATTCCCCACTGGGCCAGCTTGGCCATGAAGGAATAGTCATCCCAGGCCAGCACATCGGTGACCTTGTAGGTCGCTGGGTCTACCGCGACAGCCTGAATCTCGGGCGTGGGCAGCTTCATGCTGACATCGCGCATACTCCATGCCTCCCCCTCTCCTGAGGCGGCGATGAGCTCCACATGAGCAGAGGTGAAACCCGCTTCCCGGCCGGCCCGCAGGACGTGGCCGATGCCGGAGACATCCACTGCATGAGTATCGTGGGCCTGTTCTCCGCCGTGTCCATGGTGGGGGTGCTCATCATGGACACCCGCATCTTCCGCGTCGGGGTTGAGCTGGGTCTCGACTGAGGGCGTCTGCCAGTCCATGCTGGTGCGCAGGTCCGCAACATTGGCTCCCCCGTAGGTGGACCAGGTGATACCAGTAGCGGCCAGAAAGAGGCCTCCTGCCGCGATCCAGATCCCGGTGGCTGCGTGCCAGGACCGAGTCCTCCGAAGCCCGCGGGCGGAGTTTTCCGGCAGCAGCATGCCCTTCTGCTTCCGTTTGGACCGACGGACGGCGCGCCACCGTGCTGCCCAGAGTCCGACTCCGGCAATGATGATGACTGCCAGCCAGGAAGCAGCCAGCTCACTATAGAGGCGTCCCCAGTCTCCGAGGAACAGGTGCCGGTGCATCTGTGCGATCTCCGTCCTCAACGGCAGAGACCCGCCGGTGCCGTAGACCCCCTCATCCCCGCGGACTTCGCCGGTGACAGGGTCGATGAAAATGCCTCGTTGCGGATCGTGGAGCCCGGAAGGAGACTCGTCGTACTCATAGATCACCCGGGTGGTGTCCCCCGGAGTGGCAGCTGGTCGTACGGCCGCTAACTGTGCGTCTTCGCCGACGTGTTCTTCCGCTGCGGCTACTTGTTCATCCAAGGGAAGGTAGTCGGTGGATTTGCTGGAGGCGGTGAGTTCTTCGGAATAGACCATACGTTCGATCTGCGGAGAGAACGCATAGATCGCCCCGGTCAGCGCTGCGATCAGGATGAAGGGTCCCACGAAGATGCCTCCGTAGAAGTGGATTCTGCGTAGCAGGGGCACGAACCACGCCGGTCGGCTGACTGGCTCGTCAGGCTCTGGTGGGCTTGGGTGTTGTCGGGCAGGTTCGGCTGCCCTGATGTCGTTGGTCATCAGAGAGTCTTTCAGAGAAGGAAGGTCAGTGTTTAGAGGGAGTCGCCGATGTACCCGCCGGGGGCACATCCGGGAGGGATCGCGAAGACCGCGCTGCCGATGGGAGTGGTCCACTCATTGAGCTGGTCCCCCTCAGCCAGCCGCTGCTGGATCGGCAGGAACTGGCGCTTCACATCGGCCTGATAGCTGAGGAAAACCATTCCGGAGTCGCTGAGCTGACCGTCCCCTTGTGGTGGCCGGTCGTAGTTGTAGCTGCGACGTAGGATCTGCTCCTCGGCAACCTGTGGGTGAGCCCGACGGATATGGGCGAAGTCCTCGATCACCGGGAATCCCAGCGGGGTCGTGGCCTCGAAGTCCGGCACATCGTGCTCGCTGGAACCGGTCAGTGGTGCGCCCACACTCAGATCGCGCCCGATGGAGGCCTCCTTGCCGCTGCGGGCCAGCTCGTCCCAGCCGTCGAGGTCCATGCTGATCAGCCGCACCACCAGTGAGGTGCCCCCCTCGATCCAGGGCCGCAGCGGACTGGAAGATCCGGCTGGGGGGTGCCCCCACACGGTGAACTCCTTGCCGTCATCGCCCCGACCAGGTTGGACGGTCTCGTCCACCTGGCCGAAGAGGTTCCGCATTGTGATGTCTTCGCTCTGGGTGCCGCGCGCGTTGCGGAACCCGTCCTGCATCCACCGTGGTGAGGCATAGGCCCGGGCATCCTTGAGCAGCATCCGTCGGGCGTGCGCGAGCGAGATCGGGTCATCGCCGCATATCTGCAGCAGCAGGTCCCCGGCGCAGAGCTGGGGCTCCAACTGATCGATCTCAAACTCGGGCAGATCTTCCAGCCACTGGGGCACGATCTCCGGGTTGAGCAGCTCCACCAGGTGCCGGCCGAACCCGAAAGTCACCGTCAACCTAGCAGGCTTCTCAGCCAGCTCAGGCTCGGTGTCGGCAAGAGCAGGCTGCCCCTGGGTCAGACGTGCGGCATCATCAGTGAGAAGCCGCAACAAACGCCGCACATCCTCACCCTCGACCCCCTCGTTCAGGTCCAGGGCGATCAGCACAGCATGGGCCTGAGCCGGGGTCTCGATGCCTGCCTGTCGAGCCCCATAGAAGGCGACCGTCTGACTGCCGTGCAGCAGATGCTCCGGCTCAGGTTCCGGGGCAGTGCCCCGCCCCAGGCCGAAGGCCGCGCCAGCAGTGACGGCCAATCCGGTCCCGCCTGCGCCCAGCAGCAGGCCCCGACGGGAGACACCCCGCCGAGGCGCTGCCGAACCCTGATCCGCCGAATCCCGCTGCCCCGACCCGCCGTCGGAAGCAGTACCAGGGTCAGTGTTCACCGTGGACCTCCTCGGAGTCGTCACCGTGAGCGTGACTGCCATGGTCTTCATGCCCCTGGTGGTCATCGTCGTCACCGTGGTCTCCATGGTGGCCGTGGTCTTCGTGGTCGTAGGGTTCGTCCTGGCCGCCGTCGTCCTTGACGATGGCTCCGATGCTCTCAGTGGTGCCGTCGGTGAACTCCAGGGTCACCTCCACCACCTCACCAGGCAGAAGCTCGTCATGCAGTCCGATAAGCATCAGGTGGTCCCCGCCTGGTTCCATATCCAGGGAGCCTTCTGCAGGGATCGGGAACCCGCCCTCGATCTCCTGCATGACTTCCTGACCATCCTCGTCGACGACGATCTCATGGAGCTCGACCACCTCGGCAGCTGGTGATTCGGCGGCCACGATCTCCAGTTCTTCAGGGGTGAGGTTCTCGATCGTGCCGAACAGGCTGGTCATCTCGGAGTCCGCCGCCCGGACCCACAGGTCATCATCCTCACTTTGGATCCGCGCATCCTCAGCAACAGGGTTCTCGTCGATCTCCGGGTCGTTGGGCAAATCGGCCTGCGCGCAGGCGCTCAGAGCAAGCAGGCCGGCAGCAATCAGGGCAGAGAGGGTCCAAGGGGTGTTGTTCTTCATCAGAATCAGATAATCCTTCCGGGCGCACAGGCCCTACAGCCGCACGGCGAAGAATCCAGCCGTGACGGCATCACGAAACAAAGAAGGGAAAGGAACAGAGCGGCCAAGGACGATCAGTCGCCGGCTGTGCCTGGGCGGCGCATCACCAGCACGATCACCACGACAACAGCAGCAGCCCCCGCACCAAGGCCCAGTACCCAACTGGGCACAGACCCGGAGGCATCCGCTGCGTTGTCGGAGGGCTCTCCCTCCCAGGGCTCAGTAGTTTCTAAGACGATCTCGTCCTCAGCATCAGGGTCGGCAACCTCGAAGCTGTAGGAATGCTCTTCGGAATGACCATCCGAGTAGACCACCCGGTAGACCACGTCGAACTCCCCGTTAGGTAACGGTTCTGGCAGCTCAGTAGACATGGCGCTGCCCTCGACCTCGGTCTCACCTTCCCAGTTCTCTCCATTGGCATCTCGGAGCAGGATGGTGTTGGTGATCGTCTCCCCAGTGGTCAGACCATCCCCGGAGAACTCCAGAGTGATCGCCTCCGGTGAGTGGTCCAGGACCTCATCTGCCTCAGGCGAGGCAGCCAGCAGGGTGTCATGCGCGGATGCCGGTGCCGTCCACAGCACCGAACAAGCAGCAGCTGTAGCCACCGCCAGGCCAACAGAGCGGAGTGTGCCACCTCGGCGCGAGGCAGCAACAGGGCGTGTTTCGCCCATAGCAACGTCAACCTTTCAGGGGTGAGCAGACCTCACCACAGGCCCGCAGGTTCCGTGGTGTCAGGACGAGAATCAGTCTCAGCTCACCACAGGCGGACCCCGCAGGGTCCACGGGCCCTGACCGGGCCAAAGAGCAGAGAACTGCCGGGCAGGCCACGACGCCGCCCAGTTCATCGTCCGCGGGCCGGTAAGCACCAACGGACGGAAGACAAACATCAGCACCGGGCGAATCCCAAACAGACTCACCAGAGCCTGTAGAAGGACCTCACCACGGCGCAGCAGAGCATAGGTCAGCACACCAGCACTGAGGTGGGCCACGCTCATCGCGGCATCCGGAACCACGCCGTGGGCTGAAACGGCACTGGCCGATGGCTCAGCCAGCACCAGATGATCCACATGATGACGGTGGTGCCCAGGATGCGAAGACTGCCCCACAGACAAGCTTGCGGAAGCATGGCTATACGGGAACAGCGCAAAGAGAACGTGCAGCACGCCCTGGCTGACGAGCACCGCAGCAGCCAGGCGCCAGCGGCTCAACGGAACCCGGGCCAAAGCCACACATACCGGCACACTGACTGCGATGGCCAAAAGCAGGATCACCGGGTGCGGGCCATGATGACCGGCGGTCAGGTGAGCGGCAGTTGCAGAACCGATCGCAACTGCTGCGGCCAGCATTCCACGAAGCACCCGGGCAACGCCATTTGCGGCAGGCAGAGAGGCAACACCAGGTGCAGAACTCACCGCGATGCCACCTCCTCAGCTAGGCCGACGAGATTATTCTACACATTGTAGAAAAGTGGCTCATCGCAGATGCAGGTATAGCAAGGGTCTGAATCCGCCGGTATCCAGCAGCACCCGGGTGATGTAGCTGCCCAAGTTCCGGAACCCCAGGCATCAGCCCCATCCCGGCAGGGTCAGGTATGACGAGCGGGAAACATCGCATCAACCAAGGCGGGCACAGACAGCTCAGTGCTGCAATCTACCGCACCGTGATCGCCAGAATGAGATTTCACGAACCAACGATCGCCTACGTCGCCCGCCGCACCGCCGAGGGCAAGTCCAAACGCGGCATCATCCGTTGCCTAAAACGCTACGTGATCCGAGAGGTCTACCACCTCGTCAAGGCAGACCCCCACACCGGCGAAGTTCGCAGTTAACAACTATAGGAGCATCAACGCGCTGGCCGAGGCGGTCAACGGGCTGTACAAGACCGAGCTGAACTACTCCCAACCCTCTTGGGCCTCACTGACCGAGGTGGAGTTCGCCACCATGAACTGGGTCCATTGGTGGAACACCACCAGGTTGCACGAGCACCCGGGCTACCGCACCCCCGCGGAAATCGAGGCCGCATATTATGATCACCACCGAGCCGCAGAGCCCACACCAAAATCTCGGAACTGAACCCAGGACGGTTCACCGAGTGCCGTACTCCACACTGCCGGACGCTACTGACGGTTCAGCCCATGTGATCATGGTCTCGGCGCACCGCACTGAAAGAACAGGGAACCGCATGCCGTTCGACAAGACATCGAAAGACTCCCCGTACCTGAGGTTCTTGAACCGCGAGTTCGGGAAGCGTGGCACGCAGCTGCGCAGACGACTCTCGAACAAGACCGAGGTTCACCGCCAGCTGAAAGACCTTCGCGTGGAAGGCGACCCCATCGGCCTGCCGCAGCAGCACCGGATTCTGGAATCGGCCAGCGAGATCACCGCTGAGTCTCTTGGCGAGAGAGCTGCCCTGAAGTTCGCCCACGGGTGGTCAGCCAGGGGCGTGATGCTGCTTGAGCGCACTGGTTCAGTACGGTACTTCGATCACCTTTCTCTTCGCGAGATGGACCTCGACGAGATCCGCGCCAGGCAGAGGAAGGTGACCGCCAGCTTCCGCCAGAGAAAGTCACGATGGATAATCGAAGAGCTACTCCAAGGACCTCAGCCGGGGCCGCTACCCTTTGACTATAAATTTTATATGTTTCAGGGCCAGATAGGCCTAATATCGCAGATCGATCGAAACTCGTCTCCTATACGAAATGCATTCTTTGATGGCAACTTTCGCCCCTTAGAGGACGGACGAGATTTCAAACTGTGTCCCTCTAAGGTGCAACCAGCACCGCCCCTCGTGCCCCGAACCGCGGTGATGCTCTCACGCTGGGCCATCGAGCTTTCACGACTCACTGACGCCCCCTTCGTCCGGGTAGACCTGTATGACACGTACGCAGGCCCATACTTCGGGGAGTTCACCTTCTCCTCCGGAGCCGAGGTGAAGGGAACCATCACGTTCGGCAACCACCTGATCGAGGAGTTTGATCGGCTCCTCCTCCGAGCAGAGAGGAGCCTCAGGGGCGAGCGAGTCATGCATCCTGACAATTGGAGTACGCTTATCGAGTCGACAAGTGATGCCATCCTGGCAGTCCACCCCGTACTCGACACCCAGCAATACGAACACCTCGCCTACTATCTCTACAATCACGGCCCACGCGGTGGACTCCGGCTGGCAGAAGCCCATGACCGGCTGAGCGACGGAAACGTCGACGACGCAATCAGCACGTACCTAGTACGCGCGCACGAAGCGACCGCCCACTGGGTACGGAAGAACCGCAGGCCACTTCCGGCAACCTTCGGGAGCGTGTTGCGCCAGGCTCGCCAGGATCATCCCTCGCTCGATTGGCTGACAGCACGCGCCCGCCGCCCAGCACGTCTGCTGAGCAGGCTCTCGGCACCCTTCTCCGCTACCCCGAGAAACGGTCGCGACCCGGACACCTGACGCGCCTCACGTATCGCCCTACAGGTGAACCCAGACCGGCCACACCCACAGACGCTGGCACACGCGCAGAGCGCTCACGTTCAGGGACGCGAAGCGTCGACGACCGCTGGACCCCGGGCTGCGGCTGAAATGGCCCCGAGATGCTCACGATCTCGGTTCTGCTTTGTCGAACAGCCCGGTGCGTGGGAGCTATTTCTTCTTCTACGCCCCCCGTTAGCTTCTAAGGGCACCGTTTCTCCGGCAGGATAAGTGGCTCTTCGCGTTTGAGGGTGTAGAAGCTGGGACGCGCGCCGGAGTCGGCGTGGCGGTGGATGGATAGAAGTCGAGGCCTTCCGATGATGGAGGTTCCTACACCTAGGGCGTGTTGCTAAAGGGTGGAGCGTCGGTCGTCGGCGAGTCTGTCCTTGTGGCACGCAGAGAGATATCTGGCTCTTCGGAGTTGAGGTGGGGGCAAGCGACTCGCCGGTGAGCTGAGCACGGGGCGAAGAAGGGGCCGGGACCCTGATGATGTGTAGCGACCAAGCAAACACAGCCAGGAAGCCCCGACCCCGATGTCCGAGAATACGCGCCCGGTCCCGGCCTGCCCAGCTGGCCAGCACGCCTACTGCCACAACTGCGACCTCTTCGCCGACCTCGACGGTCTCCACGTCATCGCCGTGGAGCGTCCATCCACTGCGGCACTGCTGCGCGTGGTCGTCGAATCAGCAGCAGAACCGGCGGGTTGCCCGGACTGCGGCGTGATCGCCACCAGTGCCGGCCGCAAGAACGTCGAGCTCATCGATGCTCCGGTCTATGGAATCCCGGCGAGGCTACGCTGGCGCAAGCGCCGATGGCGCTGCGCCGACCCTGACTGCGACCGCGGGGTCTTCACCGAGCAGAACCCTGCTGTGGCCGCCCCGCGGGCGCTGCTGACCCGTCGATGCATCAGCTGGGGTGTGGCCCAGATGCGCCGGGAGAACGTGTCCGTGGCAGGGCTGGCCCGCCAGCTCGGCGTCGACTGGCATACCGTCTGGAACGCGATCGCCGCACTGTTGCAGGCCGCTGCTGATGATGAGCGTCGGTTCGCCGGGGTGGTCACTCTGGGTGTGGATGAGCATATCTGGCACCACGTCGATCGGCGTCGACGCGGGCCGAAGGAGCTCACCGGCATGGTCGACCTCACTAGGAACCCTGAGGGGCGGGTGCAGGCGCGGTTGCTGGACCTGGTGCCCGGCCGCTCCGGCACCGTCTACGCCGACTGGCTCACCGCCCGCAGCCAGAACTTCCGCACCGGGATCCGGATCGCCCCGCTGGATCCCTTCGCCGGGTACAAGAACGCTATCGATGCCCACCTCGACGAGGCGGCAGCCGTTCTCGATGCGTTCCACGTGGTCAAGCTCGGCACCGCCGCCGTCGACGAGGTCCGTCGCCGGGTCCAGCAAGAGACTCTGGGGCACCGAGGCCGGAAAGGCGATCCGCTCTACGGCATCCGGCGGCTGCTGCAGACCGGGATCGAGCACCTCAGCCAGAACCAATGCCGGCGGATCGAGAAGGTCATCACCACGGATCCCCGCCATGAGGAGGTCTTCATCGCCTTCCAGTGCGCCCAGGAACTCCGCTCGGCCTATCAGCACCATGACATACGCGCCGGACGGCGCATCGCGCTCAAGGTCCTCGAGTCCTTCCGGTCTTGTCCGGTGGCCGAGATCGCGAAACTGGGCCGGACCCTGCACAAATGGGCTCTTCGGACTTCAGGTGGGGAGATACCCATCGAGGCCTCCTCCGATCAGCAACATCCGTAACCTGTAGTTCTCACGATTGCGGAATCCACGGGCGATCCGTCGGGCGAGCTCGATGAGTCCGTTGACCGCCTCGGTGCCGCCGTTGTTCGACCTGCCAGTGGTGAAGTAGGCCAAGAACTCGGCACGCCATTTCCGCAGGGTCCGGCCCAGCCGGGCGATCTCGCCGACCGGGCAGGAGGAGAAGGACTCCAGGGCCTTAACCGCGATCTGCCGCCCAGCTCGTAGGTCATGGTGCTGATAGGCCGCCCGGAGTTCTTGCCCACATTGGAAGGCGATGAAGACTTCCTCATGCCTCGGGTCAGCGGTGATGACCCGCTCGATCTTCCGGCACTGAGCCTGGCTGAGGTTCTCCATCCCGGTCTGCAGCAACCGCCGGATTCCATAGAGAGGGTCGCCCTTGCGGCCTCGGTGCCCCAGGGTGTCCTGCTGGACTCGGCGACGGACCTCATCGACAGCGGCGGTGCCGAGCTTGACCACATGGAAGGCATCGAGCACAGCGGTGGCCTCGTCGAGATGGGCGTCGATGGCATTCTTATACCCGGCAAACGGATCCAACGGGGCGACCTGAACACCTGCCCGGAACTCAGGACTGCGGGTGGCGAGCCAGTCAGCGTAGGCCTTGCCGGTGCGCCCTGGAACCAGGTCCAGCAGCCTGGCCTGCACCTGGCCCCGATCATCTCGAGTCAGGTCGACCATCCCGGTCAGTTCCTTCGGCCCGCGTCGACGCCGATCAACGTGGTGCCACACATGTTCATCGACACCGAGGGTGGAGACCCCGGTGTATCGGCGCTCATCGCCAGCAGCAGCCTGCAACAAGGGGCGGATCGCTCGCCAGGCGGTGTGCCAGTCAACTCCGAGCTGGCGGGCCAGTCCTTGGACGGAGAGATTCTCTCGGCGCATCAGCGTGATCCCGTAGGCGATGCACCGGCGGGTCAATAGCGCCCGCTCTGCCGCCACGACGGGGTTCTGTTCGGTGAAGACCCCGGTGGAGCAGTCAGGGTCGCCGCAGCGCCATCGTCGCTTGCGCCAGCGCAATCGGGCCGGGGCTCCGTAGACCGGGGCATCGATGAGCTCAATGGTCTTCCTTCCGGCGCTGGTAGCGATGACTCCGCAGTCCGGGCAGCCGGTACCAGATGGGGAAGATTCAACGGTGACGATCAACGCACCCGCCCGGGCTGAGCGATCGACATCGATGACGTGGAGGCCCTCGAGACCGACGAGGACGTCACAGTGGTGGCAGGAGGTGTGCTGGTCGGCTCGGCAGGCAGAGACAGGCCGGGTATTCTCGAACATCGGGGTCGGGGCTTCCTGGCTGTGTTTGCTTGGTCGCTACACATCTTCGGGGCCCCGGCCCCTCTTCGTTGCGCCCCTGAGCTACTCAGCGTGTCGTGCCTACCCCACCTGAACTCCGAAGAGCCCACAAATGGCGCAGAGAGTTCTTGGCCTACTTCACCACCGACCGGTCGAACAATGGCGGGGGTCTGCTGAACGGATAGGAGACAGCGGTTAGTCAGGCCAGGAGGGCCATGGACGGTCTCATCGTGGCCTCGAACTCGACCGGGGTCAACTTACCCAGCCGCGCCTGCCGCCGACGCCGGTGATACGTGCGCTCGATCCAGGTGAGGATCGCGATGCGCAGCTCCTCCCGCGTCGCCCAGGAACGGCGATCGAGAACGTTCTTCTGGAGAAGCGAGAAGAACG
>NZ_BAAAVT010000029.1:0-16186 GCF_039534665.1 Nesterenkonia aethiopica | reverse complement strand
ACCTCAGTGATGCCTGAGGAAGGCCTCTGGACACGCAAAGGCTGGGCCGGAAGGGGATGACACGCCCGGGCCATACACACATTCTGGCCAATAACCCGTAGCTCACGTCACACTCCGCCGTCAAGGGGCACCCGGGAGCGGCAGCCCGCCATGGACCCCGGATACGACGAAGCCCCGGACCACTGTGACCAGTAATCCGGGGCTTCGGCGATGGGTGCCCCCTGCAGGATTCGAACCTGCGGCCTTCTGCTCCGGAGGCAGACGCTCTATCCCCTGAGCTAAGGAGGCGCGGGCCAGGTCAGCCGGGCTGACGTTCTGACCCAGTTAGATTACCAGCCCTCAGCCGGTGACCGAAATCTGGTAGCTCCACAGCTCCGAGGACATGCCGACCGGGGGTCGCTTCTGCTCCCCCTGGTCACCGGAGTCCCGATCTCCTGAGCCGCCCTGACCGTGCGAACGCTGGAAATGCTCGGAGTTCCGCCAGTTGTCGAAGTCCTCCTCCGATGCCCAGCGGGTGACGACGAGCCAGACCGTGCGGCCATCGGTGGGCTGCAAGAGCTCGAACCCTTCGAAGCCCGGAGTGCCCTCCATGGAGCCATGCCGTGCGGCGAAGCGGGCTCCCAGCTCATCGCCGGAGTCCTCAGGAACGGTGATCGCATTGATCTTGATGACGCTCATGGATTCATTGTGACACCCCCGGGCTGAGGCCGCGCGGAGATGTCAGCCAGAACTCGCCTGCCCCGGCAGTCAGAACAGCACCGGCTGCCGGGGGCCGAGATCCGCGGCCGGCAGCTCCGGCGACACGCGCTCCCGCCACATGGGGCCCCGGCGACGGTCGACACCGTGTCTGCGCCGCGCCTCCTTCGCCCGCGCCGCAAGCCACGTTCTGTACTCGGAGGAAGCATAGGAGCCTCCCCGGTAGATCCGTCGATACCGCCGCACCAGGCGGGGATGCTCCCGAGCGAGCCAGTCCAGGAACCACTCCCGCGCCCCCGGCCTGAGATGCAGCGCTCCGGTGGTCACATCAGCCGCTCCCGCCTCGGCCAGCTCGGCATGCAGCACATCCAGATGCTCCTCGGAGTCGGTGAGCCACGGCAGGATCGGCATCGCCAGCACCGTGCATTCCAGTCCGGCATCGACCACGGAGCGGATCAGACTCAGCCGGGCGCGCGGGTCCGGGGTGCCCGGTTCGACGCGCTGCTGCAGGTCCCGATCCACCATCGCCAGCGAAACCGCCACGGAGACCGACACCTGCTGCGCAGCCTCGCGCAGCAGCGGCAGGTCCCGCTTCAGCAGCGGGCCCTTGGTCAGAATGGAGAACGGAGTCCCAGACTCGGCCAGCGCCGCGATGATGTCAGGCATGAGCCGATACCGGCCCTCCGCGCGCATATAGGGATCCGAATTGGTTCCCAGCGCGACGTGCTCCCTACCCCAGCTGGGCTTGGACAGCTCAGCTCGCAGGACATCCGCGATGTTCGTCTTCACCACGATCTGGGTGTCGAAGTCCCGACCGGAGTCGAAGTCCAAGTACTCATGGGTCTTCCGCGCGAAGCAGTAGACGCATCGATGGAGACACCCCCGGGTGGGATTGATGGTCCAGGTGAAGGGCATGTTCGAACCTGCCGGCACGCGGTTGAGCGCCGACCGACAGGCGACCTCATGAAACGTGACACCGTCGAAGTCTGGGGTGCGCACCGTGCGCACCAGGCCTTTGAGCGGCAGCAGCGCCCCGCCGTCGTCGCCGTCGATCCTCTGACCCTGCCATCGCATATCTGCCATTCGAACACAGTTTCGAATGAAAGTCGAGAGACTCCGACCTCGGCGAGGCACCTCTGGGCCTGCCGTTCAGAGGAGCACGACCACGCCGATCAGCGAGACACCCAGGGCAAGGACCGTGCCGAACACGCCCAGCGCCAGGGCCGGCCCACCTCGACGCAGGAGGTCGGGCAGGTCCACCCCGGAACCGATCCCCACCATCGCCATCGTCATCAGCATCGTGGTGACAGCACGGACCGGAGCCATGACCCCCTCTGGAATCCCCACCACAGAGGCCAGCGCGGCCGCGCCCAGAAAGCCCAGAACGAACCCGGGGATCAGCGGCGGTCGCCGCCGTCCCGCCTCTCGCCGCGCCGCGCTCCCGCCCGGATCGCGCCGACGCGCCACCACTCCGAGCCCCACCATGATCGGCGCCAGCAGCACCACTCGAGCCAGCTTGACCACGACGGCGACCGCGAGCGCCGTGGCGCCGACCATCCCTCCCGCAGCCACCACCTGACCCACTTCGTGGACACCGGATCCGATCCAGATGCCGGCGGACCGCTCGTCCAACCCGAGCATGGTGACGAGCAGCGGAAGCACGAGCATGGCGATGGTCCCACAGAGAGTCACCACGGCCACCGCGATCGCCGCAGCCGCATCCACCGGCCGACCGCGGCTGTCCCGTCCGTCTCCACGGTCCAGAGCAGCTGCGGCCGCGGCGACCGCAGAGGCACCGCAGATCGCGGTGCCTGTGGCGAGCATGGTCGACTCCCCTCGAGGGGTGCCCAGCGCCCGACCTCCCAGCACTGTGCCGACGAAGGTCACCACCACCGTGCCGGCGACGATGACCAGTACCTCCCAGCCCAGAGCCAGCATGTCGCCCAGCACCAGCTGGAGCCCGAGCAGCACGATGGCCAGCCGCAGCACGGTCCTGGAGGCGACGCGCAGTCCCGCCTCGAAGGTCGGCGGGATCCAGCGCAGTCCACGCAGACCGATGCCGAGGAGGATGGCCAGCAGCAGTCCGGAGACGCCGGGGATCTGCTCGGCGAGCAGGTGGGCGGCCACGGCGGCCATCAGCGCCACAGCGAGCCCCGGGACGAGACGCCGCACAGGGCGCCCGACCCGTCCGAGGCCTCGGCGGTCGGCAGGCAGCCCCTGGCGGAGGCGGCGTCGAGCAGGAGAGGTCACCGCGACAGTCTAAGCCGGAGGCGAGAGCCCGCAGGACCAGGGCCGCTCCGCCGTCGCCACCTCCTCTGCCACCCTTCAGGTTGACATGACTTTATGATGGATAGCATAGTGTCACAGATACCAGAAGGAGTGAGCTCATCGTGACGAGTCCCGCAGGGAGCCAGACGACGGCCCGGGCACCGGCGCCCCACCAGCACCTGGAGCTGGCCGTGTCCACCGTCGTGTTCTCCCTGCGCCCGGGCCCCGCACAGGACCGCCCGACGCTGTGGCTGCCGCTGGTCCGCCGCATCCGCGACCCCTTCTGCGGCCGCTGGGCCCTGCCCGGCGGACCCCTGGAGGACCATCACGACTTGGCCGCCTCGGCCCGGGAGACGCTGAAGGCCACCACGGGCCTGGAGCCCCGGCACCTCGAACAGCTCTACGCCTTCGGCGACGTCGACCGTTCCGGCCAGACGGACCAGCGCGTGGTCTCGATCGTCTACTGGGCCCTGGTCCGTCCCGAGGAGGACGCCGAGGCCGACCACGGGGACAACGTCGCGTGGTTCCCGGCCGATGAGACCCTGCGCCGCCATGAGGACGGCACCGCCCCGTTGGCCTTCGACCACGGCGTCATCCTGCGCTATGCCCTGCAACGACTGCGCGCCAAGATCACCTACTCCCCCATCGCGCACGCGTTCTTGCCCGAGGAGTTCCCGCTGACCCGGCTCCGCGAGGTCTATGAGGCGATCCTCGGCAGAGACCTGGATCCGTCGAACTTCCGCCGCCAGGTGCTGGCCCAGGGCTCGGTGGAGAGCACCGGGCGTCGGATGACCGGCACGAACCACCGGCCGCCGCTGCTCTACCGCTCGGCCCCCAACCGCTCCCGCTACACGCTCACCATCGAGGAGAACCCATGAGCCTGTCCGTCCACGACCGCATCGAGCTCAAGCCCAAGGAGTCGTGCAACGACTCGCTGCCACGAGGCCCCTGGGAGTTCGACGTCGCCCCCGGATACGGGCCCGGCGCCTCCGAGTCCGACCCGATCCCTGACCGCACGATCCGCCCCGGTCAGCTGCCGCGGCTGTACCGGGAGCTGGAGGACGAGCAGCTCCATGCTCGGATCCGTGCGGCGAAGGAGGCCCTCGGCGAGAAGCTCGTGATCCTCGGACACTTCTACCAGCGCGACGAGGTCGTCCAGTACGCCGACTTCGTCGGAGACTCCTTCCAGCTGGCCAACGCGGCACTGACCAAGCCGGAGGCGGAGACGATCGTGTTCTGCGGCGTGCACTTCATGGCCGAGACTGCCGACATCCTCTCCTCGGCCGATCAGCAGGTGATCCTGCCCAACCTCGCGGCCGGCTGCTCCATGGCCGACATGGCCGACGAGGAGTCCGTGGAGGAGGCCTGGGAGGACATCGCCGAGGTCTACGGCTTCGACCCCGAGGATCCCCAGCCGGATGCCGAGGGCAAGCTCCCGGTGATCCCAGTGACCTACATGAACTCCTCGGCGGCGCTGAAGGCTTTCTGCGGGCGCCACAGCGGCATCGTATGCACGTCTTCGAATGCCGCCACCGTGCTGGAGTGGGCATTCGCGCGTGCTCACCGAGTGCTGTTCTTCCCTGACCAGCACCTGGGTCGCAACACCGCCAAGGCCATGGGGGTGCCGCTGGAGCAGATGCCGATGTGGAACCCCCGCCGGGAGCTCGGAGGCAACACCGAGGAGGGGCTGCGAGAGGCGAAGGTGCTGCTGTGGCACGGCTTCTGCTCAGTGCACCGTCGCTTCACTGTGGACCAGATCGAGCAGGCCCGCGCCGAGCACCCCGGCTGCCAGGTCATCGTCCACCCGGAATGCCCCATGCCGGTGGTCGACGCCGCCGACGCCGCCGGTTCCACCGACGCGATCAGGAAGTTCATCGCCGCCTCGTCCCCCGGTGACACGATCGCGGTGGGCACCGAGATCAACATGGTCAACCGGCTGGCCGCCGAGTACCCGGACCGCACGATCTTCTGCCTGGATCCGGTGATCTGCCCCTGCTCGACCATGTACCGGATCCACCCGGGGTACCTCGCGTGGGTGCTGGACGAGCTCGTCGCCGGCCGGGTGGAGAACCAGATCATCGTCGACGACGAGGTCGCAGCAGAGGCGAAGGTCGCCCTGGACCGCATGCTCGCGGCGAAGCCGAGGTGATCCCGTGACGACCCCCCTGCTCCCTGCCCGCGACGTCGCGGGGGACCCGCTGCTCACGCGCAGCCAGATCGAGACTGTGGTGCACCGCGCCTTGGAGGAGGACGCCCCCTTCGGGGACCTCACCTCGTGGGCATTCGTGCCGGCCGACGCACAGGCCGAGGCCGACCTGGTCGCCCGCGAGGCCGGCGTGTTCAGCGGCGGCGCGGTGTTCGCCGCGGCGATGACGGCGCTGTCCCAGGATGTGGAGGTCACGGTTCATCACGACGACGGCACACCCTTCGTCGCCGGCCAGCGGCTCGCCTCGGTGCACGGCCCGGCACGGCCCATCCTGACCGCCGAACGGGTGGCTCTGAACCTTGTGCAGCGCATGACGGCGGTCGCTGGTCTGACGGCCCGCTACGTCGAGGCGGTGGCTGGCACGGGGGTGCGCATCGCCGACACACGCAAGACGACTCCGGGGCTGCGCGCGCTGGAACGTCATGCCGTGCGCTGCGGCGGCGGACACAACCACCGGTCAGGCCTCTCCGACGCCGTGATGGCCAAGGACAACCACCTCGCCCTGGTGGACGACCTCGCCGCGGCGATCTCCGCCGCACGAACCCGACTGCCGCACACCGTGCACATCGAGGTGGAGGTCGACCGGATCGACCAGATCGCCCCGGCGCTGGCCGGCGGGGCCGACACGATCATGCTGGACAACTTCTCCCTCCCGGAGCTGCGCCGCGGAGTGGAGATCATCGCCGGCCGTGCCGTGGTCGAGGCCTCCGGAGGCATCACCCTGGACACGATCGGCCAGGTGGCCGCCACCGGCATCGATGTCATCAGCGTCGGCGCATTGACCCATGGCGTGCCGGCCGTGGACCTCGGACTCGACTTCACGACGTCGCGCTGAACCCTCAGTGCGCCGCAGCACCCGACCCGGCGAAGGATCCTCCCATGACACAGACCCCCGAGCCGCAGGAGCAGCCGACGCTCTCCGGGCCCTGCACGGTCTACCTGGACGCGGCCGCCTCGGCCCCGGTGCGCCGCGAGGTCCTGGAGGCCATGTGGCCGCTGCTCGCCGGGGTGCACGCCAATCCTTCGAGCCGACACGAGCCCGGACTCGCCGCCGAGCGTGCCCTGACCGACGCCCGCTCTCGCGTCGCCCGGACCCTGGGAGCCCGACCAGGAGAGATCCTGTTCACCTCGGGCGGGACCGAGTCCGACAATGCCGCGGTCAAGGGGATCGCCTTGGCGGCCCCCCGAGGCCGGCACGTGCTGATCTCCGCACTGGAGCACCCAGCGGTCTCAGAATCGGCCTCCTGGCTGGAGAGGATCGGCTACGAGGTGGACGTTCTGCCTGTGGACGATGCCGGAGTCGTCGACCCCGCCGAGCTGCAGCGCCGCCTGCGGTCTGACACCACCTTGGTCAGCGTACAGACGGCCTCCAACGAGATCGGCACGGTCCAGGACATCGCCTCCCTGGCGGCCGTCGCCGCCGAGACCGGCACGCCGTTCCACACCGATGCGGTCCAGGCGGCTGGATCCGAGACCATTGACGTCCGCGAACTCGGGGTGCAGGCCCTGAGCCTCGCCGGTCACAAGCTCGGCACCCCGAAAGGCGTCGGCGTCCTGTGGCTGCGGCGTCGGACCCCCTTCGAGCCGCTGATCCACGGCGGCGGCCAGCAGCGCGGCCGACGCTCCGGCACGGAGGACGTCGCCGGCGCCGTCGGCATGGCCACCGCGCTGGAGCTCGCCGCCGCAGAGGACACCGAGACGCTGCGTCGGCGACGCGACGACTTCATCGCCGCCGTCGAGGAGGGTGTCCCCGGAGCTCGCCTGACCGGTCACCGCATCCGGCGGCTGGCCGGTCACGCCTCCTTCGTCCTGCCGGGCCGCAGTGGAGAATCCGTGCTGTTGGATCTGGAGCGGGCTGGGATCTTCTGCTCCTCCGGTTCCGCCTGCGCCGCCGGCTCCTCGGAGGCGAGTCCCAGCCTGACGGCTATGGGCGTGCCGGAGGACCTGGCACAGACCGCCGTCCGGTTCACCTTCGGCGTCAACACCTCATCAGCTGACCTCGCACGTGCCGCTGAGGCACTGATCCGCAGTGCCTGTGCGGCACCATGAGGGCCAGCGACACGACGATATGAAAACCTGAGCATATGACGCTCAACTTTGGAATACGACGCCCCGGACAGCTGTTGATCTGACTGCAAGCCGTCAACCAGACAACAGATCGAAAGGGGCTGATCCTCATGACCACCCGTCTGACCCGCCTGGACCCGCTGTCCCTGATGGACGACGTCTTCCGGTCCCTGCGCACCCCGCTGTTCGACTCCGCGGCCTTCGCGGCTCCCCGCATGGAATCAGGACAAGCCACGGGCTTCGTCCCCGCCGTCGACGCCCACCGCGACGGCGAGGACCTGGTGCTGCGTGTGGACCTTCCCGGAGTGGACCCGGAGAAGGACGTGTCGGTGGAGCTGACCGGACGCAGCCTCACCGTCTCCGGTGAGCGCCGTGACGAGCGCGAGGCCGAAGGACTGCGCGAGGTCCGCTACGGCAGCTTCTCCCGGACAGTGACCCTGCCGCAGGAGGTCCCTTCGGACTCCGTGACCGCCGCCTACGACGCCGGCGTGCTGACCGTGAGGGTCGCAGGCGTCTACTCCGCGGAGACTCCGCAGCGCATCCAGGTGACCCGGTCCGGCTCCGGCGCCCAGGAACAGATCGAGAGCTGACCCCGACCGACGGCCGGACGCACGCTCAGAGCTCCGCCAACAGAGCCTTCCAGAACGGCTTCCAGCGGTCGATCGCCTCGGGCGAGTCGAGCTTCGCGTGCTCCAGGCCGATGGTCGCCCGGTCGCCGCCCTTCGCTGCGACGCCCACGACCACCCTGGTGCCGTCCTCCAAGGAGGCCCGCCAGTACCGACGCTTCGGGGTCTCGGAGGTCGTGGGCGCCTGTGCGAGCCCGACGCCGTTGAACTCCTCACGGTCCGCGACGAGCTCCGTCCAGGCCGCCCACGCCTCCTCCCGCGTGCCGCGGAACGTCGTGCTGGCCGAGGCCTGGAACATCCCGTCGCTGGTCTGACCCGGAACCCGCAGCCCATGATGCTGCTCATAGGCCACCGCCACGCCCTGGGCCCACCAGCCGGGATTGTCGAGGCCGTCGGGCATACGTGCGATCGCGAGTCCAGCGATCTGCGGATGGTCCATCTCGCGGGCGCCCGCGCCGTCGAGCTCCTCGACCCAGGTGTCCCACGCTCGGCCCGTCGCGCGGGCGATCGCCGCTGTGTTCTGTGACGTCACCATGGACTGATCGTAGTCGGCCCGCGTCGGCAGGAGTAGGCTTGTCAGCGGCCCGACGACCGAACAGGAGCGCCCATGAGCCACCCGCCCTACCTCGCCGCCGACGACCGCTACTCGAGGCTGGACTACCGCCGGGTGGGGCGTTCCGGCCTGATGCTGCCACCGCTCTCGCTGGGCCTGTGGCACAACTTCGGCGACGACGTCCCTTTCCAGCGTCAGCGCGACATCGTGCGCTTCGCCTTCGACTCCGGCATCACCCATTTCGACCTGGCGAACAACTACGGTCCCCCTCCGGGTTCGGCGGAGATCAACTTCGGCCGGCTCATGAGGGAGGACCTCGCCCCCTACCGGGATGAGCTCATCATCTCCACCAAGGCGGGCTGGACCATGCACCCGGGCCCCTATGGTGGGCCGGGCGGCAGCCGGAAGTACCTGCTCTCCAGCCTGGATGCGTCGTTGGACCGTCTCGGGCTGGACTATGTGGACATCTTCTACTCCCATCGCCCGGATGCGGACACCCCGCTCGAGGAGACGATGGCCGCCCTGGACACCGCCGTCCGCTCCGGCAGGGCCCTGTACGCGGGAATCTCCTCCTACTCCCCGGCAGACACCCGCCGGGCCGCGGCGATCCTGAAGGAGCTCGGCACTCCCCTGCTGATCCACCAGCCCTCCTATTCGATGTTCAACCGCTGGATCGAACATGACGGACTGCTGGACGTCGTGGAGGATGAAGGCGTGGGCGTGATCGCCTTCAGCGCGCTCGCCCAGGGCATGCTCACCGAGAAGTACCTCGGCGGCGTCCCGGAGGACTCCCGTGCGGCGACCAAGCCCTCCTTTCGGGACGGCTTCCTCAGCGAGGAGAATCTGGCGCGCATCCGTGCGCTCCACGACATCGCCCAGCGGCGTGGCCAGACGCTGGCCCAGATGGCACTCGCCTGGGCGCTGCGCGACGAGCGTGTCACCTCGCTGGTGATCGGGGCCAGCCGGGTGGAGCAGCTGGAGCAGAACCTGCAAGCTCTGGACAGCGATCCGTTCCATGACGAGGAGCTGGCCGAGATCGACCGGCACGCGGTCGACGCCGGGATCGACATCTGGGGCGACGCGCGCCGCAGCACCTCCTCCTGACCCGGCCCGTCAGGCGAGGCGGAAATCCACCACGTCGACGACGTCGTCATCGACGATGTGCGGATAGTGGGTGCGCAGCCCGGTGCGGAGGGCCTCGAGGCTCGAGGCGTTCTCCCGCCGCACATCGTCGGCGGTCAGCTCCCCGAATCGGCGCTGCCCGATGGTCTCCACGACGCCGGACAGCACCTGGAACCCCGCGGCCTCCGCCTGCTCGAAGACCATGGTCACCGGGCCGATCCGCTGGGGGTCTCCCAGCCGGATGGTCACGGTCTTGCGACCGTCGGCGACATCGTCGTAGTACTGGCCGGCGAAGCGGAGGACCCTCGGGGAGTCCGCGTCCGGGTGCCGGTAGCCGTGCGGCAGCAGGTCGCGGATCGACACCGGCGTCGCCGCCTCCCCTGCAGTGGCGTCGGTCGGCGGCACCAGCACCTCGAGGTCAGGATGAAGATCGAGCATCACCTGGCGGCATCGTCCGCAGGGCGCGATGACGTCACGGCCGTCATCGCCCACAGCGGTGATGGTCATCAGCCGGTCAGACGACACTGCGGCGGCCTGGCCCAGCACCACGAGCTCCGCGCAGGGGCCACCGGTGAAGTGGTGGACGTTGACCCCGGTGTGGATGCGCCCGGAGATGTCGATCGCTGCGGAACCGACGGTGTGCCCGTCCCCCGGCCCGAGACGGGACGTGACCTCCCGTGCGGCAGTCAGGACACGGCGGTCGCTGAGCGTCAGCATGGAGTGCAGTCTACGGGCAGACGATGAGGCCCGGCCCCGTGATGGGACCGGACCTCAGAGCCTGCCTGAGCCGAGCGTGTCTGCTTGAGTCAGATCGCCATGAACTTGGCGAACACCTCCGGCACCTCGCCGTGGGTCATGAGCCGGGTCAGACGGGGACCGATCTCGGCAGCCTGGGCAGGGTCTCGGGTGATCAGGTAGGAATGGCTGGCCCAGTCCCCGAACCCTGGCGGAGCCTGCCCCAGCCGCAGGTGGGTGCATCCCGTGGCCTGGGCCACCGCAATCCCCCCAGCGATGTCCCACGGTGCCGCACCGGTGAGTTCGAAGGCCCCGCTGGCCCGACCCGCGGCCACGTGAGCGACCTGCAGGGCGAACGACCCCGGATTCCGGACGATCCCGAAGCTGCGGCAGATCTCCACGAGCTCTTCGAGCTCGGCCCCGGTGGAGCGCAGCCCCTGGAAGGGCTGCGAGGTCAGCACTCCGGGCCGCCCGGGATCCTCGGCCGCCGAGGCCAGCACGGAGTCGTCGACCCACGCCTGATCGTCGGAAGCCCAGAAGGTCTCGCGCCGCAAGGGGTCATGCACTGCACCGGCCACGATCACCCCCTCCACCTCGGCGGCCACCGAGGTGGAGATGTAGGGGATCCCCGCGATGAAGTTGTGAGTGCCGTCGATGGGATCGATATGCCACCGCAGGGACGCAGAACCGACGGAATCGGTCGGCTCCGTCGAGCCGAACTCCTCTCCGGCGATGGCCGCCTGCGGGGTCGCCTCGGCCAGGATCTCCCGGATCCGACGTTCCGAGGATCGGTCGACCTCGGTGACCGGATCGAACTCCGAGGTCTTGTGCTCGACCTCGACCGTCTCAGTGAAGGCCTGCCGAATGTCATCGGCCACAGCTTCGGCCGCGCGCCGGGCGATGCGGGCCAGACCCAGCGAGTCGTCCGTCGCGCCGTCGTGGTGAGTATGTGTCACAGAATCTGCCTCCTGAGCCAGCCGGAGAATCTCTCCGTGGCGTAGACGGTGATGAAGATCAAGATGATCAGGGCCAGCGTCTGGTCCATCTGACGCCCGCGGATGGAGGCGTCAAGGGCGAGCCCGATGCCGCCGGCTCCGACGATGCCCATCACCGTGGCCGCTCGGACGAAGACGTCGAACATGTAGAGCCCCACGCCGATGATCCCGGGCATCACCGTCGGGATCGTGGAGGTCACCGTGCGCTGCAGCCAGCTCGAACCCACAGCTCGCATGGCTTCGTTCTGCTTCGACAGGTCGGTGTCCTCAATGGTGTCGGCGATGAGTTTTCCGGCCAGTCCGATGGATCCGATGGTCAGCGCCAGCACCCCGGCCAGCGGTCCCATCCCGAAGGCGACCACCAGCAGCACCGCGATGATCAGCTCCGGCATGCCCCGGACCACGACGGTGGAGAACCGGGCCAGCTTCTCCGCGATCGGATGGAAGCTTGCGTTCTTCGCCCCCAGGATCCCGATCGGAAGAGAGATGATCAGCCCCAGCACGGTGGCGGCCAATGCCATCCAGATGGTCTCCAGCATCAGATCCAGATGGCGCGTGAAATTGGTGACGAAGTCCGGCGGGAACATGCTCACCACATAGGGCACGATGTCCTGGATCGCGGCGACGAGCTGTACGGGGCCGAAGCCCAGCAGCACGAAGCTGCCGACCGTCAGCACCACCGCTGACCAGCCCATCGCCCAGCGCCGCAGCCGGAAAGCATCCCAGCCCACGCTGATCCGACCCTCAGCCTTGGGCCGACGCCACGCCGCACGAGTCACCACCGGGGCGTCCTGAACAGCGCCGCCATGGCGGGCGCGGCTGCCGTCGCCGCCATGGCGGGCGCGACGAGCAGTCAGACCCCGATACATCGCCCGCAGGGAGAACGGGTTCTCCTTGGCCGGCGCCTCTCGACCCAGCACAGCGGCTCGAGCCATCGCCGAAAGCCGCTCCGTGAGCAGCACCAGCACGAAGATGATGATCGCGATCGCCATCACCCGGGTATAGACCATCTGTCCCTGGACCCGCTGCAGTTCCAGCCCGATGCCGCCGGCGCCCACGAAGCCCAGGATCACCGCGCTGCGCAGGTTGATGTCGATGCGATACAGCGACAGCGAGATCCAGTTGGTCATCACCTGCGGCAACACTGCGGAGAAGAAGGTCTGGATCCGGGTGGCGCCCGAGGCCCTGCTGGCCTCGACGATGCCCATGTCGATCTCTTCGATCCGGTCCGCGAAGAACTTCCCGATCATCCCGATCGAGCTGATCCCCATGGCCAACACGCCAGCGGTGGGTCCTACCCCGATCGCGCGCACGAAGATCAGCGCGAACACCAGAGACGGCACCGCACGAGTCAGCGTGATGATGAACCGACAGACGGTGTAGGCCACCGGCCCGGTGGTGATGTTCCGCGCCGCCAGCGCCGAGACCGGCACCGCCAGCACCAACGCGATCGCCGTGCCCGCCAGCACCATCCACAGCGTCTCGATGACCGCGACGACATACCGTTGCCAGTCCACGAAGCTGGGCGGCATCATCCGATCGATCAGGTTGATCACCGAATCCATCCGGCCCCACACGTTCCAGGGCGTGAACCCGGTCTGCCACAGCGCCACGCCGAAGAGCGCAATCACGGCCAGACCGACAAGCTGCAGGCGACGTCGCTTCTTGTCCTTCGGCGGCCGCAGCACCCGCGGCTGCGCAGTCTCCATCACACTCATGCCGCCTCCGGGTCAGAACTGGTGGTGGGGTCAGTGCTGGCGTAGATGGTCGAGGCATCAGCGATCGTGATCTGCGAGGCATCCCGGTCAAAGACGATCTCGCCATGACGCAGCCCCACCATCCGATCAGCCCACTCGATGGCCAGTTCCACCTGGTGCAGACTGCAGATCACCGTCAGCCCGTCCTCCTCACAGACCGTCAGCAGCAGCTCCATGATCTGCCGAGAAGACTCCGGGTCCAGGGAGGCCACGGGCTCATCAGCCAGCACCAGCTCCGGCTTCTGGAACAGCGCTCGAGCGATGCCCACCCTTTGCTGCTGACCCCCCGAGAGCGTGCCGGCCTTCTGGAAGGCCTGATCCCCCAATCCCACTCGCTCCAGCTGAGCCAGTGCCTCATGACGCATCGCATTGGGATAGGTCATCACCCCATACCGGGGTCCCCGCAGGGTGCCCAATGCTCCGGCCATGACGTTCTCCAACGCGGTGAGCCGACCCACCAGGTTGAAGTGCTGGAACACGAACGCCACCCGCTGCCGGAACCGGCGCAGCTCACGGGCCGACATCGCCATCGGATCCTCCCCCAGCACCGTCATCTCCCCGGAGGTCGGATCATGCAGCCGGTTCAGCACCCGCAGCGTGGTCGACTTCCCCGAGCCTGACAGGCCCATCAGCACCAGCTTCTGGCCCCGCGGCACCTCCAGATCGATTCCCCGCAGTGCTTTGACCTCGCCATCATTGAACTCCTTGGTGATCCCCCGCAGACTCACCGCCAGCTCCTGTGCAGTGCGCTCGTGATCCGTCACGGTCCTCACCTCAGCTCTGGCAGGCCGGCGCATCGGTGAGCTCACAGACCTCGGCGACCGGCTCCCAGTAGGACTCGTCCTCGGAGACGATGCCCCAGAACTGGCCCATGACGCGGCAGAAGTCCCCGGTCTCGCCCTCGGCCTGGAGGTCCTCGGGGCAGTCGCCCCGCTCGTAGACGACATCACCGTTGAGCTCGAGGATCGTCTCCGTGATCAGGGTCTGCAGCTCCTCATCGATCTCTGTCGAGACGGAGATCCCGCCCTCCGGCACCTCATCCCGCCAGATGATGTCCAGGTCACCGGGCTCGACGTCCTCGTTGTCGTCGAAGAAGATCACTTCCGCGTACTCGCGGTGGGTGAAGACCGCCGCGCATTCGCCGTCGTACATGCTGCGGGCCGCTGAGGCGTGGTCACCGACGAAGATGCCGTTGACATCGCGCTCCGGGTCCATCCCCTCGCCCAGGAAGGCCGCCGCGCCGAAGAGGTAGCCGGTGGCCGAGCCTGGCGAGATGAAGCAGACATCCTCGCCGGCGAGCTGCGTGATGTCGTCGATGCCGGAATCGGCCCGAACGGCCGCCACCGCCTCATTGCGCGGGCCCTGCTCGTCCGGTGCCGTCGCCCCGACCGTGTCGAGCTGGGCTCCGTTGTCGCGAGCGATCCACTGGGCGAATGGGCCCAGCTGGACGACGTCCAGGTCGCCGGCGATCGTCGCCTCGATGACGGCGGCCGGGTCCGTCGCCTCGAAGAGCTCGACCTGGTATCCGGTCTCCTCTTCGAAGAGTTCGATGAAGAAGCTCCAGTTGTCGAGGGTCTCGGTCGCCGTCTCCAACGGCACCACCCCGAAGCTCAACGTGCCGCCATCGGCGCCGTTGCCGCCGCCGTCGTCGCCCGCGCCGCAGGCCGTCAGTCCAAGCGCCGCCACGGCGGCCCCCGCCGTCCAGCGCATGATGCGTCCCCTGTGTCCCATGCTGCCCTGCCTCTCATCCGGTGCTGATGATCCAAGAGTTTGTCTCACAAACTATTAGGACTATAAAGTGATGCAGATCACGACGTCAAGGGATGATCCGCAGAATCCTGACAGGACGCGATTCGCCCCTGGTCAGATGATGCCGCGACGCGAGGCGAGGTCGGTCAGGAGCCCGCGCAGCGTGTCGACCTGGTCATCCGGCAGCCCTGCGACGAGCTCGTCCTCAGCGATACGAGACATCTCGGCACATCGGCGCTGCAGCTCGGCTCCGGCGCCGGTGAGGGTGATGGCATAGCGCCGCCGGTCACGGGCGTCCCGCACACGTTCGATGAACCCCTCCTTCTGAAGGGCGTCGGCGATGATCGCCACACTGGCCTGGTCGAGCACCAGAGCACGGCAGACCTCGAACTGCGCCACGGGCTGCGGCAGACTCGCCACCGCCGTGAGCATCGCCGCCGACCGGGCACTGAGCCCCAAGGGTTCCAACAGAGTGCGCAACCGGTCAGCCCGCAGCTGGTTCAGCCGATTCATGAGCCAGCCGATGTCGCCGGCCATCGGAAAACGGGAGGTCTGAGCAGTGGCCACCATGGACACCACTCTAGCCGGGGGCCTGACCGAGTCCTGGTCAGGGCAGGACCAGCTGGAAGGCATCGGCCCGTGGCGTCGGCTGCACCGTGATCTCCGTCAGGTCCTCCACCGCCCACGCGGGCTCGAATTCTGCGGCGTGCGACCCGACCCCGATCACCGTCATCCCCGCCGCCAGGCCGGCCTCGACCCCGGCCTGCGAGTCTTCGAAGACCACACAGTCAGCCGGCGCGGCGCCCAGCGCCTCAGCGGCCTTCAGGAAGCCCTCCGGAGACGGCTTACTGGCCGTGACGTCCTCCGCGGTGACGCGGAGATCAGGCATCCGCAGCCCAGCGGCGTCCATTCGGGCCGCCGCCAACCGGGCGTCCGCCGAGGTCACCAGGGCATGCGGACGGCCCTCCACAGCTGCCAGCAGAGCGGAGGCCCCGGCGACGGCGACGATCCCCTCGGTGTCGACCGCCTCGGTGGCCAGCATCTCTCGGTTCTCCCGCAGGTTCTCCTCCTCAGGCCGGTCAGGCAGAAGGATCGCCATGCTCTCCTGACCCTGCCTGCCGTGGACGGTCTGCAGCACAAGCTCGGGATCGAGCTGATGCCGCTGCGCCCAACGCAGCCACAGCTTCTCCACGACCGCCCGGGAGTCCACGAGAGTGCCGTCCATATCCAGCAGGGCGGCACGGAAGGTCATCACGGACGGGCAGGCTCGGGCGGTCATAGGTTCTCCTTGGATCGAGGGCGCCATCGGCCACCACCCTAGGGCGTGTTGCTAAACCCATTGCAGAGTCGCTGCGAGGCAGAGCCCAGCGTGGAAGTTCCGGGCAGTCTTATCCGTTCGTGCAGCGATCCCG
>NZ_BAAAVT010000028.1:0-24623 GCF_039534665.1 Nesterenkonia aethiopica | reverse complement strand
CGGTGACGATGTTGCTGACCACGTTGCCGATCATCTGTCTGTATCCGTTCCTGCAGAAGTATTTCGTGCGGGGGATCATGCTCGGATCCGTCAAACAATGACTCACTCCGTGAGCGCGATGGCCACACCATCTGTGACATCAGCGACGACTTTGAGTTCGACGACTTTGGGTTCTACGACATCCACGACGTCCGGAGTCACATCCTCCGGACGCCACAAGAAAGGAACATTCGCATCATGATGAGGACTTCGACATGTGGAGGACGACGTCGGCGGCTGCCGCTCGCCGCGGCTCTGACGGCAGGGGTTCTGGCGCTGTCGGCCTGCGGCGGCTCAGCAGATGGGGAGCAGGAGGCGGAGGTCGACCTGGATGAGGTCGGCGTCGGAGCCATGGAGAGCTTCGAAGTCGGTGACACCTTCGTGGCGACGGAGCCGGTGGACTTCTCCCTGCTCTACCGGGATCACCCCGAGTATCCGATGCGTTCGGACTGGGCCTTCTTCGAGCACCTCGAGGAGAACAACAACGTCACACTGAGCCCCGAGAACGCGCCGCTGTCCGACTGGAACGAGCGCGTCTCCCTGGTCATCGGTGCCGGCGACGCTCCTGACTTCATCCCCGTGATGTACTCCGGCGGTGAGACGCAGTACGTCGGCGGCGGGGCGCTTCTGCCGGTCAGTGACTATCTGGAGCACATGCCGCACTTCTCCGAGAAGATCGAGAACTGGGATCTGGAGGAGGACATCAACAGCCTCTACCAGGCCGACGGCAAGTTCTATCTGCTGCCGGGGTTGCATGAGTCGACCCAGGACCAGTACTCGGTCGTGGTGCGGTGGGACATCTGGGAAGAGCTGGGCTACGACGAACCCGAGACCTGGGACGAGTTCGAGGAGCAGCTGCGCGGCGTCAAAGAGGCCTACCCGGACATGATCCCCTTCTCTGACCGCTGGCAGCTGGAGTCCACCCTGAGTGTCGCCGGGCCGAACTTCGGCACACAGGCCGGTTGGGGCTACGAAGGTCACTACTGGGATGCGGAGGCCGAGGAGTTCATCTACACGGCCGAACAGGACGAGTACCGGGACCTGTTGGAGTACTTCCACGGACTCATCGAGGAAGGACTCATCGATTCCGAGTCCTTGACCCAGGACGACGACCAGGCGATCCAGAAGTTCGCCTCCGGCCAATCCGCCGTGCTCGGAGGGAACGATCAGGCCGTTGTCACCTACCGCAGCTCGATCGACGAGGTCGGGGATGACGACATGGAGATCCGACAGATCCGTGTGCCTGCCGGGCCCGCGGGGGACATCGCTCCCGGCGGTCAGACCGAGTCCGGACTGGTGATCTCGTCCTCAGTGGCCGAGAAGGAGTACTTCGTCGCGCTGCTGCAGTTCATCGATTGGCTGTACTACTCCGACGAGGGTCTCGAGTTCGCCAAGTGGGGCGTGGAGGGCGAGACCTTCGAGCGCGATGGTGACGAGCGTGTGCTGGTCGACGACATCGACATCCACGGTCTGAACCCTGATGGCGACGAGCACCTCCAGGTCGACTACGGATTCGCCAACGGAGTCTTCATGCCGGCCCACGGCTCCACCACGGAGCTGGTGCAGTCGATGCTGCGGGACGAGGTGGTCGAGTTCCGCGAAGCCATGGCTGAGAAGGATCGGACGCCGGTCGCTCCTGCCGCGCCTCTGGATGAGCTGGAGCTGGAGCGGGTGTCCCTGCTCGCCAACTCCTTGGACGACACGGTGGCCACGGCGACGGCGCAGTTCCTCACCGGGCAGCGCGACCTGGATGACTGGGACTCCTTCGTCAGCGAGCTCCAGGCTCAGGGCACTGCTGAGTATCTCGAGGTATACAACGAGGCCTACCAGCGAGCCCAGGAGGAGATCGACGGCATCGAGGAGGACATGGAGGGCTGATCCTCATGCCCTGGGTTCTGTCCCAGGCGGACCCGCCGGGGCATCCCGGTGACGTCTGAAGCGCCCGCGCCCGGCCCGGCCTTGTGTCGTCGCCGGGCGCGGACGTCGTCCTGGAAGGCCACGTAGGAGATCATGAAAGGTGCAGGGCCAGGGTGCGGAGCCGTCGTCGGCGGCCCGGCAGACAGGGAAGGTGAGAGATGAGCATGAGTGATCCCCAGCGGGAAGGACCGCTGACGCGCGTGACGAATGCGGCCTACCGGATGATCGTCATCGAGATCGCGTTCGTCCTGGCCACTCTGCCCGCGCTCGTCGGGATCCTGTTCTTGGCGCAGGATCCGAGCAACATCCCGCTCTATGGGCTCTTCGCCATGGCCTTCGGTCCGGCCATCACCGCCGGTGTGTACGCGTGGCGGGCGGACGTGGACGTCATCCCGTGGCTGCGGTACTGGAAGGGGTGGGTGGACGGGCTTCGGCAGTCGCTCATCGTGTGGGTGCCGGCGGTGGCCTTCGCCACGCTGGTGGCCTTCAACGCGGCGTTCGCTCAGGTGTCGGCTGCGATCCTTCTGGCGGGCGCGGTCGTGGCGGGCGCCGTCGTCGTCTTCGGGGTTGCGATGCTGGTGATCATCGCGACCTTCGACTTCCGGACGCGGGACCTGTTCCGCGTCGTGATGTACGGGGTGGCCTCCGCGCCCCTGGCCGCGCTGGGGGTGCTGAGCCTGTTCCTCGTGGTCGGGGCAGTGGTGGTGATGTGGTCCGACTGGGTCGCGGTGCTGCTGGCCTCCCCGCTGCTGTGGCTGCTGGCACTCACTGCTCGGCCCATGCTGGTGCAGATCCGGCAGGACCTCGTCTCTCCGTGAGGTGATCTCCGTCATGTCACGGCAGGGGGTCTCTGAGTGCGATTTGCCGCTCGACGCGGCGAGCGCCTAGAATTCCTAGGGTCCCCCGCGGGATCATGCCCCCATCGTCTAGCGGCCTAGGACACCGCCCTTTCACGGCGGCGGCACGGGTTCGAATCCCGTTGGGGGTACGGCGAGGCTCCGATTTGTAGCCGCGCGAGAAGCTCTGATAGAGTTTCTAACCGTGCCAAGCGGCACGGACAACTCAAGAAGCAAGGCCCAGTGGCGCAGTTGGTTAGCGCGCCACCCTGTCACGGTGGAGGTCGCGGGTTCAAGTCCCGTCTGGGTCGCTCCAGCTCTCGGAGGAGAGTGAAGTCATCTTGTGATGGCGCCCCGGCTCTGTAGCTCAGTTGGTAGAGCGTTCGACTGAAAATCGAAAGGTCACCGGATCGACGCCGGTCGGAGCCACCACCCGAAACCCCCGCTTCCGGCGGGGGTTTCGTCGTGTCTGGGGTCCGTATGACGCGCCCCGGCCTCAGCTCCGCCGAGACATCGACTGCTGAGCGCTGACTCGTATAGGTTGTGAAGTGAATGACGCGACGCAGACCTCAGGAGGCGCTATGACGCAGCAGCCCGGACACCCCGGCCCCGACGACCACCACGACCAGAACGGGGAGCAGGCCTCTGAGGGCACCCCCGAGCAGTACGGCGAGCAGCCGACCCAGCCGTACCCGGAATCCGGCTTCCCCGGCGCGCAGGAGCCCACTCCGGAGCCCACCGCCGACGCCACCTCCGGAGCCTCTGGCTCCTCGGCCTCCGAGACCGGCCAGCCCTTCGACCAGCAGCTGCCTCCTGAGCAGCAACCTCAGCCGGGCTATGGGCAGAACCCCTACGAGGGGCAGCACCCGAACCACTACGACGCCGCCCAGCACGGTCAAGGGTACGACCCGCACCAGCAGGGCCACCCCGGCGCGCAGCAGGGCTATGGACAGCCCGCCCAGGAGGGGCACGGTGCCTACGAGCAGCCCCAGCCGGGCTACTACGGCCAGCAGGCCGCCGCTGACCAGCAGGCCCAGTCCGCCGCCTCGGCGCAGCCCGCCTACGGCTACGGCCAGCAGCCCGACCCTTACGCCCATCAGCCCGGCTACGGGCAGCAGCAGTACGGCGGCCAGCCCTATGGGCAGCAGTACGAGCAGCAGTACCAGCAGCAGTATGCCCAGCAGCCCGGCGGGGCCCCGGCGCCGGCCGGTCGCCCGAACACGGTGGAGGGCAAGGGCTTCTTCGGTGCGCTGTTCGACTTCAGCTTCCAGAGCTTCGTCTCGGTGAAGTTCGCCAAGTTCATCTACATCATCCTGCTGGCGTTCCTGGGCCTGGCCTGGTTGGTGTCCATCATCGCCGGATTCGGCGTGGATGCGATCGCGGGCCTGCTGGCCCTGCTGCTGGGCTGGATCCCCCTGGTGATCTACCTGATCCTGTTCCGCGTGACCCTCGAATTCATCATCTCGATGGTCCGCACCTCGCAGAACACCGCCGGTGTGCGCACGGAGCTGGAGGACCTGCGACAGGACCTCCGCGACCGGTCCTGAGCACTGAGTCTCTGGACGACGACGGCGCCCGCCCCCTCGACGGGGGGCGGGCGCCGTCGTCGTCTGCTGTGATGCCCGGAGCGGATGCGGCCCCGGGTGCGGGCGTCAGCGCAGATCCACCACGACCGGCGCGTGGTCCGAGGCGCCCTTGCCCTTGCGTTCCTCACGGTCGATGAACGCCGAGTCCACGCGTTCGGCCAGGGCCGGGCTGGCGAGCACGAAGTCGATGCGCATGCCCTCCTTCTTCGGGAAGCGGAGCTTCGTGTAGTCCCAGTAGGTGTACACGCCCGGCCCCGGGGTGTGGGGCCGCACGACGTCGGCATAGCCGGCCTCCAGGAAACCGCGGAACGCCTCGCGCTCCGGCTCGGAGACATGGGTCAGCCCCTCGGCACGGAAGTAATCGATGTCCCAGACGTCGTCGTCCTGCGGTGCGATGTTCCAGTCGCCCATCAGCGCCACCTCGGCCTGCGGGTCATCGGTCAGCCAGGTCTCGGCATGCTCCCGCAGCTGGTGCAGCCAGGCGAGCTTGTAGACCATGTGCTCGTCCTCCAGGGCCCGGCCGTTGGGGACGTAGAGGCTCCAGATGCGGACGCCGTCACAGGTGGCGGCGATCGCCCGCGCCTCCTGTATGGGGTCCTTGCCGCCCTTGCCGAAGGCGGGCTGGTCCGGGAAGGTCCGTTCGACCTCGGTCATCCCCACCCGAGAGGCGATGGCCACCCCGTTCCACTGGTTCAGCCCGAAATGGGCGACGTCATAGCCGTTGTGCTCGAAGACCTCCCAAGGGAAGTTGTCATCCTTGCACTTGGTCTCCTGGATGGCGAGGACGTCCACGTCCGTACGGTCCAGCCAGGCCTCCACCCGGTCAGCCCGGGCGCGCATCGAGTTCACATTCCAGGTCGCGATTCTCACGGAGGTCACGCTATCAGCCGCGCGGTCCGTGCCTCGCGGCCCGGTGCCAGATCAGCTGTGCCACCAGGTGTCTTGGATGGTCACCGGCAGAGTGCGCTTGTGCCGGGTGGCCAGGTAGCGCCGCTCGATCGTCTCGGCGACGTCCTCCGGGACCTCGCGGCCCTCCAGGTAGTCGTCGATGTCGTCGTAGCTCATGCCCAGCTCGGTCTCGTCCAGCTGGCCCGGGTTCTCATCCAGCAGGTCAGCGGTGGGGGCCTTCGACCACAGGCCCTCGTCTGCTCCCAGATGCTTCAGGATCTGGCGGACCTGACGCTTGTTCAAGGTGAACAGGGGCAGGACGTCGGCGCCGCCGTCGCCGTGCTTGGTGAAGAAGCCCGTGATGGACTCCGCTGCGTGATCGGTGCCGACCACCAGGCCCCCGTGCTCGCCGGCTATCGCATACTGGGCGGTCATCCGCAGGCGGGCTTTGACGTTGCCGCGGTGATAGTCCTCCATGGGTCTGCCCATCGCTTCGGCGTAGGCGGCGTCAAGACCGGCCACGGCCTTCTCGATGTTGACCGTGTGGACATGGTCCGGGCCGATGAACTCCACGGCGCGGGCGGCGTCGTCCTCATCATGCTGGACCCCATGGGGCAGTCGGACCGCATGGAACCGGACCTCATGGCCAGCATCCCGCAGCCTCTCGGCCGCCCGCTGGGCCAGCGCTCCGGCCAGTGTGGAGTCCACGCCGCCGGAGATCCCCAGCGCCAGGGAGCGGCCGCGGGCGCTGAGCAGGTAGTCCGCTAGGAATCTGACCCGGCGCTCGACCTCCTCTGCGGGGTCGATCTCGGGCTTGACGCCCATCTCAGTGATGATCGCAGTCTGCAGCTCACGCATGCCGCCGAGTCTACCGAGCCGCGTGTCACAGGCATATGACGGCTCGGAGGGAGGTCCGGAAGGCCCCGGTCAGGGGCCGGAGACGCGTCATCAGGGGCCGTTAGGGTGGGTCCCAGCAGCTGAGCAGCGTACGGACGTCGCAGAGGGGAGACATCCACGATGGTCTCAGGACAGGAGCCGCCGGAGGACAGCGCCGGCCCGGACCACAGGCATCAGGCGGGCCGGTCCGCCCAGGGGCCGCCCCACACGGACCGCCCGGAGAACCCTCCATACGACCGATGGCAGAAGGCCACGGAATGGCCCATGGCCGGCGCGGCGATCGTCTTCGTGGTGGTCTACTCCTACGCGGTCATCGGGAACCTTCGGGGCCCGGAGATGTTCTGGCCGGAGCTGGTCATGCTGGTCATCTGGGTCCTGTTCGCCGTGCACTACGCCGTCAGCCTCGCGCTGGTCCGGGACCGGCGTCGTTGGTTCTTCACCCACCTGCATGAGCTGGCGATGGTGCTGCTGCCGTTCCTACGCCCTCTGCACCTGCTGCGGCTCATCACCGTGCTCTCCGTACTGCAACGCACCGCAGGCCGCGCTCTGCGCGGCAAGGTCACCCTCTACGTCTCCACCACATCGGCCATCCTGGTCCTCATCGCCGCCCTGGGCGTCCTCGACGCGGAGCAGAACGAGCCCGGAAGCAACATCGTCTCCTTCGGCGACGCCATCTGGTGGTCGATCGTCACCATCACCACCGTCGGCTACGGGGACCACTACCCGGTCACCGACCTGGGCCGGATGATCGCCGTCGGCCTGATGATCGCCGGCATCGCGCTGATCGGCTCCGTGACCGCCACTCTGGCCTCCTGGTTCGTGGACATGGTCAAAGAGGCCACGCTCGCGGCCGAGCAGCAGGAGGCGGACGTGCAGGAGGACATCGAGCAGAAGGCCGCCGCGGCTCATCGAGACTACGACTCCGAGAGCGGCTGAACGCGGGTGGAGACCGGACGGCTGACGTGGGCGGAACGGCTTCAGGGTCTGGTCGTGGCCGGGGCGGCCCTGCTGGGGCTGAGCCTCGGCGCGGCGGACCAGATCTCCGCGTTCGGCGAGTACATCGTGCTGCCGGCCCTGCTCGTGATGCTCACCGCGGTCTTCGTCCAGATCGACGTCGGCAGTGTGGGTGACGTCCGCCGCGCCCGGCGACTCGTGGGGGCCAGCCTCGTGACGAACTATCTCTTCACGCCCCTGGTCGCCTGGGCGCTCGGAGCCGGGCTGCTGGGCGCCCAGCCTGACCTGCGCATCGGGCTGCTGCTCCTGCTGGTCACCCCCTGCACCGACTGGTACCTGGTGTTCACCGCGCTGGCCCGCGGGCACACCGGCATCGCCGTCGCCCTGCTGCCGGTGAACCTGATCCTCCAGCTGGTGCTGCTGCCCGTCTACGTGCTGCTCCTGGGCGGTGAGGCGGCACCTGTGGAGGCAGGGGTGCTGGTGGAGGCCGTGGCCGTGGTGCTGCTGCCGCCGCTGGTCGCGGCGACGATCCTCCGGTGTGCGGCGGGCAGGGTGGGCGGAGCCTCGGCCCGCCGCCGACTCGATCGTGGGGCCTCTCGGGTCACGCTGCCGCTGCTGTGCCTGGCCGTGGGCGCCATGTTCGCCTGGCAGGCGGAGACGGTCTGGACGGCGGGCCCGACGTTGCTGATGCTGCTCCCGCCGCTTCTGGCGTGGTTCGTCCTGATGCCGCTGATCGCCACCGTGGTCTCCCGGCTGCTGGGGCTGCCGGGAGAGCAGCGGGTGACGCTGACGATGGTCACCGTGGCGCGGAACTCTCCCATCGCCCTGGGCATCGCCGTGGCGGCCTTCCCCGACCAGCCGCTCATCGCGCTGGCCCTGGTGGTCGGCCCGCTCATCGAGCTGCCAGTACTGGCGATGCTGGCGCCGCTGGTACGGCCGCGCGGCTCCCGGTGAGGGTCACGTTCCCTGGTCAGGGTCCTTCGTCTGCAGCCCGCGGAAGTAGGCCTCCACGTTCGCCCGGTGCTCAGCCGGCGCGACGACCAGCAGCTCGTCATACAGCTGGAGGGCGGTGCGCCCATCGGGCACGAACGCCGAGCCGGCGCGGATGACCAGCGAGATGTCGGCGCTCTCCGGAAGATCCAGGTGCTTCAGCGGCATGCCCTCCAGAGCGCAGTGTCCGGTCAGCTTCACCTTCACGAGGTCCGCTCGCTGCTCGTCCAGCGGAGCGGGCTCCAGGGTCACCGCGGTGGCCGCCGTGTCCTCGACGAGCCCCAACCGTCGGGCCACCCACGGCAGGGAGGGGGCCTGGATCGCCGTGTAGGCGATGACGAAGACCAGGACGACGTCGAACAGCCTGTCCGCATCCTCCATCTGGGCGGCCATCGGGACAGTGGCCAGAATGATGGGCACCGCCCCGCGCAGCCCCGCCCACGAGAGGAACGCCTGCTCTCGCCAGGGCACCCGGAACCAGACGGCGCAGAGGACCACCGCCACCGGGCGCACCACGAACGTCAGGAAGAGTCCGGCGGTGAAGCCCAGCAGGACGACATCCCAGGTGATCCGGCTGGGGCTGGCAAGCAGCCCGAGCATCACGAACAGGCCGATCTGAGCCAGCCAGCCCGTTCCTTCGGCGAAGGCCTGCGTGGCGCGTCGATGGGGGAGCCTCCCGTTGCCCAGCACCATGGCGCAGATGTAGACGGCGGCGAACCCGGAGACGCTGATCTGGGTGGCGATGCCGTAGGCCAGTACGGCCCAGGCCAGCGCAGCCAGGGGATAGAGGCCGGCGGCAGGAAGGGCGAAGCGGCGCAGGACGAACACTCCCAGCGCCCCCAGCATCACGCCCAGCACGATGCCGCCCACCAGCTGCCCCAGGATCAGCAGCGCCACACCGGGGATGCCGCCCGGCTGGGGCGCCCCGACGGCGGCCGCTGTGGCCGCCGCGACGATCAGCACGGTCGGAGCATCGTTGAGCCCCGACTCGCCTTCGAGGGCGGACCGCACGCGGGCAGGCAGGGGGATGCCACGCAGGACCGAGAAGACGGCGGCGGCGTCTGTGCCCGCATTCACGGCGCCGAAGAGCAGGGCCAGGAGCAGGGGAAGGCCGAGCGCGTAGTGGCCGATGAGGGTCATCAGCCCGATGGTGACCACGACGCCGACGCTGGCCAGGACCGCGGAGAGTCCGATCGTGGGCCGGATGTCCTCCCATTTCGTGCTGAGCCCACCTTCCGCCAGGATCAGCGTCAGCGCGGCATAGCCGAGCCCCTGGGCGATGACGGCGTCGTCGAACTGGAGCCCGACTCCCGACTCGCCCAGGATGATGCCGACCAGCAGGAACAGCAGCAGCGCGGGAAGACCCAACCTCGTGCCCACCCGCACTCCGCCGATGGCGACCAGCAGGACGAGCGGTGCGAGCAGCATGAAGGGGTTGATGAGGTCCATGGCTTCCATTGTTTCAGGCCGCCGACCTGGAGCTCCGTGGGGTACTGGTCAGCGGAGCCGCCACCAGTAGGATGGCCCCATGATCTCCAGCACCACCGGCAGCAGCACGGACGTGTCCACTCCCAGCGCCGAGCGCCGTCGGCTCAAGCAGCTCATCAGTGAGCTCGCCGTCGTCCGCGGGAAGGTGACCCTCTCCTCCGGCAAGGAGGCCGACTACTACATCGACCTGCGCCGCATCACGCTCCACCATGAGGCCTCGCGCCTGGTGGGCCGGGTCATGATGCGCCTGCTCGACGACGCCGGCATCGACTACGTGGCCGCCGGCGGTCTGACCATGGGGGCGGACCCGGTGGCCACCGCCATCATGCACGCCGCCCACGAGCAGGGCCGGGCCGTGGATGCCTTCGTGGTGCGCAAGGCCCAGAAGTCCTACGGCATGGGCCGGCAGGTGGAGGGCCCGAACGTGGAGGGCCGGAAGGTCGTGGTCCTGGAGGACACCTCTACTACGGGCGGCTCCGCGCTGACCGCTGTGGAGGGAGTGCGCAACGCCGGCGGCCTGGTGCAGGCAGTGGCGGTCATCGTGGACCGCGACACCGGCGCCCGGGAACACATCGAGGACTCCGCCGGGGTGCCGTACCTCTTCGCGTACTCCAAGTCCGACCTCGGACTCGACTGACCTCCTCCCGACGACGCTCCTGCCCGGGCGGCTCGTGAACGGGTCGCGGTCCAGCGGCGACGCGCGGGAGGCATGAGGAACTGACGGACCACTCTGGATGGAGGAAGACCGTGGCCTTCTACAACTCCCGCGCGCACCTGGTGCCTGAGATGCTCTCCGGCCTGCTGTCCACCGCCGAGATCGATCGGCTCGGCACCTCGGACGGCACCGCCGTGCTCGTCCGCCGCGGGCATGATCCGCAGGCCGGGGTCGCCGTGATCAGCGGCGGCGGCTCCGGGCATGAACCGGCCCATGCCGGGTTCCTCGGCGACGGCATGCTCGCCGCCGCCGTCCCCGGCTCACTGTTCGCCTCCCCGCCGGTCAGCGCCGTGTTGGAGGCGATCCGGGCGGTCACCGGGCCGGCCGGCTGTGTGCTGATCATCAAGAACTACACCGGCGACCGGCTCAACTTCGGCCTGGCCGCCGAGCGGGCCCGCGAGGAAGGCCTGGACGTGCGTACCGTCCTGGTGGCCGACGACGTCTCCCTGCCGGAGATCGAGCAGCCCCGCGGGCTGGCCGGCACCGTGCTGGTGCACAAGGTCGCCGGCCATCTGGCGGCCGCCGGGGCCTCCGTGGAGCAGGTGGCCGAGGCCGCGCAGCGGATCGCCGACGGTCTGCGCACCATCGGACTGGCCCTCACCCCGGCCACCCTGCCCGGCGAGGACACGGAGCCCACCCGCGGGGCGGAGCTGGGGCTGGGCATCCACAACGAGCCGGGCGCCCGGGAGGTCGACGTCGACGGCGCCGCCGGTGCGGTGCAACAGGTGCTCGACGCCCTCGATGCCGATGAGTTCGTCCGCACGTCCGAGCACGGGGTGGTCGCTGTGCTCAACGACCTGGGCGGCTGCTCCCCGCAGGAGGGTCTGGTGCTGACCCATGAGCTGCTCGACCGGCTCGGCCGCGACGCCGTCACCCGCCTGCTGGGGCCCGCCCGCCTGATGACCTCCCTGGACATGCACGGCTTCTCCGTGACCCTCGCCCCGGCCAGCGAGGAGCTGGTCGCCGCGCTGGACGCCCCGACGACGGCGCCCGGCTGGGTGCGGCCCAGCAGGCCGTGCGCCCCGCAGAGGGTTCCGGGCGTGGGTGTGGCCACCGGCGAGGTGGCCGCTGTGGTCGCCGAGGCCTCGCCGCGCACCCAGGACGGACGCCTGGAGGACGCCGTGGCCGCGGCCTGCCGGACCCTGGAGTCCGCGCAGCGGGAGCTCGACGAGCTGGACCGTGCCGCCGGGGACGCCGACGCCGGCACCACATTCGCCGCCGGGGCGCAGGCGGTGCGCGGGCTGGTGGAGTCCGGGGACCTCGGCTTCGACGACCCGGCCGCCGCGATGCGCCGGATCGCCCGCACTCTGGAGACCGCGATGGGCGGCTCCTCCGGGGTGCTGCTGGCCATCCTCGCCACCGCCGCCGGACGCAGCCTCGAGACTGACGGCCGGGCGGACTGGTCCGGCGCGCTCGCCGAGGGGATCGCCGCAGTGCAGCACCATGGCGGCGCCGCCGAAGGGGACCGCACCATGCTGGATGCGCTGATCCCCGCCCAACGGGCGCTCGCCGAGGGTGACGGCGTCGTGGTCCCCGCGGCGGTGGCTCAGGCGGCCGCAGCAGGTGCCGGGGCGACGGCGACCCTCACTGCGCGCGCGGGCCGGGCGGCCTATGTGCCGGACTCAGCCACTCAGGGCTCCCCGGATGCAGGGGCCGCCGCCGTCGCGAAGCTGGTGCGAGCACTGGCGGATTCGCTCAGCTGACCGGAACAGGCGGGGTCCCGGTGCGTCGAGGGGTCATTCTCCCGTGCGACATCCCTGTCATGACGCGCGTCAGCGAGCGGGCAAGCGCCGGAATGTGACTCCTCGTCCCTCAGGCGTGGGGCGTGGCCCATGGATGGGCGGGCTCAAGGATGGGCGGGCTCAAGGATGGGCGGGCTCAAGGGTGGATGACGCCCAGGGGCAGGATCACGCCGCAGTCTCCCGTCGGCGGCGAAGAAGGGACCCGAATTCATCGAGCGCGGGGCGCTGGACCGCGAAGTACGCCCAGCGGCCGCGCTGGGTGCGGGTGAGCAGCCCGGCCTCGACGAGGATCTTCAGGTGGTGAGAGACCGTGGGCTGGGACAGTCCCAGCGGTGCGGTGAGGTCGCAGACGCAGGCTTCGCCGTCCTCGGTGTGCTCGATCAGGGACAGCAGCCGCAGCCGCACGGGATCCGCCACGGCTTTGAACACGGCGGCCAGGGGTTCGGCCTCCTCGGTGGTCAGCGGGCCCTGGAAGGTGGGCAGGCAGCAGGCGCTGTCGGCCGGTGTCGAGGTGCTCATGGAGTCATCGTAGCTCACGTATTGACGAATTTCGATGAGTGGTCCTAGAGTCTCTCGTATCGAATCTTGTCTATGTATCCTGGTGCCACGTCGGCTCCAGATGACGCCGACCCTGAGGAGACCCCATGCAACAGATGACCAGCACCGCTCCCTCTGCTCCCTCCGCTGCAGACGCGCTGCCGGTCGCGGTCATCGGTGCCGGCCCGGTGGGTCTCGCCGCCGCGGCCCACCTGCTGGAGCACGGGCCCGAGCCGCTGATCCTGGAGGCCGGCGACGACGTCGGCGCCGCCATCCGGCAGTGGGGCCACATCCGACTGTTCTCGCCGTGGCGCTACGACCTCGACTCCGCCTCCACTCGCCTGCTGGAAGCCGCTGGTTGGGAGCAGCCGCGGCCCACCGCGCTGCCCTGGGGGCGGGAGATCGTGGAGGACTACCTGGAACCGCTGGCCCAGGTGCCCGCCATCCGTGACCGTCTGCGCACACGCTCCCGCGTGGTGGCCGTGACCCGCGGATCCCGGGACAAGACCCATGTCCGGGGTCGTGAAGGTGAGCCGTTCGTCCTGCGCGTCCGGCGGCGCACCGAGGCCGGACTGCAGGTCGACGAGGTCCGCGCTCGGGCCGTCATCGACGCCACCGGCACCTGGAGCGCCCCCAATCCGCTCGGCGCGGCCGGGCTGCCGGCGCTCGGGGAAGACGCACCCGGCGTCGTGCCGCACCTGACGGGAGCTCTGCCAGATGCGCTCGGTGAGGAGCGGCAGCGGTTCGCCGGCCGGCACACGCTGGTGGTCGGTGCCGGGCACAGTGCGACCAACACGCTGCTGAACCTCGCCCAGCTCGCCCGGGAGGAGCCCGGCACCCAGGTCCACTGGGCGATCCGCGGGCAGGACCCTGGCCGGACCTACGGCGGGCGCGACGCGGACGGCTTGCCGGCCCGCGGAATGCTCGGCACCCGGCTGCAGCGCGCGGTCGAATCCGGCGCCGTCCAGCTGCACGCGCAGGCGTCGGTCTCTGCGCTGCGTCCGGTCGAGGACGGGAAGGGGCACGGCGTCGTCGTCACCGTCGGTGATGGCGACTCGGCCCGCGAACTCACGGTGGACACCGTGGTGGCGGCCACCGGATTCCGCCCCGAGCTGGACATGCTGCGCGAGCTGCGCCTGGAGCTCGACCCCGCCGTGGAGGCGCCGGTGCGCCTGGCGCCGCTCATCGACCCGGAGATCCACTCCTGCGGCACGGTCCCCGCCCACGGGGCAGACGTCCTGGCCCACCCCGAGGGTGGGTTCTTCCTGGCCGGCATGAAGTCCTACGGGCGAGCGCCGACGTTCCTGCTGGCCACCGGCTATGAGCAGGTCAGGTCCATCGCCGCGCACCTGGCCGGCGACGACGCCGTCGCCCGCGATCTGACTCTTCCGGAGACCGGGGTCTGCTCGGTGGCGGCGCCCGAGCCGGAGCTGATCGGCGTCCCCACCGGGGTGGCGCACGGTCGCACCGGGGACTGACGTGGGTCCGACGCATCAGGCGCAGCCCCTCCGGTCAGGTGAGGCCCGCCTCCCGGGCGTGGATCGCGGCCTGCATCCGCGAGCTCAGGTGCAGCTTCGCCAGCACGCTGGAGACATGCGTCTTCACCGTGGCCAGGCTGATCATCAGCTCCTCGGCGATCTGCGCGTTGGAGAGCCCGCGGCCGAGCGCTCGCAGGACGTCGAGCTCCCGCGGGGTGAGCTCCCCGAACGCTCTCTCGGTGCCGTCGGCGACACTCGCGGGGGATCCCGGCGACCTGCCGGATGCGCTGGCGGTGACGGCGTCCGTTCCTGTGACCGGTGCGCCCTCGTCGGCCACGAACGTGCGCAGCAGCCGGCGCGTGACCTCCGGTGCGATGACGCCGTCTCCGGCGGCGATGCGACGGATCGCGTCCAGCAGTTCCTGCGGGTCGGCGGACTTCAGCAGGAACCCGGCGGCCCCGGCCCGTAGGGCGCCGAACACCACCTCGTCCAGGTCGAAGGTCGTCAGCATCAGCACCTCTCCGGTGCTGGCCTGGGCGATCTGTCGTGTGGCGGCGATGCCGTCGGTGCCCGGCATCCGTGCGTCCATGATGACCACGTCCGGGCGCAGGGACTGTGCCTGCTGCACGGCGACGGCACCGTCGGCGGCCTCACCGATCACCTCGATGTCCGCCGCTGTCTCCAGCAGCAGTCGCAGCCCGGCCCGGATGCTGGGGTGGTCATCGGCGAGCAGCACGCGGACGGGCGGCGTTTCGTCGTCGGCGTGCGGGGTGGGGAAGGGCATGCTCATCGTCTCCGTCCTCGGGGAAGGTCTGCCGTCAGCACCCAGAGGTCCCCGTCGCGGCCCGCCTGAAGCGTGCCGCCGGCCTGGGCGAGCCGTTCCCGCATGGTGATGATCCCCGTGCCGGTGGCCAGTGCCGGGGAAGGTCCTCTGCCGACAGGGGCGTCTGGCACGCCGTTGGTCACTCGCAGGCGCATCTGGTGTGGAGTCTCGCTGAACTCCACCCGAGCTGAGCCGTCCCCGTGGGCCGCGGCATTGGTCAGCGCCTCCTGCAGCACCCGGGAGAGGACTCCTCGGATGCCGGAGCGGGTCGGCTCGTCCCCGCGCGGAACCTCGCCGGAGACCTGCAGCGACAGGCCGCGGCTGCGGGCGACCTCCACCACGTGCTCGAGGGACGGCGGAGCCAGCAGCTCGGAGCTCTGGGCGTCGCGGCTCTGGGCGTCGCGGCCCTCCGGGACGCCCTCGGGGGACTCGGCGTCCTGGCCACGCAGCAGGTTCACCATGGTCCGCAGGTCCTCCAGGGCGGTGACGGACGTCCGCCGCACCTCCTCGAGGGCGCGGCGGTCTCGGTCCTGGTCAGGGGAGCCGGCAAGCGCCGCCCCGGAGTGCAGGGCGATGGCCGAGACATGCGAGGAGATCACATCGTGGAGCTCGCGGGCCATCCGCTGGCGTTCCGCGGCCACCGCCCGGCGCCGGTCCAGCTCATGCACCCGCACCAGCGCCGCGTGCCGTTCCGCGTCGAGCCGGTCCCGTTCAGCGGCGAGCGGCCCCAGGGGATATCCCCGGCGGACCTCCACGGACCACCACAGCGGAAGCAGCAGGACGCTGCCGATCAGCAGCGTCGCGGAGACCGCCGTGCCGGCGTCCCCGTCGGCCGCGAACAGCACGACGCCGCCGGCGAGCATCAGGGCTGCGAACACCCCCGCCAGCCAGGACAGGGAGCGGCGTCCTCCGCGCAGGCCGAAGAAGTAGATGAGGTCGGCCAGGCACAGCCAGATCCCGACGCTTCCACCGATGGCCAGATCGGCCAGTACGCAGAGGCCTCCCGCCAGCAGCGCCGTCAGGGGCGCCGCCGGCTTGACGATCATCGCTGCGCCGATCACGGCCAGTGGCCCCAGATGCCACCACCAGACGGGGCCCGGTCCGAGGGAGTCCAGCCACGGCGTGGGCAGCAGACCCCGCAACTGGACCGCCAGCAGCCCGAGGGCGGCCGCCAGCGTCACGACGGTCTGGACCTGATCGCGGCGCCGCAGAGGGTCCGGCCAGGTGGGCCGTCGACCCCGGGGAGGCGGACTGCCGTCGTCGGAGGCCCTGCGCAGGCCGGGGGAGGAGTCCATGACGCCATCTCACCACAGCGCGGGCGCCTGGTCCTCCGACCAAAGTCTGAGGAGCGGGTCAGGGTTCAGCCCTTCGGCCGATGCGCAGGGCGCGGGGCCAGGGCAGGGTGTCAGGTATGAGCACCACAGACATCCTCATGCCGGTCCTGGACAGCACCTGGTCTGCTGTGAGCCTCTCGGACCTCAGCGGCGAGCTGCCCACCGACGGGCTCGGTGCCGGACTGTGGGGGATCCTCGCCGTGCTGGCCCTGATCGACTCCACCACCTTCGGCACGCTGCTGATCCCGGTCTGGCTGCTGATGGCGCCGGGGCGGCTGCGCGCCGGACGGGTGCTCGTCTACCTGGGTGTGGTGGCCGCCGGCTATGCCGTCATCGGTGTGGTCCTGCTGGCCAGCCTGACCTTCTTCGGGGACGGGCTGCTGAGCTGGTTCGCTGAGGTCCGCGGCACGCCGGTGTTCCTCCTGGGGCAGGCGCTGCTGGGCGCCGCCCTGCTGGCGTACAGCTTCCACCTGGACCCGATGACCAGGGCGGGCAAGGCGCGGAAGGCTCGCCGCGAGCAGGCACGGGGCTCCGCCGGCCGGGTGACTCGGTGGCGTGCCCGGGTGTTGGGCACGGAGGTCTCGCCGGCCCCCGAGACGGTGACATCACCGCGGGCGCAGACCGCCGCCGCGCCGTCGTCCGGACAGGCTGGCCCGTCCGCGTCGGAGTCCGCGTCGGAGTCGGCGTCGGCGTCGACGTCGACATCCGCGGTCCGACCGGCCGGGGTGGGTGCGCTCGTGGGGCTGGGGCTGCTGGCCGTGCTGCTGGAGATCGGCACGGTGCTGCCGTACCTGGCGGGCATCGGGATGGTCGCCGCGACGGGTCCGCAGTGGCCGGCGTCAACCGTGATGATCCTCTTCTACTGCCTGATCATGGTGCTTCCGGCGCTGGCGCTGCTGGGCGGACGCCTCGTGGCCCAGCGGGCTCTGCAGGGCCCGCTGGAGAAGCTCGAGGGGTGGCTCAGCCGTCACGCGGCGGGCATGGTCGCCTGGGTGGTGGGCGGCGTCGGGGTGCTGCTGCTGATCAACGCCCTGGGATCGCTCGACGTGCTCTGAGCGGACCCAGGCCAGGGGCTCCGCGGTTCACAGCTGGCGCAGAGAGTCCAGCAACTCGTCGGCCTGGCGCAGATTCCGGGCCAGCTTCTCCCGGCGTTCCGCCAGCTCCTCCTGCAGGGTGGCCAACCGCCCTCTGGCCTGGTCATCCTCCGGGGAGGCGGTGACGGCGTCGATGGCCTCCAGCGCCCTGGTGATCTCGTCGAGCGAATAGCCCAGCGGCTTCAACGTGCGGGCCACCAGCAGGCGTTCGAGATCCGTGGCGGTGTAGACGCGGAATCCGCCCTCGGTGCGGGAGGCCGGCAGGAGGCCGACGTCGTCGTAGTGGCGGATGGTGCGGTGGGAGAGGCCGGTCTTCTCGGCGAGTTCCCCGATGTGCATGGTCGACTTCGCGGGGGAGTCCGTGCCGGCGGCAGGGACGTGCGCCTCCGATGCGTCATCTCGTGTCCTGCCGCGGTCATGCATCGGGATCCGCCTCCGTCCGGCCAGCTGTCAGGTCCTGTCACGGCGTGCGCGTCGCCGGCCCGCCGGATGCACCGCGTCACGGGACTTTCGAGGGCCCAGTCTATGTGGCCTGCCGCGTGGTGCGCCGGTCTCGTTCTGCCCACTGACGGTATGCCGCTCCGCTGACGTCGGCAGCGCAGGTCCCGTACGCTCGTGCCATGCCTGATCAGCCCGACGCCCTGTTCGCTGATCCGCGCCTGGCCGCGGTCTATGACGCGCTCGACCCGGACCGTGGGGACCTCGACGAGTATGAGGCCGCCGTCGCCGCACTGGAGGCCCAGAGGGTCCTGGACATCGGGTGCGGCACCGGAGTGCTGGCACGTCGACTGGCCCACCGGGGGATGCAGGTGATCGGCCTGGACCCTGCCGCGGCCTCGATCGCGGTGGCACGCAGCCGCCCCGGGGCCGAGCGGGTGCAGTGGGTGACCGGCACGGTGGCCGCCCTGGAGGCGGCTGATCTGCCGGCAGAGGTCGTCGCGATGCTCCCGGTGGACGCCGTGACCATGAGCGCCAACGTCGCTCAGGTGTTCACAGACGACGCGGAGTGGTCCGCAGTGCTGGCAGCGGCGCACCGCGCGATGCCTCCCGGAGGGCTGCTGGTCTTCGAGGCCCGTCGGCGAGAGGCCCGTGCCTGGGAGTCCTGGACTCCGGAGCAGTCTCGCACCCGGGCTGATGTGCCGGGGGTGGGCGCGGTGGAGCGCTGGGTGGAGGTGGTCGACGTCGTCGGCGACGGCGAGCTGGTCACCTTCGATCAGCCCACCGTGTTCCTCGATGAGAAGACTGGCGCCCCGCTCGACGACGGCACCCGGTGGGAGTCCCGCTCCACTTTGCGGTTCCGCACCCGGGAGGAGATCGAGGGATCGCTGGAGACGGCAGGCTTCACCGTGGACGTGCTGGACCTGGCGTACGCGCCGGGCTGCGGGTGGCTGTATCTGGCTCGGCGCCGCCCGTGAGCCGGGACGGAGCTTCGCCCGGTCGGTTCCGGACCCGGCGCCGGGATCCTCAGCTCAGCGCCCGCCCGATCCGTGTCACCGCCTCGGTGAGGATCTCCTGCGACGTCGCCATGTTCAGCCGAGCGTGGCCTGCCCCGCCGTCACCGAAGGGGTTCCCCGCGGTCAGCGCGACTCCGGCCCGCGCCAGCAGCGCCCTGGCGGGGCCGCGGATCGGTGCCTCGGCGCCTGCGGCCGCGACGTCGTCCTCGGCCCCGGCCAGCGCGGTCGCCCGGAAGTCCAGCCACGCCAGATAGGTGGCCTGCGGCGGAGTCCACCGCACCTGCGGCGCATGCTCGGCCAGCAGCTCACCCAGCAGCGTCCGGTTGGCGCGCAGGCCGTCCAGCAACGCGTCCAGCCACGGCTCGCCGTGGGCGAAGGCGGCAGTGTGCGCGAGCGCGCCCACATGGCTGGGTCCGTGCGCGACGATGTCCGGCAGCCGCCGCAGGTCCGCGACGGCGTCGTGTCCCGCGATCATCACCGCCGCCTTCAGCCCGGCCAGGTTCCAGCCCTTCGAGGCGGACATCAGACTGATGCCCCGCGGATCCACGGACAGGTACGGCGTGAAGCGGACCGGGGCGCCGTCGGAGTCTGCACCGGCGACGCCGGGATCGCCGGGGTCAGGTGTCGAGCCGAGGACCAGCGGGGCGTGGATCTCATCGGCGACCACCCGAAGTCCGTGCCGGTCGGCGAGCTCCGCCAGCTGCTCGAGCTCGGCGCGGGTGTGCACCACGCCGGTCGGGTTGTGCGGATTCGCCAGCAGGAACACCGGGGAGGTCGAGGTGCGGGCGGCCTCCGCGAAGGTCTCCTCCAGCGCGGCCGGGTCGAGCCGTCCTGCCGGGTCCAGTGGGGTCTGCACCACTCGCCGGCCTGCCTCGGCGGGGTACTGGTAGAACGGCGGGTACACCGGGGAGGCGACGACGACGGCGTCGCCGGGTGTGCTGATCAGCTTCAGCGCCTCGGTGATCCCGCGCATCACATCCGGGACCGTGCTGGTGTGCGCGACATCCAGGCTCCACCCCCAGCGGCGCTCGGCGAATCCGGCCAGCGCCTCCGCATAGCCGCGGCCGGCGGGGTATCCGGTGTCGCCGCGATCGATGATGCCGCGCAGCGCGTCGGCGATCGGTTCGGCCAGGGGGACGTCCATCTCCGCCACCCAGAGCGGCAGAACACCGCCGCCGAAGGCTCGCCACTTGGCGCTGCGCCGGGTGCGCAGGTCCGCCAGCGAGAGCCGCTCCAGCGGATTGGGCGGGAACGACGGACGAGTGCGGGACTCGATGTGCGGGGTGCTCTGAGCCATAGGGCCGAGCCTACGTCGAGGCTCGGGGGTGAGGGGAGGGGCGACGAGTCCCGTGGGCGGTGCGGCCGGGGCCGGCTCCGGTAGCCTCGTGCGCATGGATGACGCGCCCCGCCCCCGCCCGGATGCCACGCCCACCGCAGCAGGCGGGACGTCAGGGGGCCAGGCGGCCGGTGCTCGCGAATCAGGCGCTCGCGCATCTGCCGCCCGGGCCGCCGATGCGAACGATCCCGATGCCCGCGAGGTCGGCGTCGGGCCCTGGGAGGGGCCCTGGCCCGAGGGGGAGCACTGGGACCCGGAGCTGCTGCGTGACGGGGACCTGCGCAATGTGGTGGACCGGTACCGCTACTGGCGCCATGAGGCGATCGTCGCCGATCTGGACACCCGCCGACACGGGTTCCACGTGGCCATCGAGAACTGGCAGCACGACTTCAACATCGGCACGGTGGTGCGCACGGCCAACGCCTTCCTGGCCGCCGAGGTGCACATCATCGGCCGACGCCGGTGGAACCGCCGGGGCGCGATGGTCACCGACCGGTACCAGCACGTCCGTCACCACGCCACCGTGGAGGAGTTCGTCGCCTGGGCGAAGGAGGAGGGGCTGCCGGTGCTGGGCGTGGACCTCTTTCCGGAGTCCGTGCCGCTGGAGACCTACGACCTGCCGCGGGAGTGTGTGATGGTCTTCGGGCAGGAGGGCCCGGGTCTCAGTGAGCAGATGCGGGCCGCCGCCGAGGCGACCCTGTCCATCGCGCAGTTCGGCTCCACCCGGTCGATCAACGCCGGCACTGCCGCCGGCATCGCGATGCACGACTGGATCCGCCAGCACGCCCAGCTGGAGTAGATCGGCGCTAGGATGGGCGGCACCGACGCCCTCCGACGACAGGGGCCTCCGTGTCCGATTCCCTGCACGAGCTCCTCGTCCGTCACGTCGACGCCGGGACGATGCCCGGCGCCGTCGGCACCTACGGCGACGAGTATGAGCCGTTCAGCGTCGGCCTCGATGCTCCGGGCGGGGCTCCTCTGGGAGTCGACACGATCTTCCGCATCCAGTCGATGACGAAGGTCGTCATCGCCGTGGCGACGCTGCGACTGGTGCAGGACGGGGAGATCGCCCTCGACGATCCGATCGCCGCCTGGCTGCCGGAGCTGGCCGAGCCGCGCGTGCTCGCCCATCCTGATGCTCCGCTGGAGGATGCGCAGCCTGCCCGTGGGCCGATCACGGTGCGTCATCTGCTCACGAATCAGTCCGGCTGCGGGATCATGACCACCGATTCCCCACTGAAGCAGGCGATGGTCGACGCGGAGGTGGAGGCAGGTGCCGAACCTGTCGCACTGGGCGCTCAGGACTGGCTCGACGCGCTCGCGCCCCTGCCGCTGGCGTTCGAACCCGGCGAGGGGTGGCGTTATCACCACTCCTTCGGGCTGCTCGGTATTCTGCTCGGACGTCTCGGCCGCGGCAGCACTGACGAGGTGCTCGCCGAGACCGTGTTCACCCCTGCAGGTATGACGGACACCGGCTTCACGGTGCCCACTGACCAGGTGCACCGTCTGCCGGCCGTGTTCCAGCGCGGCGCTGAGGGCTTCGAGCGGTGTGAGCCGGCGGCAGCTGGTTTCTATGCCGCACCAGCGCCTTTCGATGTGAGCCACTCCGAGCTGGTGTCGACCCTGGCGGACTACCATGCGTTCCTCAGCGCGCTGCGTGACGGCCGGGTGATCAGCCCTGACCTGCGGGACGAGCTGTGCCGGGATCAGGTGGATGAGGGCGCGAAGGCCTCGGACAGCTTCTTCCCGGGATTCTGGGAGGGCACCGGGTGGGGCTACGGGGTGTCCGTGGTGACGGAGGGGCCGCATCATGGTCGGTTCGGCTGGTCCGGCGGGCTCGGCACTGACTTCTTCGTCGACCCCGATGGCAGGATCTGCCTGGTCATGATGCAGGTGGCCATGGACGAGCGCGTGTTCGCTCTGCTCGGAGAGCTGCGGGGCATTGAAGGGGCGTAACGTCTGAGTCGGCGCCGGGTCCTGGCGATGGATCCGGCAGTCATGCTTCCCCGGCTTCTGACCGATGTGATGTGATGGCATCAACGACGTCCAGGGGAGGCGCAGGTGGTGCATGCGGTCAGCGGGTCAGGGGCTCACCGGTTCTCTGCCTGTCCGATGTCACCGGTCCGCCGGCTCGTCCGCGGATCAGGGGTTGCCCTGGTCTCGGTGGGCGGAGCGGCCCTGGCTCATGTGGCCGCCGGGCATCATGCCCCGCACTGGGTGGTGCTCCTTCTCGCGCTGGCGGTGAGCACTCCACTCGGTGTCGCGCTCACATGGGTGCGGAACAGCCGGCTCCGCCTGCTGATGGCCGTACTGCTGAGCCAGGCCGTCCTGCACGGCCTCTACACGATGTTCCCTGCTCGCCCTGGCGGCGCGGATCTCGCCGCCGGCACCGGTGTCGGCTCTGAATCAGCCCATATCTCCGCGATGCCGGACTCTCCGATGGCGGCCGCTCACCTGCTTGCGGCTCTCTTCGCCTATGAGTTCCTGCGTCGCGGTGAGGTGTTCATGGATTCGCTGAGAGAGCTCCTGGACATCGGCCTGGTGCTCCTGCTGATCCTCGCCACACCGCTCATCCCCGCCCGCCCGATGCGGCGGTTGTCCCTGGGCGTGGATCGAACTCGTCTGTCTGATCAGTGGTCGGGCCGCAGCTCGCGGACCCTGCGTGGTCCGCCGGCTCTGGCTGCCTGACCCGTCCACGGTGCGACGCCCGAGGGTCGCACCAGCCTGTGCGTCCCGCTGGTCGGGGCCCATGGGTCGAGCCCGGATCCGATCGACCTTTCACGGAGACAGGCATGACACTCTTGACTCAGAACCCGGAGGCGCCGCGTCCTCCGGCCAGGGAACCCCGCCATTGGCTGCCTGCTCTGCTGCGCCGCCTGCATTTCTACGCAGGGATCCTCGTAGGGCCGTTCATCCTGGTCGTTGCCGTGACCGGGGCGCTCTACGCCTTCTCGCCGCAGCTGGAGCGGGCCGCCTACGCAGATCTGCTGGAGGCGCCGTCGTCGAGCGAGGAGCGGCTGCCCCTGGAGGACCAGGTGGGGCCGCCCAGGTGGCACGGGGAGGAGACACCGTCCCCTCGGCGGTGCGCCCTGCGCCAGAGCTCGGTGATACGACGCGCGTCATGTTCGCAGCCGATGACGGAGCCGACGGGCATGAGGCGGAGCCCGTGGCGGTCTTCGTCGATCCCGCCACGGGTGAGGTGCTGGGAGAGGACCACGTCTACGGCACGAGCGGCTCGCTGCCACTGCGCACCGACATCGCCCAGGCGCATCGGCATCTCTTCCTCGGCGACTGGGGACGGATCTACAGCGAACTGGCGGCGTCCTGGCTCGCCGTCATCGTGCTGGCCGGTGTGGGCCTGTGGGCGGTGCGGTGGCGGGCGCTCCGCGCCTCCCGCAGATCGAGACGGCAGCTCCTGCTGCCCGGTCGCACGGGTCCTGGGTACCGCCGGACCCGCTCCTGGCATGCCGCCCTGGGGATCTGGCTTGCGGCCGGCGGGCTGTTCCTGGCCGCCACGGGAATCACCTGGTCCACCTACGGCGGGGCGAATGTGGCAGATCTGCGGCAGACGCTCAACTGGCAGACCCCCGCAGTGGAGACGGGCCTCAACGATGCCGCGCACACCGACGACGAGCACGCAGGCCATGAGCACCACGGTGGTCACCACAGCGCATCGGATGAGGTCGACGTCGACCCTGCCGCCATCGATCACGTACTCCACGCCGCTCAGAAGGCCGGATTCACCTCCACGCACGTGGAGATCACCCTGCCGACTGGGGCGGAACAGGCCTGGAGCCTGGAGGACGTGTCCATGCGTCTGCCGGCGCCGGAGCTGCAGGCAGTGGCCGTGGACGCCGGGTCCATGCAGGTCACCGATGCGCTGCGCTTCGACGACTACCCGTTCGTCGCGCAGCTGGCCCAGTGGGGCATCTGGCTCCACATGGGGACGCTGTTCGGGCTGCCGAATCAGCTCATGCTGTTCGCCCTGTCCCTCGGCCTGGTGGTGATGGTGATCTGGGGCTACCTCATGTGGTGGCAACGGCGCCCACGGCATGGTGAGCGCGCCATGGGTCCGGCACCTGCTCCCGGGGCGCTGCGCCGAGCTCCCTGGTGGGGCGTGGGCCTCACCGTCGGCTCAGCGGCGCTCGTAGCTTGGTTCCTGCCGGTGCTGGGGGTGAGCCTGGTGGCGTTCGTCCTCGGGGACGTGCTCTGGCAGGCGCATCTGCGCCGACGGTCCCGCCAGGAAGTGGACAGGCGGGAATCAACGGTGAGTGAGTCATCGGTGAGTGAGTGAGCGGGGGACGAGCGATCCGTGGCGCGGTCGCGATGGCGGCGTCGCCCGGTCCATTCCGCCGGGTTCCTTCCGTCGGATCGCTTCCGGGCACTTCCCCTCATGTCATTCGAACATTCCCTTAACAGGCTCATCGCAGATGAAGGTGTAGCAGGGGTCTGAATCCTCCGGTGTCCAGCAGCGCTCGGGTGATGTAGTTGGCCAGGTTCCGGAACCCCAGAGCA
>NZ_BAAAVT010000027.1:0-25629 GCF_039534665.1 Nesterenkonia aethiopica | reverse complement strand
GAGGTCCTGGCCCGCTGCCAGACCGCTACGGAGCACGACGACCACCACCACGACCTTCCCGAACTCGAAGCCGCATAACCATCCAGCAACTCGGAGAGCCAGCTACACCACTACACGGGACTTGACCTGTTAGGGGCAGTCGATGTCACTCCGAAACCTGCGGACTTGCCGCCTGTTTGCGATCGCGATCTTGGATGACCCGCCGGCGATCAAGGGCGGCGCATGTGGCGTACGCAACTGTTGTCACAGGCATGTGATTTCATGTTCAGTGACAGTAACAGTGACAGTAACAGTGACAGTGACATTATCGGTGAGAGAGTTGTGTGAATGGCGGACCTCCGGCTTCAGATACATCCGAGCCCCAAGCTCATGGAGAGCATGCGCGCGCTCGGCTACACGACTGAGGTCGCTGTCGCTGACATCGTCGACAACAGCCTCGATGCTGGGGCGCAGCTCGTCCATGTGAGGGGTGACGTCAGTGACTCTCCTCGGTGGCTTTGGATCTTTGACGACGGTTCCGGGATGACCCTCGATGAGATGGTCGGTGCTCTGAAACTCGCCGCTGTTTCGAGCATTGATGAGCGGCGAGGTTCAGATCTCGGCCGATTCGGCCTCGGTCTCAAAACTGCCACCTTCTCTCAGTGCCGCAGACTCACATTGGTGTCCCGCAAGGAGGGGGAGACTCAGGGCGTCTGCTTCGACCTGGATGAGCTGTTGGAGGAGTCGGACTGGTCAGTCCGGAGGTTGACGCCTCTGGAGTTGGAAGCTGTACCGGGATTCGAGCAGCTGGACAGATTCACCAGCGGGACGCTTGTCTGCTGGGAGAAGCTCGACCGACTGCTTGAGAGTCGTCCACCCGGGGCAAGCGGCATGGGTGAAGCGCTTAGCTCGCTGAGGACGCACCTCGGAATGACATTCCATCGGTGGATCGAGCCGGAGAACCGGAATTCGCGAGGGCTCAGATTGCTCTTGAACGGCCACCAGGTGAGGGCGATCGACCCGTTCATCAGGCATAACCGAGCCGTTGACTCCACAGCTCCGGAGACGATTCGAGTCGGGGGAGATGCCATCGTCGTCCAGGCATTCACACTTCCGGACTCTTCGAAGATCACCGGAGACGACGCTGAGCGCGAGGATCTCGGTGAAGGTATGTTCGGCGCCCAGGGTTTCTACTTCTATCGGAATCGTCGTCTCATCAGCCACGGGGGCTGGGCGAACCTCGGCAGCAGACGGGACCTCACCAAACACAGCCGAATCCTGGTGGATCTGCCCAATACGATCGATGACATCTGGCAACTCGACGTCATGAAGAACAAGGTCGTCCCGCCGGCCGCGGTGCGGAGGCAGCTCAGCCGGTTCTACATGGTCGGTGGGCGAAGGAGCGGACGAGTCATCTCCTACCGGGGTCGACGAGAGTCGACCGACTCCGTGAAGTATGTCTGGGTTCCGGTCACAGAGCGTGGGGCATTCCGATATGAGCCCAATCCGGACCATCCCATCCTCGCGCAGGCGGTGGAAGATCTCGATGAGCGCCAACGGAGAAGAATCTTGAAGGCCATCCAACAGCTGGGCCTGCTGATCCCCTATGGAGAGATCAGACGGCGCATGTCCGTCGACGACGAGAAGCCGTCCCGGGACCAGCCTGAGACTCTCGTCGAACATGCGACAGATATCATCCGGCTCATGGGCCTCCAGGATGCTGATGCCCGAAATCTCCAGCAGGTGCTGAGCTCGGTGGAGCCCTTCGCAGGCCGCCGTGATCTGGACGAGATCGTCGCCGCAGTCGTCAAGAAACTCTGAGGGGAAGCACATGTCAGCAACCGAGCACAAGACCCGCACCCGTCCCGAGGACCACCCGGCGTACTCAAAACTCATCCAGCTCGTGAACACTTGGGCTGATCAGCAGGAGACACCGCCGTCTGAATCTCAGGTCTCAGAGTCCGCGGCCCTCCTAGCTTCTCTCGTGAGGGACCACGGGGACGTCCCCGCCCATGTGCGAGAGGCGGTCGTTGCCGAGATACTGACCCGCGTGCAGACGACCGTGGAACCGGGTGTCGCGGTCGTCAAGGACAGAGATCCCTGGATCCACGAGTTGCGCAACGAGCCCGAATTCGGGTGGCCGTACTGGGACGCTTATCGGCAGCTGCTCCTGGAAGAGGGACGCGGGCGTGAACCGATGCAGGAGCTCCGACGATCCGTCGAAGACATCTTGGATCTGTCTGGCGATCCCAGGCTGGAGGGCGCATGGCAACGCCGAGGCCTGGTGATGGGCGACGTGCAGTCCGGCAAGACGTCAAACTTCATCGGACTCATGAACATGGCCGCCGACGCCGGTTATCGACTCTTCATCGTCATCGGAGGGCACACGGAAGACCTCCGGTCCCAAACCCAGAAGCGCGTTGACGAGGGTTTCATCGGCCGACGCTCCCTCGACGCAGGTGGGAACGGTCTCTACTCAGAGCCTGAATGCGGCGTCGGGGTCAAACGCCGACATGTCTCCGTCATTTCGGTCACGACTGAGGAGAGCGATTTCGAAGCGCGGTCCAAAAGGACCACCCACTTCGGGAATCTCAGCACGAGTGTCAGTGCTCCGGTCGTCCTCGTGGTCAAAAAGAACTCGAAGATCCTTCAGAATCTTGCCGAGTGGCTTCCGAGCATGGGAGGCGTCCATGGGCTGAACGTCCCCATGATGCTGATCGACGATGAGGCTGACTATGCCTCCGTGAACACGAATAAGAAGGACAAGGTGGAGTCAACCGCCGTGAATGCCGCGATCAGGAACCTCCTGGCCTGCTCACAGCGGGCCACCTATGTAGGCTTCACAGCTACTCCGTTCGCCAACGTGCTGATCGACCCTCAGGCTGAGGACGACCTGTTTCCTCGGGACTATATCTACTCGCTGATGGCACCGAGCGACTACATGGGGGCGCTGAACTACTTCGACGAGGACCAGGGGGAGCGTCACTCGCGTGTGGATGTCGGTGACGCAGAAGACTACTTTCCCTTCGGCCACAAGCGTGACATCCAGGTGCCAGGACTTCCCGACAGCCTGAAGAGGGCCGTCGTGACCTTCGTGCTGGCCTGCGTCATCACAGACCTGCGCGGTGATCGATCTGCATCGAGGTCCATGCTCGTCAACGTCAGCAGATTCAACGACGTTCAGAGTCAAGTGCACCGACTGGTGTCCGCATACCTCGACGAAATCAGCGGGACAGTCCAGTTCGCTGATCCGGACGAAATGGCGACAGGTACGGGTCCCGCCCTCGTCCGAAGCCTGTATCGGACCTGGCTCGACGAGTATTCGGAGTCCGAGCACTCGTGGATTGACGTGGCGGCGCAGCTTCCGTCAACCGTCGACGTGATTGAGACGGAACTCGTCAATCTCACCACGGACAAGGAGAGGCAGAGGCGGGCGCAGGCACGAGCGCGAGCCCGGCACTCGCATGGTCGCCGGGTCATCTCCGTCGGCGGGACCATCCTGTCGCGCGGACTCACGCTCGACGGGCTCGTGGTGAGCTATTTCTACCAGCGGACGCAGCTCTCTGACACCCTGCTGCAGATGGGACGTTGGTTCGGCTACCGCAAGGGTTATCAGGACCTGGTCCGGGTCTGGTTGGACCCTGAGGTGAGAAGCTGGTTCCGCTTCGTCGCATTCACCCTCGAAGAGATCCGCGCCGACATCCGACTCATGGAGAGCGCCGGTGGAACCCCGCAGGACTTCGGGCTCAAGATTCGGCGCCACCCGGAAGCCCTGAAGATCACGGCAGCCAATAAGATGCGGCATGCTGAGAGCCAGGTGCTGTCCATGTCCTTCGCACAGCAACGGTTGGAGACGAAGACCGCGTCACTGGCCCCGACGGCGTGGGAGACGAATCGCAGGGCACTTGCCGACCTGATGCTCGCCTGCAAGGGCCAGGCTCATGACATGAGTTTGCCCGCAGAGCGAGGCGCGATCGACCAGCACATCGGATTTAGCCGAGTGGACCGGGTCGCCGTCGAAGACTTCCTGCAGGCGTTCATCCCCGGCCCCAAGGACACGAACTTCTCGCGCACTGAGGGGAACCTGTCACTGATAGCGGAGTATGTGCGGTCCGAAGCGACGCGGCACGGAGACCTCTGGGATGTCGCTGTCATCGGGGGGTCGGGAGAGAAGGCACTGGTCCCTGGGCTCGACGAGCCCCTCCCAGGGAACCGGCGAGACACGGCAGATGTCCTGGAATGGCGCGGCAGGTACCTGGCGTTCTCGAGCCGGCGTATTGCATCCGAGAGGAATCTTCTCAACGTAGCTAGGAAGTTGCACAACGGGCCGACGGAGCGCTGGGCGCACACCGCCCGCACAGACGACGCGATCAAGGAATACGCCGTGCCTGGGGTGATCGATAGACCGATCCTGATGATCTATCCAGTGTCATGGACCCCGGAGAAATTGCACCCACTCCAGGACCCCATCAAGACCGAAGCAGGGCTGCTCGGCCTCATGGTGACATTCCCGGCGGTGCGCGACGAACTCGGCCATGTCGTGGAGGCTACGGAGAAGGCGCAATACGTGGTGAACAGGGTCTGGATGGCTGAAGCTGGACTGCTCGACGAGATCGATGAGGAGGTCGGCGATGACGGATGACCTCACATTGCCGGGAGCCGAGTGGTTTCGACGAGAGTCCGTCGGACTTCGGACTGCTTCGTTCGGGGTGGGGAAACGAGTCCTCACGGACGGTGGGGGCATCAGGTTTCAGAGCCTGGGGGACGGCACCGTCGGTCTGCGCATCCCGGTGCCCCGGGGTGCCCGAGTCAGCACGACGATTGAACTCGTCCACTGTGACACCAAGCTCGTCGGCGACTCATACGTCCTCGAGATCGTCGAGCGCTCGCCGCGATCCGCGGAGCAGTCAGCGGCCTTCTTTGCGGATGTCGTGCGACGCCTGCACCGTGTCCCGCAGGACAGGAACACAGAACATGTCGAGGCCGCGCTCAGGCATTGGAGATCCGTGTTCGCCACACGGCGGGAGCTGCTCAGCGAAGAGCAGATTCTGGGGCTGTTCGGCGAGCTGGTGATCCTCGACCACCTATTGGATCGAGGGATCGGTTCTCGAGCGGTGCACGCGTGGACGGGCCCGGCCGGAGATGACCACGACTTCACCCTCAGCGGAGAAGCCCAGATCGAGTGTAAGAGTACGGCACCCCACTCGGAGCGGCTGTTCATCAGCAATGAACACCAGCTCGAAGCCGGTGATGTGCCGTTGATCCTGGCCTGCATTCGCCTGTCCTTCGTGGACAAGGAGGATGACGGAACATCGTTGCCTGAACTGGCATCTCGGATCGACCGTCGTCTGCCGGCCGACGGCAGCGTCCAGGAGTTCGATCAGAAGTTGGCGGAGGTCGGACTCGACCGAACGGACGATCGTTACCGACTGATCCGACTGCAGCACACGGAGACGCGATTCTACGAGGTCAGGGGCGACATGCCTCGCGTAGTGCCGGGCGATCTGAGACCGGGGGTTTCCCAGGTCCGCTACCAGATCGTGACGAGCGACCTGCATGAGTACGAGGTGGATGACATCCCTCTGGGAGATGTCCTGGACCAGCGGAGTTGACCCATGGACCTGAGTGAATTCCAGACCGAACTGCTGAACAGCGGCAGAACGACGGCAGACGTCGAACTTACGACGTTCGACGAGGCAATGGGCCATGCGCTCTGTGAGCTTCTCGAGGAGCTCGAGATCGTCCATGATCTGCAGGAGTTCCACGCCCGGGCCAAGGGGAACCACAATCGCCAGCTGGCCCTCGCCGCTGTAGGAGAGGACCCCGTGGACGGGACAGCTACGTTGGTGGTGACGCATTGTGTGGACGATGTGAACACATCGTTCGGCAAGGCCGACATTGACCGAGCAATGACTGGAGCGGCCCAATTCGTCACGCTCTCAGTGTCGGGGGCCCTTCAACAGCATCTGGAGGAGAGCTCCACGGCATTCGAGCTCGCTGAATATCTACGAGATCGTGCAGGAGAGACACATCGGTATCGCGTGGAGCTGGTCAGCAACGCCGTCGCCACGCACGCGGTGAAGAACATGTCCTTCGAATCCGTCTCGGTCGAAGGTGCCACCATGTCATTTCGCGTGTGGGACGCGGGTCGGCTCCACAGTGCTTCCTCATCAGCGTCAGGACGAGAAGAGATCGAGATCCATCTCGGAGAAGAGGGCGAAGGAGTGCCGTGTGTGCATGGCGGCACGACTCCCGACGGCATCAAGACCTATCTGCTGACGATGTCCGGGCAACAGCTTGCCGCGATCTACGACCAGTACGGATCACGGGTGCTGGAATCCAACGTCCGAGGGTTCCTGAGTGTCCGTGGAAACGTCAACAAGGGGATTCAGCACACCCTGGCACAAGAGCCATCGATGTTTCTCGCGTACAACAACGGGCTGACGACTACAGCCACGGATGTGCAGCTTGTCCAGCACTCCGGCGCCTTGCGAGTGACGTCCCTCACTGACTGGCAGATCGTCAACGGCGGACAGACGACGGCCTCGATGTGGTACTACAGCAACCAGCATCGGAGGCGGAACCCGCACAAGCTCCAACATCTTGAGGAGGCCACAGTCCAGGTCAAGCTCGTCGTGGTCGACGAGGACCGTGCTGCGGACATCGTCCCAGACATCGCCCGATACGCGAACAGCCAGAACAAGGTGAACGTCTCGGACTTCTCCTCGAACTCGGGGTTCCACCGTGAGATGGATCGACTCAGTGGGAGAGTCATGGCGCCCGCCCAGGACACGCAGTTCGACACTCGCTGGTTCTATGAGCGCACGCGGGGCGCTTTCGAGAACGCCCGCGCACGTGAAATCGGTGCCCGACGCCGGCAGTTCGACGCGCAGAATCCGAAGACCCAGAAGTTCGACAAGCTCGAACTGGCAAGAGTGGAGAACATCTGGCGCCTTGAGCCGCACATCGTCAGCAAGGGCGCTCAGTCCAGCTTCGTGCACTTCACTGAGTGGGTCAATGAAGCTTGGGAAGCCGACGCGTCACAATTCAACGAAGCTTACTTCCGAGACCTGGTCTCCCGACTGATCCTGGCACGGCAGACCAGGCAGCTGGTCCAGGAAGCTGAGTGGTATTCGACCGGCTACCTGGCCAACATCGTGGCGTACGGATTGAGCAAGTTCCTCTACGACCTGACTGATATGTTCGATGGGCACCAGATCGACCTTCCCGCGATCTGGAGGAGTCAGGCGTGCGAGCAAGGTCTCTTGGAGAACATCGATGTCGCCTGTGAGGCGGCGCGTGAGCACCTGGTCTCGGAGGACCGTCCCCAGCAGAACGTGACGCAGTGGGCAAAACAAGCGCTGTGCTGGACGACATTTCGCGACACTCCACTGGAGTACTACGAAACGGCGCATGATGTGATCATCTCTGATGAGGAGCGTCAGCAGGAGTTCGCAGGGGCCGCCGAAGAGCAGAAGGCGACCGCACAGCTGCTGAACTACTTCGAGTTGGTGAGCCTCGATCCCAAGACGTGGCCCGCACTCAGGGATTTTGCTTCGGAATACCGAATGAAGTCTGAGAAGGAGTCATCGATCCTAAATAGAATGATTTCCCAAGGATTCGTGTCAGAATCCCAGGGGAATGTTCTCGCAAAGCTGCTGGAGAGGGCTGAGGCTTCAGGATTCAAACGATGACCAGTCGCGCGACCTGATGGCGCAGGAGGAAGACCCTGTGGGGCTGAAGTGCGTGATGTTCCCGTTGGGGGCCAGGATGACGCAGACTCAGGATCGGATGAGGGCTGTTGCGGGCGACGATCATGCCTGATACGCCGCGTCGAAGAACGCGCGCTCGATGCTTACCACCCGGCGCCACCGAGCTGCCAGACGTGCAGCGGCATCGTCGTCCTGCTCAGGCGCCACGCGATTGAGCTCATCGATCAGGAACTGTGTCCACGCGCGGAAGTCGTCACCGCGGTGCAGTCTGACCCAGCCCAGATGCTTCTCCTCAGAGGGCAGGGCGCGATCCAACTCGCCCCAATCCAGGTACAGCCACTCGGCGATCACCAGTACCACCAGCAGGTCTGCGTAGTCCCGAGCCTGCGCGACCTCCCACATCTGCGCCACGAACTCCTGTGTGGGGCGGGCCAGCTCCGGGGACTCCACCTCCTGCTGGGGCACACTCAGCTCCGCGAATGCCTGCTGGAAGTAGCCATCTTCGTCCGAGGCCAGCATCCCCAACTGCTGTGCGAAGCGCAGTCGCGCAGGCCTAGAGTCCGTGGTGGCCACACAGGCGCCCAGCATCGCCACGAAGGCGTCGAAGAACTGGTAGTCCTGCACCAGATAGCGCGCGAGCACCTCATCACTGATCGTTCCCGCGAACAGCTCCTCCACAAACCGGTGATGGACCGCAGCCTCCCAGTCCTCTGCAGAGGCGGCCCGCAGCCGGCCAGCGAAGGACTCGGAGTGGACATCGGCAGTGGTGGTGAACGGAACGCCAGACATGCCCCTATCCTAGGCGGCGAGCTCAGACCGATCCCAGTGATGGCCTGGGCCTTCCACGTGCATTCGTAGCCATCAGCGACCATCACCGATACTGAACCCATGCCCGAAGGCGACAGCATCTACCGCGAGGCCGCCCTCCTGCATGAGGCGCTGGCCGGCCGCACCCTGCTCGACACCGAGTTCCGGGTCCCCACCTTCGCCGCCGCCGATATCTCCGGGCAGAGGGTCGAACGCGTCCGAGCCCGCGGCAAACACCTGCTGATCCACACCACCGACACTGTGATCCACTCGCACTTGAAGATGGAGGGCACCTGGCACGTCTATCCGACCACCCAGGGCAGGCCCCAGTGGCGGCGCCCCGGGCACACCGCCCGCTGCATCCTCACCACAGAGGACCATCAGGCCGTCGGGTTCTCCCTGGGAGAGCTGCACCTCTTCACCCCGTCCGAGGCCGAATCACACATCGCCCACCTCGGGCCGGACCTCCTCGGCCCCGACTGGGACGCCGACGAGGCCCAGCGGCGCCTGCTCGCCGAACCAGAGCGGGCCATCGGCGTCGCGCTGCTGGACCAGCGCAACCTGGCCGGCGTCGGGAATGTGTACCGCAGTGAGATCTGCTTCCTCGCCGGCATCCACCCGGAGACGCCCGTGCGCAGCGTCCCGGACCTGCCGCGCATCCTGGAGCTGGCACACCGCCTGCTGGAGGTGAACAAGCTGAGGCCCCGCCGTCGCACCACCGGCACCCCCACCGGAGGCCACGACCTCTGGGTCTACGGCCGCGGCGGCAAGCCCTGCCTGCGGTGCCGCACCCGGATCGAACGCACCCACCACGGAGAGGCCGTCCAGCCCGATTCCGGCCAGCGCCGCGCCGCCCAACAGGACCGCGTGGTCTACTTCTGCCCGCGGTGTCAGCCCCGAGCAGGCTCGCGCCGGCTCAACCAGATCACATAGACGGCGATCAGCACACCCACACCGGCGGCCACCGCCCCCACATAGCTGGGTGCCCGCAGACCCCAACCGGCGTCGATCACTGCCGCGCCCAGCACGGCGCCCAGGGCGTTGGCGGCGTTGAACGCGGAGTGGTGCAGCGAGGCCGCCACCTGGGGAGCCCGCGGCGCGGAGTCGATCAGGAAGGTCTGCATGGCAGGGCTCAGGCAGGAGGCCGAGGCCCCCACCAGGAACAGGAACAGCAGCGCCAGCACCACGACATGCGCGGTGGAGGCGAACAGCACCATGAACACGGCGATCAGCGCCATGGAGATGATCACGGTCCCCAGCACCGACTTGTCGGCGGCCCAGCCGCCCACGAAGTTGCCGACCACCATGCCGACTCCGTAGAGCCCCACCACATAGGGCAGGTAGCGCGGGTCGAGCAGCGCCACATCGGTCATCACCGGGGAGATGTAGGAATACAGGGCGAACATTCCGCAGAACCCGATCACGGCCAGCAGGATCCCCACCCACAGCTTCTGGGACCGCAGACCCTTCAGCTCACCCATGATCGAGGCGTGCTTCGACGGCATCTGCCGCGGCGCAAAGACGGCGACGGCCGCCATGGTGATCAGCGCCAGCACGATGACGATCGCGAACATCCAGCGCCACCCGAACTGCTGACCGGCCCACGTCACCACCGGGACACCGATGACGTTGGCGATCGCCAGGCCGCCGAGCACCGCGGCGATCGCCTTCGACCGACGGGTGGGTCCCGCCATCTGCGCAGCCATCAGTGCCGCCACTGCGAAGAATGCGCCATGCGGCAGCCCGGAGATGAACCGGGCGGCCAGCATCGTCTCGTAGTTCGGCGCCACCAGGCTCAGCCCGTGGCCGATCACGAACAGTCCCAGCAGGAACAGCGCATAGCTGCGCCGCTCCCGGGTCGCCCCGGGCAGCGACAGCAGCGGGGCGCCGACCACCACACCCAGGGCGTAAGCACTGATCAGGTGGCCGCCCTGCGGGATGGTGATCCCCAGATCGGCCACGGCCTCCTGCAGCAGGCCCATGATCGCGAACTCGGTGACACCGATCGCGAAGCCGCCCAGAGACAGCGCCACGATCGCGATGGCGATCTGCCGTCGGGAGAACCGCGGGTCCTCCGTCACCAGGGGGATGTCGCTGGTGGCGGGGTGCGCGGAATCGGTCTGCGGAGCATGGTGGGAGGTCGGCACGGAGAATCCCCTCGTCAATCAGGTGTGCACGCCGAGGGCGGCGCGGAAGACAGGACTGCGTTCGTCAGAAGAGAGCACACCGGTGTGCTGAACACGCAGGCGACAACCCGCGGTACGGGACACACATTCCCTCCCGCAAGGAGATAGCTGTCACATAGCTGGCACAGCACCGGCGCCGTCGGGCTGGCCCAAGGGAAGCGAGCCAGCGCGACGACGCCGGAAGGTCCACGTCAGGGGCCGGATCAGGAGCCGGGCGGGCGCAGCCCCGGATACGCCGAGTACACCGAGTCTCGCGTGCCGGAGGACGACGACGGCGCCTCACCGGAGCCTGACTGCTCACCTGATGGGCCGCGGGTCGGCGTCTCGGCCGAAGTGACCTCGGCTGTCTTCGGCTCCGTCGCCGGAGCCTCGCTGTCATGAGAGGTCCCGACGGCGTCCTGGGACTCCGCCCGATCGTCGGCTCCGGTGTCGTCGGCTCCGGTGTCTTCGGCTCCGGTGTCTTCGGCCCCGGTGCCTTCGGCGTCGGCGACGACCGCATGGGAGCCGGTGTCGGCGCTGGGCGCGGAGCGAGCACTGTCCGCGGAACGGGCGCTGTCGGCGGACTTCGCCGGGAAGTAGTTCTTCTGCTTGGACCGCTTCTCGGACTCCTCATCCGGCAGAATGGGCAGTGAACCCGAGGACGGGTGCCGTTCAGCGCCTGGTGAGCCGGCTCCTGCCGGCGGCACCGGGGAGATCGTCCCTGTGGGGACGTCGTCGTCATCCAGGAAGTGCGAATCGTCCACCTGCTGGGGGATCGCACCGGTGGGCTGCTCGTCCGCGGGAGCCCCGGCCATGCCGGGGGAGTCCGCCGAGACCGCGGGAAACTGCCCTGTCGGGGTCTCGTCGTCGAACTCGGACTCGGTCGGCGCCTCGGCCGCAGCATCAGCCCGAGCCTGACCGGCCCCCTGGTCCTGAGCACCGGTCTCGGCTGCGGCCCCGGCGTCCGAGTCATCGGCGTCCTCGTCGGGGGAGCCCTCAGCGGAGGCGTCCTCATCGGCCGAGGCGTCGGTGATCACCGCGGGTTCGTGATCGCCTGCTCCAGAGTCGGCCCACTCGCCGGTGTCGGCCACCGTGGCGGCCGCCCCGGCGCGAGCCACCGGACGCGAGTCCTGCGCCTCCGCGGGCTCCTCACCCTCCATCGGGGTCAGGGCGATCGGCTGCCCACCGTGGGCCTCGATGTCCTCCTCGAGCTGCCGCAGCAGGTTCAACGCCTCGTCGACCATCTCCTGGTTCTCGGTGGCGTGTCCACGGACCAGCCACTGGGCCAGGGCGAACTCGGCGGTCAGTGCGGCCCGGCGCATCAGGTGCGGATCACTGGGCCCCCGGCGATGCTCCTGGTAGGCGGTCAGCACCGCCTGGGCGAAGTCAGGGTCAGGGGTGGCGGTCAGCCACGCGAAGTCGTCGGCGGGGTCCCCGATGTGCAGGTCGGTCCACCCCGTCACGGCCACCACGCGCTTGCCGTCCACGTGCAGGTTGTCCTCGTGCAGGTCACCGTGGGCCACCGCAGGGGTGAAGTCCCACAGCTCCTTCTCCTCCATGGCGTGCTCCCAGCGGCGCAGCAGGGTGGAGGGGATCTGCCCGGTGGTGGCGGCCTGGTCGAGCTCGTTGAGGCGACGCTGCCGGAACCTCTCGGCCGAATAGCGGGGCAGGTCCGCGTTGTCCACCACGGACTCGTCCAGATCATGGATCGCGGCGATCGTGCGGCCGACGTCGCCGATCACCTCGGCGCCGGAGGAGGCGAGTTCTTCGAGCTCCAGGGTCTGGCCGGGAAGATGGTTGTACACGAAGGTGCGCATCTCACCGCGGCGCACCGCACCGGCCACCGACGGGACCCGGAAGGGCAGCTCGGCGCGGATGGCGGTGGAGAAGCCGCGCAGCACCTGCAGCTCGGTTTCCAGGCGCATCGCCGCCTCCTGGTGCTGCGGAGACCGGATGCGCCACCGGTTGCCCTCGGCATCGATGACGATCGCCGAGGTGAAGTCGCGGGCGTCGTCGGCGACGGCGGCCACGCCGCTCGGGGAGAGGCCCGGCACGGCGGCGGTGGCCAGCGCCGCCAGTTCCATCGATGTCCATCGCACGGTCACCAGCGTATGGTCTCGGGGTGCTCCGGGACCGCTAGGCCACGCCGTGTTCCTCAATTCCTCAGGCTCGGACCAGTCACCGCCGAGCGCTACGGTAGATCCATGCAGTCTGCACCCGGTGTTCTCGACCTCCCGCTGACCCGTCCCCGCATCGACCGGCGGGACCAGGATCGACAGCGTCCCGACTGGCTCGCAGAGGTCTGGACCGCTCCCGGCACCGGTGTGCTTCGGCTCGACGGCGGCCGCGCCCCGGTGCGCGCCGCCCGCTCCGGCGGCGGCCCTGTCGCCGACGGCTCCCGGAACGGGACAGAACACGACGTCGCGCACACCTCGCGCCTGCGCCTGGTCTTCGAGGCGCCCGAGGGCCCGCTGCCCGAAGACGCCGTCTACCTGGGAGCGGCACCCCTAGGAGCCGCGTCAGAGGCCACTCATGAGGAACGTCCGCGGCACCTGATCGCCGTGCCCGCCCCCGGGCAGGCCCACGACGGCGACCTGGCGTCCGGCACCGAGTCGTCCTCCGCCCGGCCATCAGGCCACGCAGACAGCGGGGTCATGCGTCAGTCGGGCGATCGGAACGGCGTCACCGACACCGAGCACCCGGTCCTCCGCTGGGCGGACCTGCGCGCCGTCGGCGCCCACCTGCCCGCACTGGAGGGCGAACTGCTCACCCAGGCCACCGCCGTGCTGAACTGGCATGCGAACTCCGCGCACTGCCCTCGCTGCGGCGCCGTCACCGAGGTGCGCAGCTCCGGCTGGATGCGGCAGTGCCCGGCCTGCGGCGCCGAACACTTCCCCCGCACCGACCCTGCCGTCATCACCGCCGTCGTGGATCCCCAGGACCGACTGCTGCTCGGCTCTGCCACCCGCTGGGACGCCCGCATGTACTCCACCTTCGCCGGCTTCGTGGAGGCCGGCGAGTCCTTGGAGGACGCGGTGGTGCGCGAGGTCGCCGAGGAGGCCGGCGCCGCCGTCGCGCGCGTGGAGTACATCGGCTCCCAGGCCTGGCCGTTCCCACGCTCGCTGATGCTGGGCTACCTGGCCCACACCCGCGACGCCGTGGCCCATGCCGATGAGGATGAGATCCGCGACGTCCGCTGGTTCACCCGGGAGGAGCTCCACCAGCAGGTCGCCGAGGGCCGCATCGGCATCCCGCCGCGGTCCTCGATCTCCCGAGGGCTGATCGAACACTGGTACGGTGGCACGTTGCCCGACGTCGACATCTGGAGCAGAGGAGCGCGATGACCTCGACCCCGTCCGATCCTCAGGCTCCGGACGCGGTCCTCGCCGGGCTCGACGACGAGCAGCGCGAGGCCGCCAGCACGCTGACCGGGCCCCTGTGCATCCTCGCCGGCGCCGGCACCGGCAAGACCCGTGCCATCACCCACCGCATCGCCTACGGGGTGCGCGCCGGCGTCTACGATCCCCACCGGCTGCTGGCCGTGACCTTCACCGCTCGGGCCGCGGCCGAGATGCGCTCACGCCTCAACGCCCTGGGCGCCCCCGGCGTGCAGGCCCGCACCTTCCACGCCGCCGCCCTGCGCCAGCTGCAGTACTTCTGGCCGATGGCCATCGGTGGCACCATGCCGGAGATCCTCGACCATAAGGTCCGCCTGCTCACCGAGGCGGCCCGGAGGCTGCACATCTCCACCGACCGGGCCGCCCTGCGGGACCTGGCCTCCGAGATCGAGTGGGCCAAGGTCTCGACCCTGACCCCGGACTCCTACCTGGAGCTCGCCGCCCACCGCCCCGAACCGGGGGGAGTGGACCATCGTACCTTCGCGAAGCTCTACCAGTCCTATGAGGACGTCAAGCTGGACAAGCACCTCATCGACTTCGAGGACGTGCTGCTGCTGACGGTGGGCATGCTCGAGGACGACGAACGGGTCGCCGCACAGGTGCGTCAGCAGTACCGGCACTTCGTGGTGGACGAGTATCAGGACGTCTCCCCGCTGCAGCAGCGTCTGCTGGATCTGTGGCTGGGTGGCCGGGAGGAGCTGTGCGTGGTCGGAGACGCAGCCCAGACCATCTACTCCTTCACGGGCGCGACCCCGGACCACCTGCTGCAGTTCACCCGCCGGCATCCGCAGGCGAAGGTGGTCCGCCTGGTGCGGGACTACCGCTCCACCCCGCAGGTGGTGCAGCTGGCCAACGTGCTGCTGGCCGACCGCACCCGGGAGCAGGCGAAGATCCGCGCCCAGATGCAGGCCCAGGGTGAGCAGCCGCCCGCGTGGCCGGATCCGCTGCGACTGATCTCTCAGCGCGAGCACGGGCCGGCCCCGTCGCTGACCCAGCATGCCGACGACGACGCCGAGGCCGGCTGGATCGCCGAGCAGATCGTCGCGCTGCGGGACTCCGGGGTGCCGCTGAGCGAGATCGCGATCCTCTACCGCACCAACGGGCAGTCCCAAGCCTTCGAGCAGGCGCTCGCCACCGCCGGCATCTCCTACCAGCTGCGCGGCTCCGAACGCTTCTTCTCCCGACGGGAGGTCCGCGAGGCGCTCGCCGCGCTGCGCACCTCCTCCCTGGTGGAGGAGAGCGGCGACGGCGTGCCCAAGACCGTGCGTGACATCCTCTCCTCCCACGGCTGGCGCCGCGAGGCCCCCGAGGGCACCGGTGCGGTGCGGGAGCGCTGGGAGTCGATGTCCGCGCTGGTGGGCCTGGCCGATCAGCTGCACGCCGAACGGGAGATGCTCGACGAGACGCTCACCATGCGGCAGTTCATCACCGAGCTCGAGGAGCGCTCGGCCGCTCAGCACGCCCCCACCGTGGAGGGCGTCACCCTGGCCTCCCTGCACTCGGCCAAGGGCCTGGAGTGGGACGCGGTCTTCCTCGCCGGACTCAGCGAAGGGCTGATGCCGATCACCTTCGCCAAGACCCAGCGGGAGATCGATGAGGAGCGCCGACTCCTCTACGTGGGCATCACCCGCGCCCGGAAGCACCTGTACATGTCCTCCGCCCAGTCCCGGCACTCCGGGGGCCGGGGCCGACGCAGCCCGTCGAGGTTCCTGCGGCCGCTGCGCCGTGAGCTCGGGCTGGAGGAGCCCACCCGACGGATCGCGCCGTCGTCGGGGACGGTGAACCCGAACTCGCGGGCGAAGAAGAGGACCGCCACCTGCTCCTCCTGCGGGACCGTGCTGACCACCGGCACCGAGGTCAAGCGCCGCCGCTGCGAGGACTGTCCGGCCCGCTACGACGAGGAGCTCTACGAGCGACTGCGCTCCTGGAGGTCCTCGCACGCCAAGGAGCTCGACGTCCCCGCCTTCGTGGTGTTCACCGACGCCACCCTGGAGGTCATCGCCGAGCGGCTGCCGCGCACCGACGCAGAGCTGCTGCAGGTCCCCGGGGTGGGGGAGAGGAAGCTGGAGAAGCACGGTGAGGCGCTCAAAGCCGTCCTCAGCGAGGCGGCCCAGGCCCGCCGCGGCTGAGACGCGTCGCTGAGGCGCCGATGAGGCGCGTCGCTGGGGCGTCCCGGCATCATCGGGTCTCCGTCAGACTCTGGCCCTCACTGGGGATGGCTCCAGGCGAAGCTGACGCCCTCGAGGAACGCGTCGGCCTCCCGGGTGCGGGGATAGCGGGCCACCAGGGCCTGGAACCGCGGCCCGTGCCCCGGTTCGATCAGGTGCGCCAGCTCATGCACCAGCACGGCGTCCTGGACCCACAGCGGCATCTTCTGCAGACGCGACGACAGCCGAATGGTCCCCTCCGTGGAGGTCGTGGAGCCCCAGCGGGTCGTCTGCCGGTCCGACCACACCACCGAGGTCGGCCGGGGGATGTCGTCGAGATGCTCTCGAGAGAGCTCCAGGGCGCGGCGCATCAGCTCAGCGTCGGTCCGTCGGCGCTGTTCCGCACGGCGCCGGAGCTTCTGCTGGAAGGCCCGCGCATGCTCATCCACCTGGGCGCGGCTGAGTCGGGACGGCACCCGCAGCCGCAGCGTGCCGTCCACCTGGTCGGCGGTCACGGTGCGTGTTCTGCGCGGGGAGCGGATCACCAGCACCTCATCGCCGTCGACCATGATCCGCTGGGCGTCCTGCGGTCCGGCAGAGCCGCGGCGCCGATCGGTGGAGCTGCGAGGCATCGGTCCTCCTGGTGCTGTGCTGTGCTGTGCCGTGCTGTGCCGTGCTGCCCGGGGCTGTGCTGTGGGAGAGGCGCGGTGGTGGGTGTGGGGCGGTCGCAGGAGAGTCTAGCGGCGGCCGGTGACAGGGGACCTCCCCATGAGGCGAGCCGCATGGTCACCGCCCATCACCCCAGGTCAGAGCAGCCTGTGGATAACTCTGAGAGTCGGTGCCTGAACTCTGCCAGGATGTCGTCATGGACCTCACCGCTGTGGACGCCGCCGGCGCCGACGACCTGGAGAAGGTGGATCTGGAGCTCGGAGCAGCCGGCCCGGTGTACCGGTTGCCGCCCCGGGCGACCGTCACCGGCGTGGGCGAGACCACGCTCCACCTGCGCTCAGGGACAGCCTCGGTGCTCCTGGAGGGAGACGCCGAGGCGCTGCTCGCCGCCGCCCGTCAGCTGGACAGGGGGGTGCCGGTGGGTGCCGCTCCGCGCGTGGTGGAGCGGCTGTGGAACCACGGAGTGCTCGAGCGCGAGACGGGAGTATCGGCAGCCGAGGTGCGCCGCACCCGGCTGGCCCAGTCCTGTGTGCTGGTGGACGGGCTGACTCCGTGCGGTGAAGCGCTGGCCGATCTGCTGGTGCGCCACGGCGTGGGGACGGTGGTGCTGCGCGACGCCGCCCCGGTCGATCCGCCGCCGGAGGGCGGCCGACGGCACGGGGGAGGCCCGGACCGTCTGCGGGCGGAGGACCTCGCCGACGCGCTCGCCGAGACCGCCGACGGGGTGACGGTGCTGTCCTGCCCGCCGGACGGCGTGGTGCAGGCCGCGGACGTGCAGGTCCTCATCCGGGAGACCGACGCCGGCGCCCCGGGCTGGCCGAGGCGGGAGGTGCTCATCGGCGGGCTGCGGGAGTCACGCCGCGTGCTGCCCGTCCTCACCACAGCTGACGGGATGATGTTGGGCCCGGTCATCTCGGACGGGGGGCCGGCACCCTGCCCAGACTGCCTGCAGCGGCAGGGAAGCAGCCTCGGAGTCGGGGGAGCAGACGGAGGAGACGATGGTGCCCCGATGGCGTTCTTCGCCTCCGGTGCGGCGGTCTGGCCGCTGCAGGGCATGGCGGCGCATCTGCTCATCCACCAGCTGGGGGAGCTGCTCGCCGGCCCGCAGCTGCCGGCGCTGACGGATGCTGTGCTGTGGATCGACGGCGGCACCGGGGCGATCAGCGCGCGCGCCGTGCCGCCGTCGTCGGACTGCCCGTGCCGGGCTCAGTCCGAACTCTTCGGATCATCCCCGGAGTCATCCGAGCCCCCGGAGTCACCCGAGTCGCCCGAGCCGCCTGGACCGCCCGAACTGCTGGGGCCGTCGTAACCGCCGTCGAGCAGCTTCTGCAGCTCTTCGTCGATGCGGGCGGACTCGGCGGCGCGCTCCTCCTGGCGGGCCTGGAAGCCCTGCGGGTCGTCCAGGTCCTCCTCGGTGGGCTGCACGTCCGGGTGAGCCCACACCTCGTCCCGGCCGGTCATCCCGGAGGTCTCCCGCAGGTGCGCCCACAGGGCGGCCGCATCGCGCAGGCGGCGCGGACGCAGCTCCAGGCCCACCAGCGCGGCGAAGGTGTGCTCGGCCGGGCCGCCGGTCGCCCGGCGTCGGTTCAGCGTCTCGCGCAGTGCAGGCAGCGACTCCAGGTGCTCGGCGGCCTGCGAGACGACGTCGTCCACCCAGCCCTCCACCAGGGCTAGGGTGGTCTCGATGCGCCGCAGAGCGGCGTCCTGCATCGGGGTCCGTTCCGGGGTGAACAGCCCTTCGCCGAGGACCTCCTGCATCGCCTCCGGGTTGGTCGGGTCGATCTGCGAGGCGGCCTCCTCGATGCGACCCATGTCGATGTGGATCCCGGCGGCGTACTGAGCCACCGCATTGAACAGGTCCTGCTCCAGCCACGGGCACTGGGCGAACAGCCGCATCCTTGCGGCCTCCCGCAGGGCCAGGAACAGCAGGACCTCCTGCTTGTCCACCTGGAGGCCGGCGCTGAACTCCTCCACGTTCTTCGGCAGCAGCGCCATGGTGCGCCCGGCCAGCGGCAGGCCGATGTCCGAGGCCGAATGCACCTCCTTGGCCAGCGCACCCACCGCCTGGCCGAGCTGCATGCCGAAGGCCATGCCGCCCATGGACTGGATCATGCCGCTGATCTGCTCGGCCCCGGCCCCGCCCATCATGGCCTGCATCTCCGGGGGGATCCCCGAGCCCTGCTCGTCGAGCTGGCCCTTGATGGCTCCGGAGAGCGCCTCGGCCACCGACTCGGCCACGGGCTCCGTCAGGCGGCGCCAGGAGTCGAAGGTCTCCTCCACCCACTGAGCCCGGGCCCAGGCCTGACCGATCTGGCCCACCGACTCGAAGCCGGTGGCGCCGTCGAGCCACATGTCAGCCAGGCGCAGGGCCTCGTCCACGGCGCGGCTCTGGGCCGGAGAGACGCTCGGGTCGTCGCCGGCCGCGGCCTGGCGGGCGGCCTGCTTCGCCATGGTCCAGTTGACCGGGCCCTGCCGGTCCTCCTCGGAGGAACTCTGCATGGCGGAGAACATCGCCTGGACCTGTCCCATGATCTGCTGCATCATCTGGGGATCCATCTGCGGCAGGCCCAGCTGCGACGGGTCGAAGCCTTCGGGCAGCTGGGGCCCGCCCTGGCCCGGAGTGCCGGTGAAGCCGATCGACGGGCCCTGCCCTGCAGAGCTGCCCTGCCCGGGCTCTCCGCCGAACATGCGGCGGAACATCTCCTCCATGGGGTCCTGGGGCTGGTCGCCCTCGTTCTCCTCGCGGCCCTCGTCGTCGCGGTCCTCGCCGCGGCGTCCGGAATCGTCGGCATTCATGAGCTGCTCCTGAGTGGTCGATCCGCTTGGGTCTCTGGACCTCCCAGCCTACTGCCGGGCCATGGACGGTGTCTGTGGGCGCGTGGGCCAGTTCGCGCAGGGAGGAAGCGCGCGTCCCGTGCCGGGGCGGCGCCGGCGAATCACCAGGACGACGCCGATGAGGGCACGCCGCCCGGCGGCCGTCGGCAGCTCCCGCGGCAGCGTCCGTGAGCCCAGTTCGCCGTCCTCCGCGGGTGATGAGACAATGGCCCGGATCACTATGACTGGACGATTCACTGCCTCGGGGCGGCCGGCAGAGCCCCCGCATCCGGGATACGGCACGGGCACTGAGCCGGCTCAGCGGGTGGGTGTGGCCGCATCCATCCCGCCGCCCTGGGACCCTGACGCGCCCCCAGCGGGCCCCACCCACAGCTGGACCGTGCGTCGCACTGTGCAGCTGGCCTGCGGTCTGGGAGCGGTCGTCCTCGGAGCGGCCCTCCTGGGGACCCCCGCCCCGTATCTGACCGAATCGCCCGGCCCGGTGTTCGACACCATCGGGGAGCGCGGCGACGAGCCGATGATCAGCATCGATGGGGCGGAGACGCACTCCACCGAGGGGTCGCTGAACATGACCACCGTCTACGTCAGCGGAGCCCCCACATCGGTGGTCTATGTGCCGCAGGTCGTCCGCGGTTGGTTCGATCCGACCGTGGACGTGCTCCCGCAGGAGCTGGTCTACCCCTCGGGCACCACCGCCGAGGAGGTCCAGCAGATGAACACCGCTGCGATGACCAGCTCCCAGGACTTGGCGACGGCGGCGGCCCTGAACGCGCTGGGCGTCGACTACGGGCAGCGGTTGCGTGTCATCGACTTCACCCCGCAGGCCGCCGACGTCGGCACCACTGAGGTGCTCGAGGTCGGCGACGAAGTGCTCGCCGCAGGAGGCGACCCGGTCTCCGGCGTCGAGGGACTTCGCGAAGCGGTGAACGACGCCGCAGGTCAGCCGGTAGAATTGACAGTGACCAGGGACGGTGAGGAGTTCGACGTCGAGGTCCCCACCTACCAGGAGGCGGATGGCGACTACTACGTCGGCATCATGCTCCAGGGCGACTTCGACTTCCCGGTGGAGGTCGAGATCACTCTGGAGGACGTCGGGGGCCCCAGCGCGGGGCTGATGTTCTCCCTAGGGATCATCGACCGTCTCACCAAGGAGTCGATGACCGGCGGCGAGGACTGGGCAGGCACCGGGACGGTGGATCCCGACGGCACTGTCGGTCCCATCGGCGGGATCGCGCAGAAGGTGGTCGGAGCGCGGGACGCCGGCGCTGACCATTTCCTGGTCCCGCGGGACAACTGCGCGGAGCTCGAGGGCCGGACGCCCCGGGGCCTGGAGCTCCACGGGGTGGACGACGTCGACCAGGCTCGGCAGATCGTGGAGGCGGTTCGGGATGACGATGACGCCTACCTCGCCTCCCTCGAGGTCTGTGGCAGCTGAGACCTCGGCACCCCGCCGCGCAGCCTGCGGCGGACCCGACCACGACGACGACACCTGAACAACTCGACCAGACCAGCAGCAGACCAGCACAACAGCACAACGTCCCGGACGGATCGAGCACCGACGACGCCGGCCGGGACGAAGAGAGGGTAGATGTGAGTTTCTCCCAGGGATTCGGTTCGACGAACCCCTTCGGCGGCTCCGGCCTGTTCGGCTCGGGCGGCTCTGACGACGACGGCGGTTCCGGCAGAGGGGGGTCCGGCGGCGGCGGATCGCAGCGTCCGCAGCGCAGCGGTCCGCGGCGTCCGTCCGCGCTGACGCTGACGATCATCATCATCGCGGTGCTGATCGGCGCGTTCGTGATCTCCTCCGGCTTCTACGCCGAGATCATGTGGTACAACCAGGTCGGCTATTCGGAGGTCTTCTGGGTCGAGCGGCTCAGCCGGCTCGGGATCTTCCTGGCCGGGTTCCTGGTGATGGGTGCCCTGGTCTGGCTGAGCCTCTTCCTGGCCTTCCGCAGCCGGCCGCAGACCCTGGATCGACAGATGAACGAGTCGATCCAGCGCTACCAGAACACGCTGACCTCCATGCGTCGCCTGCTGATGATCGGCCTGCCGGTCCTGATGGGCTTCTTCGCCGGGACGGCGGCCTCCGGCGCCTGGGAGGAGGTGCTGCTGTTCTTCAACCAGGAGCCGTTCGGCATGACGGACCCTGAGTTCGGCCTGGACTTCGCGTTCTTCGTGTTCACGATGCCGTTCCTGGGCTTCATCAACGGGTTCCTCATCTCCGCCGTCCTGGTGGCCGGGATCGCCGGGATCATCTGCCACTACCTCTACGGCGGCATCCGGATCGAGCCCAGCGGCCGATTCGTGATCGAGAAGGCCGCCCGCTGGCACATCGCCGTGACCGCGGCGATCTTCGTGCTGCTGCAGGGCGTCAACTGGTGGCTGGACCGCTATGCGACCCTGACCAACCAGGACGGCAACTGGGCCGGCGCCCTCTACACCGACGTCCACGCCGTCATCCCGGCGCAGACCATCTTGGCCGTCGCCGCAGTCCTGGTGGCGGGGATCTTCATCGTCACCGCCGTGACCGGTCGCTGGCGCTTCAGCATCATCGGCACCGCCGTGCTGATCGTCACCGCGATCGTCGGCGGCGCGGTCTACCCGTTCCTGGTGCAGGAGTACCAGGTGCGTCCCTCGGAGCGCACCCTGGAGAGCCCGTACATCGAGCGGAACATGGAGATGACCCGCTTCGCCTACGGGTTCGATGAGATCACTCAGGACGACTACGACGCCGAGACGCGGGCTGCCGAAGGGGCGCTCGCCGAGGACGCGGCCAACACGCAGAACATCCGTCTGCTGGACCCGAACCTGGTCTCGGCCTCCTTCGGCCAGCTCCAGCAGTTCCGTCAGTACTACGCGTTCAACGACACGCTGAGCTTCGACCGCTACGAGGTCGACGGGGAGCGCGAGGACACCGTCATCGCCGCCCGCGAGGTCAACGTGGCCGACGACGCCTCCTGGGTGAACCGGCACCTGATCTTCACCCACGGCTACGGTCTTGTGGCGGCCAACGCCTCCACGGTGACCCCGGAGGGTCGGCCCGACTTCACCCTGCGAGACATCCCGACCCGCGGCCAGCTGGCCAGCGACGAGGACTACGAGCCGCGCATCTACTTCGGCGAGAACACCACCGACTTCTCCATCGTGGGTGCGCCGGAGGGTGCGGACCCCATGGAGCTGGACCGCCCCGCTTCTGGCAACTCGGATGCGGACACGGTCTACACCTTCTCCGGCGAGGGCGGCCCCTCTGTGGGCAACCTGTTCAACCGGCTGGTCTACGCGATCCAGTTCCAGTCCCCGGAGATCCTGCTCTCCGGCGACATGAACGAGGAGTCGCAGATCCTCTACGACCGGCATCCGCGTGAGCGTGTGGAGAAGGTCGCTCCGTTCCTGGAGGTGGACCAGAACATTTACCCGGCCATCGTGGACGGGCGCGTGAAGTGGATCGTGGAGGGCTACACCACCTCGGCGAACTTCCCGTACTCCATGCAGCAGCAGCTGGAGTCGGCCACCACCGACGCCCTGACGCAGGGCGGCCAGGTGCTCTCCGGCCAGGTCAACTACATGCGCAACTCGGTGAAGGCCACCGTGGACGCCTATGACGGCTCGGTGACGCTCTACGCCTGGGACGACGAGGACCCGATCCTCAAGGCCTGGGAGAACGTCTTCCCCGAGTCGCTGCAGCCGTACTCGGAGATGAGCGCGGAGCTCATGGACCACGTCCGCTACCCGGAGGACATGTTCCGGGTGCAGCGTGAGCTGCTGGGCCGGTACCACGTGACCGATCCGGGTGCGTTCTATGAGAACAACGACGCCTGGTCCGTGCCGGACGACCCGACCCAGGGCGACGGAGCGGTCAAGCAGCCGCCGTACTACATGACCCTGCAGATGCCGGGTCAGGACGAGCCGAAGTTCTCCCTGACCTCCACGTTCATCCCGCAGATCACCGAGGGCGCCCAGCAACGCAACGTGCTCTACGGCTTCCTGGCCGCCAACGGCGACGCCGGCACCGGCGAGGACGGCGTGAAGGACGAGGACTTCGGCAGCCTGCACCTGCTGGAGCTGCCCCGTGACACCGCCGTGCCGGGCCCGGGTCAGACCCAGGCGAACTTCGACTCGAACTCGGTGGTCTCCCAGGAGCTGAACCTGCTGCGTCAGGGTGCCTCCGAGGTGATCAACGGCAACATGGTCACGCTGCCGGCCGGTGAGGGCATCCTCTACGTGCAGCCGGTGTACGTGCAGTCCACCGGTGCCACCGCCTACCCGCTGCTGCGGAAGGTGCTGGTCTCCTACGGCGAGGAGGTCGGCTTCGCCGACACCCTCGGCGAGGCGCTGGACCAGGTCTTCGGCGGCGACTCCGGTGCCGCCGTGGCCGAGGGTGCCGGGGTCGAGGGTGAGGCCGTGGACGAGGACGTGGAGGCCCCGACCGGGGACGACGCCACGACCGAGGACGAGGACCTCGAGGCCCCGGCCGAGGATGAGGGCGCCACCACGGAGGACGAGGACGCCACCACCGAGGATGACGAGCCCACGGTGGAGGACGCCCCGACCGGATCCCCGGAGGAGCAGCTGGCCGACGCCCTGGAGCGGGCCAACCAGGCCATGCAGGACTCGCAGGCGGCTCTGGAGGAGGGCGACTTCTCCGCTTACGGTGAGGCGCAGGCCGAGCTCCAGCAGGCCGTGGAGGACGCACTGGCGGCCGAGGAGGCCATCGCCGGCGACTGATCCCGGCAGGTCCGGAGGCTCCGGCCTCCGGGCCTGGCCGCGGAGCCCCGGAGCGGGGTTTTCCAGCTGGACCGCAGACGGCGGGGCCGGTTCCCTTCACGGGGAGCCGGCCCCGCCGTCGTCTCTGGGCTCAGTGTCAGTGCGGGTTCTCGTGACGCTGAGTTGGTCTGGAGTTGTCGGTACTCGAGTCGATCGAGTCGAGTACCGACAACTCCAGACCACCTCGACGAGGGCAGCGGGGTCTGGGGCAGCGGGGTCTGGAGCAGCAGCGTCGGGTCAGCTGAGCCCGCCCCAGACGGCCTCGGCTCCGCTGTGGCCGGCCAGGATGGTGAAGGTCACCGCGGCGATCCCGCTGAGGATGGTCAGGGTCCCGAACAGCAGACGGGGGAGACGCCGGCCGCGCAGGAAGAACCACAGCAGCGAGGACAGCGCCATCGCTGAGGAGGAGAACACGGTGGGCAGCCCCCAGCGGATGTGCTCCTCGGGAGTGCCCACGTACTCGGTGAGGATCGAACCGGACTGGTCCGCGACGACGGCGGAGATCGCCCCCGCCACGGCGAGGATCACCCCCAGCGGCCCGCAGACCGCGCGCAGACGGGGCACACAGATCGCGAGGACCAGCAGCAGTGCGGCCAACGGCACCAGCACGATCACGGCATGGACGACGAGCGGGTGAAGCGGCAGATCGAAGATCACGGGAGCCTCCGGCGGCGTCACGAGGGTCACTGTCGGTGGAGGCACCGACGCTACCCGAGGCTGACCTGGGACGTCACGGTTCTGCGGCCCGGGAGACGGAGATCACAGGCCGATCGTTCGTCTCGATTTTGCGTGTGGCTCATGCGCCGGTAAAGTAATACAAGTCAACGCGGGGTGGAGCAGTTCGGTAGCTCGCCGGGCTCATAACCCGGAGGTCGCAAGTTCAAATCTTGCCCCCGCAACGAGAAGCCGAAGGGCCCGATCGGAAGAGATTCCGGTCGGGCCCTTCGCGCATGCCCGAACGATTGAGGGTTATTGGCCAGAATGTGTGTATGGCCCGGGCGTGTCATCCCCTTCCGGCCCAGCCTTTGCGTGTCCAGAGGCCTTCCTCAGCTATAGCTGAGGTGCCGTAGAGCTCAGGGCCGATCGGGTCTTCCTCCACCGGCTTTGACTGGGCTTGCTTCTCCGATTCCTGGTGATGCCGCTGAGCGAGTAT
>NZ_BAAAVT010000026.1:0-29565 GCF_039534665.1 Nesterenkonia aethiopica | reverse complement strand
AGTCGATTCGCGATCGCTGCGGCCGCCACTGTGGGCAGTCGGGCTTCGAGGTAGCTCATGGCGTGGTCGTCGTGTTGGAGGCGTACCCATCGATCCGACCGGGCGGTCTGGCAGTCCTTCTCGTATTGGGCGGGGTCCAGGGTGGCGATGTAGCGGCGCAGCCAGGCCCGCAGCTCACCGAGGGTCATTCTCGCTGCCGCTGCGGCGGCCGCAGCATCGAAGGCCTCACAGTGCGCGGCCCGGATCAGGGTGGTGGCGGTGGTGGTGATCGCGCGCAGTCGGGCGGTGTCGATGATCCCGGCGGTGTAGGCCTTCCAGGTGACAGAAAGTTGCTGGCGGGCGGTGCGGGCGGCGGTGAGCATCCCGGAGGCGACCTGTTCGCTGACTCCGAGGATGTGGGCGGTGTCACCGGTGGCGGCGTCCCGCAGGGCGCGGCGGGTGTGATGGTCGAGCCCGGAGGCGTGGGCTTCTCGGGCTCTGCGGTCTTGGTAGTCCAGCAGTCCGGTCAGCGCCTGGGCTTCGGTCTGGCGGGTGGTGATGATCAGTTCTCGGGCGTGGGCGAGTTCTGGTTCTCGGGCTAGGTGCGCGGCCCGGGCGGGCCAGAACACGGAGCCAGCACCACCAGAACCAGCAGCAGCGTGATCGGCACGAGAGTCGTCGCTGTGCTGGCTGTGCTGGTCGTGCTGGCTGTGCTGGTCTGGGTGCTGGTTCACCCCGTCCTGGTCCTCCATGTCTCCCACGCTATCCACCCCCTCTGACGCGTCCCGGAGCGGCTGAATCTGACCTCCAGATCGCGCCCCGCCTCGGCTGTGCCTCCGGCGCGTTCCGATCTCCTCCGGTGTGCTCCAGACCCTACGACCAGGCACTGACGCAGCCGGAAATGGCCACGTCGCCCCGCGCCGTCGTTCCCGGCCCTGCACAGCAGTTGAACAGCTCCTGCGAATTGCGTGAATCTGGGAACAGTCTCCTGGGCCCGCGCGTTCTGTACGGATGGAACCCGTGATCCCGCCGCACCGTGGCCCTCGCCGCGGACGGCGGTACCGACGAGAGGAGTTCACTGATGACCCACCACACCGAGTCAGTCGCCCCTGAGGGTGTCTCGATCGACGGCAAGACCATCGCGCTGCTGGTGACCGACGGCGTGGAGCTGCTGGAGCTCACGGAGCCGCTGGCGGCAATCCGTGGGGCGGGAGGCACCCCGAAGATCGTGTCTCCGAAGAAGAGCTCCCTTCAGGCCATGAAGGGGGACTGGGAGCACGCGGACCACTTCGACGTCGACCATCAGCTCGGCACCGTCAGTGCCTCCGACTTCGACGCGCTGGTGCTGCCCGGCGGCACGCTCAATGCTGACTCCCTGCGCATCGATGAGAAGGCCCAGGAGTTCGTCTCCGGCTTCTTCAGCGAATCCAAGCCGGTGGCGGCGATCTGTCACGGTCCCTGGATCCTCACCGAGGTCGGCCAGGTCTCCGGTCGGCGGATGACCAGCTACGCAGCCCTGCGTACAGACCTGAGCAATGCCGGGGCGCAGTGGGTGGACGAGGAGGTCGTCGTCGACGGCGGCGTGGTCACCTCCCGCACTCCGAAGGATCTCGACGCTTTTAATCGCGTCTTCCTGGAGCTCGTCGCAGCAAGGGCCTGAGTCTTTCAGGGGTCGCTCGTTCCGCCTCTGGAATTTCCGCCTCAGAAGTGAAACGATTCACCTCACGTGAAGCTCACCTGAGGAGGACCCATGCGTCGCGTCTGTTTCCAGTTGCAGGTCAGGCCGGATCGGATCGAGGAGTATACGGAGCGTCATGCCGCCGTCTGGCCAGAGATGCTGCGCGCGCTCAAGCGCTCCGGCTGGCACAACTACTCCCTGTTCCTGCGGGAGGACGGTCTGCTCATCGGCTACGTCGAGGTGGAGTCTCTGGAGTCCGCTCAAGCGGCCATGGAGGCCGAAGAGGTCAATGCCCGGTGGCAGGCGGAGATGTCCGAGTTCTTCGTCGAGCTCGACGGAGCCCGCCCGGACACCGGATTCCTGGAGCTGCGGGAGGTCTTCCATCTGGAGGGCCAGCTCGCCGCGGCCGACGATCCCGCCAGCTGACGACGGCGCGTGCCTCCGTCAGCCACTGCTCGGCCGCGTCCTCCGGTGAGGCGCCGTGGTGCAGCAGCTGGTCGATGATCCGCGGCGTGATGTCCTCGATCGCCGTGGGCCCGGCCGGGCCGATCCAGCGGGGAGCGGGGTCATGCTCCGCGACCGCCTCCACATGGTCCGCCTCGGCCTGCTGGTTCTCGTCCCGGGAGCCCTCGAGGGTCTCGCGCATGGCGGGGCTGTCCGGGACTCCGCGTTCCAGCCCCAGGATCTCCACGGCCTGCTCGGAGTTGGCCCGGAAGCCGACGAGCTGCGCTGGGGTCTCCGGGGCTGCGGCGTCGGCGGCGATCGAGTAGAACTGCGAGGACTGCTGCCAGACGCCGGGGGTCGACGACTCACCGGGCAACGGCCACAGCTCGAGGTCCTCGACCACTGACTGGGAGAACGGGGAGATGACGCTGCTCCAGTCGATGGTCATCGCCACCTGGCCGGTGGCCAGCAGCGTCTCCTCCGGGGCGGCTCCCTCCTGCTCGGTGATCACACTGGTGGGTGGGGCGGCGCGTCGTCGACCATCTGCTGCATGCAGGTGAACATGTCCTCCAGCGCCTCCGCAGAGAACCCGACCTGGCCGTCCTCGGTGTAGAGCGCCTCGCCGTGCTAGCGGGCGAAGACCTCCGCGGTGTCGTGGTCGAAGCCGTCGGCGCCGTACGCGTCGGTGTTCGCGGCGATCTGGGTGGAGCTCTCCTGGAAGCCGTCCCAGGTCCGGGACTGCGGGTCAGGCAGCTCCAGGCCGGCCTCCTCGAAGAGGGCGGGATTCACCAGGACCGCCAGTGCGTTGCTGCCGGTGGACAGTGCGTACTGGGTGCCGTCGATCTGTCCGTTCTCCAGGGCGCCGTCGTCTAGGGTGCTCATGTCCAGGGTCTCGCTGACGGTCTCCAGGTCCAGCAGGGCGCCGCGGTCCGCGTACTCGCCCGGGTAGGCGCCGCCGAGGGTGAAGACGTCCGGGGCGTCTCCATCGGCGACGGCGCCGAGCGCGGCGGTTGCGGGGAGCGTGCGGGGGGGGGTAGGTGATGGGTGGGTCATGGTGTCCTCACGGGGCTCGGGTTCAGAGGGGACGGTTCTCCGCGCCGGTGCGGCCCTGGTGACGCCGCTGGTCATCGAGCAGAGCGTCACCCTGTTCTTCTACTGCATCGCCGGTGTCCTGCTCGCGGCCGGACTGATCGGATGGTTCTGGGTCTCCCGGATGCCTGAGGTCATCCACCAGGAGAAGGTCAAGGGTCCTCAGAGCGCCCGGGTGCTGGCGGAGCAGGCGAAGTAGCTCTACGGAGGGTCCAGGCGTGTGGTCAGAGGTGGGTGAGGAATGGGCCGGGATGTACGTCGGGTTCACCCTGCTGGCCTCCGGGGCCGACCAGTGCGTGGGGTACCGGGGTGCTCGGCGGCCGCCTGCATGTCTCCGGCGCCATGCACAACGACCAGATGGCCCACGTCCGCACGAGGGTGCCCGGCGGCGTCGGCACGCTCACGCGGTACGACCACCTCGTGGATCCTGGGACCGAGGGGTCGGTGACGTGTCCGGAGTTCGCGCACCGGCAGGACGGCCGTCTGGTGTTCAGCCACCGCACCGGCGGCTCGGGCGACGGGTCATGGAGTGCGTACGTGCAGGGTCCTGCGCTGGGGCCTGACGGGTGGTTCCACCTGCTGCGGATGTGGCGGGAGACCCCCAGCGCCGCGCGGGGACCTGTTGAACGGCAACGCACGGCTCGGCTTCGGCGCCGACGGGAGCGTCCACGTGATCTACCACAAGTACGACGCCGACGGCCTCTCCCAGATCTGGGCCGCCCGGCCTGGCGGTGTCGAGTCCATCGGGGAGCCAGGCTCCTCCTGGGAGATCCGGCGGCTCACCGAGTGGGAGAGGCGGTGGGACTTCGGTGGTCACGGGACGCTCGACTTCGAGGTCGAGGTGTTCGGCTCGGAGGCCCAACCCGATGGTCTGGACGTGGTGCGCGGCGACTTCCCGGGGTTGCAGGTGAATATGCTGCACGGCCGGGGAGTCGGCTCCGGCGGAGGGCGGTACGTGCTGCGCTGGGAGAGCCTGCCGGAGAACCGGGGCCGGCTCTATGCGGGTCACCCGCAGGGCGGACCGTTGGAGGTGGCGCGCCTGCCTGAGAGGCAGGCCGGACCGACCGGTTGACACGCTTGTGACCATCATCATACGATGCACGCAGGTTTTGAAACGATTTACTACCGGCAGGACTGAGGACCATGACGACATTCGCAGAGATCGCTCCGCAGCTGGAGGGCCAGGCGATCGAGGTGCCCTCTTGGGCCTACGGCAACTCCGGCACGCGCTTTAAGGTCTTCGGCACTGCCGGCACTCCGCGCACAGTGGAGGAGAAGGTCGCCGACGCGGCAGCGGTGAACCGTTTCACCGGCCTGGCGCCGAAGGTGGCCCTGCACATTCCGTGGGACCTGGTGGACGACTTCGCCGCGCTGCGCAGCTATGCCGAGGACCTGGGCGTGGAGCTGGGCACCATCAACTCCAACACCTTCCAGGACGACGACTACAAGTTCGGCGGTCTGACCCACCATGACCCCGCCATCCGGCAGAAGGCGATCGACCACCACCTGCAGTGCCTCGAGGTCATGAACGCCACCGGATCGCGGGATCTGAAGATCTGGCTGGCCGACGGTTCCAACTATCCGGGACAGGCGGACATCCGCGGTCGCCAGGACCGGCTGGCTGAGTCCCTGCAGACCATCTATGCCCAGCTCAGCGGCGATCAGCGCCTGGTGCTGGAGTACAAGTTCTTCGAGCCGGCGTTCTACCACACCGACGTCCCGGACTGGGGCACCGCACTGGCGCACGTGCAGGCCCTCGGGGACAACGCCACCGTCTGCCTGGACACCGGGCACCACGCCCCGGGCACCAACATCGAGTTCATCGTGGCCCAGCTGCTGCGGCTCGGGAAGCTCGGCGCCTTCGACTTCAACTCCCGGTTCTACGCCGACGACGACCTGATCGTCGGCGCGGCCGACCCCTTCCAGCTCTTCCGCATCCTCTTCGAGGTCATCCGCGGCGGCGGCTACGGCCCGGGCTCCGAGGTCGCCTTCATGCTGGACCAGTGCCACAACGTGGAGAAGAAGATCCCGGGCCAGATCCGCAGCGTACTCAACGTCCAGGAGATGACGGCCCGGGCCCTGCTGGTGGACCGTGAGGCGCTCGATCAGGCGCAGCAGGCCGGAGACGTGCTGGGCGCCCATGAGGTCTTCATGGACGCCTTCTACACGGACGTCCGCGCTGACCTCGCCGCCTGGCGGGAGTCCCGCGGGCTGCCGGCGAACCCGATGCGGGCCTACGCCGAGTCCGGCCACCAGGAGCGGATCGAGGCCGAGCGCGTCGGCGGCACCCAGGTGGGCTGGGGCGCCTGATGCGCGCCGCCGTCGGGGCTCTGAACGCCGTCGAGGCGCAGGACCACACGCTGGCCGGCCCGCACGGGCCGCTGCCGGTGCGCGTCTACCGCAGGCAGCCCCCTGCGGCGGCGCAGCCGGGACCGGCGCTGGTGTGGGCCCACGGCGGCGGCTTCGCCTACGGCGACCTGGAGATGGCCGAGGCCGACTGGGTGGCCCGATCCCTGGCCGCCCGCGGGATTCCCGTCGTCTCCGTCGACTACCGGCTGGCGCCGCCGTTCGAGGCTCTCGACGCCGCTGACCTGCACCAGGGCGAGCCCGAGACTGGAGTGCGCTTCCCTGTGCCGGGGGAGGAGCTGGCGGCGGCCTTCGACTGGACCCGCGCGCAGGCCGTCGAGCTCGGGGCGGACCCGGAGCGGATGAGTCTCGGCGGTGCGAGTGCCGGCGCGAACCTGGCCGCCGGCGTCGTGCTGACCCGCCTGGCCCGGACCACGGGCGACGACGACGAGCACCCCGCCCGGCCGCTGCCGGCCCACCTGCTCCTCGCCTACCCCACCCTGCACGCCGTGCAGCCTCCTACGCCTGCTGATCTCCGCGCGCTCCTCGACGCTGACCCGGAGGCCGACGGGTTCGGCCCCGAGCCGGTGCGCCGCATGTACGAGAACTACCTGGGCGGGCCGGTCGAGGACGCCCCCGTGGCAGCCGTGCCCGGGACCGCCGACGTCGCCCAGTTGGCCGGACATCCGCCCACTACCGTCGTCACCGGTGAGGTCGACGAGCTGCGGGTCTCCGCCGAGGCCTACGCGGAGTCCCTGCGACAGGCCGGTGTCGACGTCGCCCTCGAGATGGTCGCCGGCGTCCGGCACGGGCATCTCAACCGGCCCCACGAGGGGCCCGCCGCCGCGCAGGCGGCGCAGCAGACCATCGAGCAGTTCGCGGCGCGGCTGCTCCGCACGCCCTGAGACCCTGACTCACTCACAGAAGGATCACTCATGACGAACCCCACCGTCGCTGACCTCATCACCCGGTCCAACCGGCTCGGAGCCGACCCGAAGAACACCAACTACGCCGGCGGCAACACCTCCGCCAAGGGCGTCGACGTCGACCCTGTCACCGGGGAGGAGGTCGAGCTGCTCTGGGTCAAGGGCTCCGGCGGTGACCTCGGCACCCTGAAGGAGTCCGGCCTGGCCACCCTGCGCCTGGACCGCATGCGCGCCATGGTGGGCACCTACCCGGGTGTGGAGCGCGAGGACGAGATGGTCGCCGCCTTCGACTACTGCCTGCACGGCAAGGGCGGGGCCGCGCCGTCGATCGACACCGCCATGCACGGGCTGGTGGACGCCGCCCATGTGGACCACCTGCACCCGGACTCGGGCATCGCGATCGCCACCGCCGCCGACGGCGAGGAGCTGACCCGCACCATCTTCGGGGACAAGGTCGTCTGGGTGCCGTGGCGCCGTCCCGGGTTCCAGCTGGGCCTCGACATCGCCGAGATCAAGGAGAAGAACCCGCAGGCGGTCGGCTGCATCCTGGGCGGCCACGGCATCACCGCCTGGGGCGACACCTCCGAGGAGTCCGAGCAGAACTCCCTGTGGATCATCGACACCGCCGCCGCCTACATCGAGAAGCACTCCCGGCCGGAGCCCTTCGGCCCGGCGCTGGACGGCTACGGCGCCCTGCCCGCGGATCAGCGCCGAGCCAAAGCCGCCGCGCTGATGCCCACCATCCGCGCCATCGCCAGTGCGGACAAGCCGCAGGTCGGCCACTTCTCCGATGACGACGTCGTCCTGGACTTCCTCTCCCACGCCGAGCACCCGCGACTCGCGGAGCTGGGCACCTCGTGCCCGGACCACTTCCTGCGCACCAAGGTCAAGCCGCTGGTGCTGGACCTGCCCGCAGACGCCGCCGTCGATGACGCCAAGGCCCGTCTGCTGGAGCTGCACGAGGCCTATCGGAAGGACTACCAGTCCTACTACGACCGTCACGCCCACCCGGACAGCCCCGCCCTCCGCGGCGCCGACCCGGCGATCATCCTCATCCCCGGGGTGGGCATGTTCTCCTTCGGCAAGGACAAGCAGACCGCCCGGGTGGCCGGCGAGTTCTACCTCAACGCCATCAACGTGATGCGCGGAGCCGAAGGGCTGTCCCGCTACGCGCCCATCGACGAGCGGGAGAAGTTCCGCATCGAGTACTGGGCGCTGGAGGAGGCCAAGCTGCAGCGCATGCCGAAGCCCAAGCCGCTGGCCACCCGCATCGCGCTGGTGACCGGGGCCGCCTCCGGCATCGGCAAGGCCATCGCCACCCGTCTGGCGGCTGAAGGCGCCGTCGTCGCCATCGCAGACCTGGATCTGGAGAAGGCCCAGGCGGTCGCCGCCGAGCTGGGCGGCCCGGACAAGGCCATCGGCGTCGCCGCCGACGTCTCCGACGAGGCCGCCGTGCAGGCCGCCGTCGAAGAGACCCTGCTGGCGTTCGGAGGGCTGGACATCGTGGTCAACAACGCCGGCCTCTCGCTGAGCAAGTCCCTGCTGGAGACCACCGCCAAGGACTGGGATCTGCAGCACAACGTGATGGCCAAGGGCTCCTTCCTGGTGTCCAAGACGGCGGCGAAGGCGCTCATCGACCAGGGCCTGGGCGGAGACATCCTCTACATCTCCTCGAAGAACTCCGTGTTCGCCGGCCCGAACAACATCGCCTACTCCGCCACCAAGGCCGACCAGGCCCACCAGGTGCGGCTGCTGGCCGCCGAGCTGGGAGAGCACCAGATCCGCGTCAACGGCATCAACCCCGACGGCGTGGTGCAGGGCTCCGGCATCTTCTCCTCCGGCTGGGGCGCCAACCGAGCCAAGACCTACGGCATCGAGGAGAAGGACCTGGGCAGGTTCTATGCCCAGCGCACCATCCTCAAGCGCGAGGTGCTGCCGGAGAACGTCGCCAACGCGGCCTTCGCCCTGGTCAGCTCGGACCTGTCCCACACCACCGGGCTGCACGTGCCGGTCGACGCCGGCGTCGCCGCCGCCTTTCTGCGCTGAGCCGCAGCCCGAGCGAGAGGCAGACTCGATGAGCGCGACGACGCAGCAGACCACCCAGCATGCGGCCGTGGACCTCGGCGCCTCCAGCGGGCGCGTGGTCCTGGGCCGGGTGGGTCCGGACACGCTGCAGCTGACGGAGGTGTCCCGCTTCTCCAACGGGCCGGTGCACCTGCCCGACGGGCTGCGGTGGGACCTCATCGGCCTGTTCGACCACGCCCTGACGGGGCTGGGCGGGGCGGTCCGTGCCGCGGACGACGACGGCGGCCTCGCCTCGGTGGGCATCGACTGCTGGGCGGTGGACTACGGTCTGCTGGCCCGCGCCGCCGGCGACGGCGGCCTGGCTCTGCTGGGCGCCCCGTTCCACTACCGGGACGAGCGCACCGCCGCCGGTGTGGAGGCGGTGCACCGGCGGGTCCCCTTCGCCGAGCTGTACCGGCGCAACGGTCTGCAGTTCCTCCCGTTCAACACCCTCTACCAGCTGGCCGCCGACGAGCTGCTGGCCGGGCCGGCGGGTGCGGCCGTGGAGCGCGCCCTGCTGGTGCCCGACCTGCTGGGCCAGTGGCTCACCGGCGAGGCGACGGCGGAGGCCACCAACGCCTCCACCACCGGGCTGGTCAACGTGGAGACCCAGGACTGGGACCATGAGCTGATCGGGACCCTCGGGCTGCCCGCCGGGCTGTTCCCGGACATCGCCGCACCCGGCACCACGCTGGGGGAGACTCGTGACCAGCTGGCCCCGTTCCTGGGCGGGCAGCGGCTGCCGGTCACCCTGGTGGGATCCCATGACACCGCCAGCGCGATCGTCGGCACCCCACTGTCCTCCCCGCACGCCGCCTACATCTCCTGCGGCACCTGGGGGCTGGTGGGGCTCGAGCTCGACCAGGCCGTGGTCACCGAAGCCAGCCGGGAGGCGAACTTCACCAATGAGGGAGGCGTGGACGGCCGCTTCCGCTTCCTCACCAACGTGATGGGCACCTGGCTGCTCTCCGAGACCCTGCGCACCTGGGAGCGTCAGACCGGCCGGACCCAGGACCTGGGGGCGCTGCTGGAGGCCGCGGAACAGGTGCCCGCCGCCGACGTCGTGATCATCGACGTCCAGGACGAACGCTTCGTCGCCCCCGGAGACATGCCCGCCCGGATCGCGGACTGGTGCACCGAGCACGACCAGCCGACCCCCGGCTCCGAGCCCGCCCTGGTGCGCTGCATCGTGGAGTCCATCGCGACAGGCTTCGCCCGCGCTCTCGACGACGCCGCTCGACTGGCCGAAAGGACGGTCGACGTCGTGCACATGGTCGGCGGAGGCTCGCTGAACGCCCTGCTGTGCCAGGCCACCGCGGACCGCAGCGGGCTCGACGTCGTCGCCGGCCCGGTGGAGGCCACCGCCATCGGCAACCTGCTCATCCAGGCGCGCACCGCCGGGACGCTCAGCGGTGAGCTGGAGGACCTGCGCGAGCTGATCACCCGCAGCCACTCGCCGACCACGTACCGTCCGCAAGTGTGACGAACCCCCTCAGCAGCTGGATGTACCGTGATGCGCAGCAGCATCACCTCACGAAGAAGGAGCCCCATGGTTGAGCGTCGTCTCCCCAAGCCCCGTGACCTTGCGCCGCTGATGCAGTTCAAGAAGGTCGACTTCAACGCGAGCCGTCGTCGGCTGAACGCGGCGCTGACCATCGAGGATCTGCGCCGGATCGCGAAGCGGCGGACCCCGAAGGCCGCCTTCGACTACACCGACGGCGCTGCCGAGGGCGAGTTCTCCATGCACCGGGCCCGACAGGCCTTCGAAGACGTGCAGTTCAACCCCTCGATCCTGCGGAACGTCGCCGAGGTGGACACCTCCACCACCATCTTCGGAGGGCCCTCCGCTCAGCCCTTCGGCATCGCCCCGACGGGCTTCACCCGGCTCATGCAGACCGAGGGGGAGACCGCCGGGGCCTCGGCCGCCGGGGCGGCGGGAATCCCGTTCACGCTCTCCACGCTGGGGACCACCTCCATCGAAGACGTGAAGAAGGCCAACCCGCACGGTCGGAACTGGTTCCAGCTGTACGTGATGAAGCAGCGGGAGATCTCCTACGGCCTGGTGGAGCGCGCCGCGGCCGCCGGATTCGACACCCTGTTCTTCACCGTGGACACCCCGGTGGCCGGGGCCCGGCTGCGGGACAAGCGCAACGGGTTCTCCATCCCGCCGCAGCTGAGCCTGGGCACCGTGATCAACGCGATCCCGCGGCCGTGGTGGTGGATCGACTTCCTGACCACCCCGCCGCTGGAGTTCGCCTCGCTGTCCTCCACCGGGGGGACCGTCGGCGAGCTGCTGGACTCCGCCATGGACCCGTCCATCAGCTTCGAGGACCTGGCGATCATCCGGGAGCTGTTCCCCGGGAAGATCGTCGTCAAGGGCGTCCAGAACGTGGAGGACGCCAAGACCCTGGCGGATCTGGGCGTCGACGGCGTCGTGCTCTCCAACCACGGAGGCCGCCAGCTGGACCGGGCGCCGATCCCGTTCCACCTGCTGCCTGAGGTGGTCCGCGAGGTCGGAGACGACCTCGCGGTCACCATGGACACCGGCATCATGAACGGCGCCGACGTCGTCGCCGCCCTGGCCATGGGGGCGAAGTTCACCTTCGTGGGGCGGGCCTACCTGTACGGCCTCATGGCCGGCGGCCGCGCCGGCGTGGACCGGACCATCGAGATCCTCAGTGAGCAGGTGGAGCGGACCATGCGGCTGCTGGAGGTCTCCACGGTCGAAGAGCTTGAGCCGAAGCACGTCACTCAGCTGCAGCGCCTGGTGCCGCGGGAGGCGTCGACGGTCAGGACGCCGAGCCGTGGGCGGCCATCGTCAGCAGGCTGAACAGCGTCATGGTGATGACCGCCAGGATGAGGATGCCGACGACGATCTCGCTCCACGCCACCACGACAACCCAGCGGAGGCGCTCGCCGCCCAGGCGGCGGGTCCTGCGCACCAGGATCAGCGCCATCGGCCCCAGAAGCATCGGCAGCAGCACCAGCCCAACCAGGACGGTCACGATGGCGCGGTCCGCCGCCCGCTGAGCGGTGGTGAAGCGGTGCACCGGAGGGGCTGGCGGTGCGAGCGCGCTGTGCTGCGGCGAGCAGGTCATGGAGCTACCCTCCTCACAGTCCGCCGGTGGCCAGGATGACGAGCCCCAGCACCACCGGGATCAGCGTCAGCACACCGATCGCCAGGGATATCCACCCGAGCACCAGGCCGGGCAGAGCGCGGTGGCCGTTCCGCCGCGCCCGGACGGCGAATCCGATGGCGACCGGCCCCAGCACGATGTGCAGGAAGAACAGCCCCACGATGCCCAGCGCCAGGGAGACCGACGCATCACGCTCGGCATTCTGAGTCTGCGGGTTCGGCGGCGGAGGCATGGGCGGTCCGGCCGGTGGAGGGGCGGGCAGCGCTCCCTGCGGAGGGGCGGGCATCGGGATCTGACCTGGAGTCACATGCGGTGGCTGGCTCATGCCTCCACGGTAGCCAGATCCGAGGGGCCTAGCAGGCCCCCACCGGCAGCCTGTGGAAAACGCGACTGGGGAGGGCCTGGAGGGAAGGCCCAGAGATCAGCGCCCCGCGTCGGAGGGTTCCCGCGAGGGCTCCTCGCCGGGCGCCGCCAGCAGGTCAGGACGACGGCGCCATCGCCGTGCCGCAGCGGCCCGGGCTCGGCGTGGACCTGGACCGGAATCGCCTGGAGGAGGCCCATGAGCTCTACCTGCGGGAAGGGCTCGGTGCCCGCGACGACGCGGTGGCCATGCAGTATCTCGTCCCGGGCTGGGAGTTCGATCCCAAGCGTCCCTGCCTGCTGCGCTGACCTACCTGCGGACCTTCCTGCTGAGCTGACCTGCAGAGGTGGCGCGCTGTAGGGTGCGGGTGGATGCTCCGCCGCCGGCGGGCACGGCCAGCGAAGGAGGGTGAGTGGAGGGCGTTCTCCTCGGTTTCAGCGTGGTGGCGGTGCTCGTGCTCATCGGCGCCGGCACGGTGGCGATCGCCCCGCAGAAGGCCCGCTCTGCGCAGCGCGGGGTCACGCCGCTGGTCTACTACATCACCAACCCGTGCCTGATGGTGGTGCTGGTCTCCCAGACGGATGTCCGCATGGTGGCCGGACTGTACGCGCCGCTGGCGCTCGGCATCGCCGGGATCACCGCCGTCGTCTTCTCCGCCTATGGCCTGCTGGCGCTGCGACGACGCCGGCGTCGGCCGGTGCCCGCCAGCGCCCGTGACGTTGGCGCGTCGGGTGCCGCCACCGGTGCCGACGTCGCGGTGGGAGCGATGGCCTCCTGCTACGTCAACGCCGGCAACATCGGGGTGCCGATCGCGCTCTACATGGTGGGCACCACCGCTCCGGTGGTCTCGGTGCTGCTGGCCCAGCTGCTGGTGTTCGCCCCGCTGTTCCTCACGCTCTTCGGGCTGCTCGGGCGTTCCGGCGGGCCCTCCCGCGCACGGACCATCCTGGGCTCCATGCTGAACCCCGTCACGGTGGGGGTGCTGATCGGAGCGGTCCTCTCCCTGCTGGACCGGCGGCCGCCCGAGGTGATCTGGGAGCCGGTCCGCATGCTGGGGGAGGCCTCCATCCCGCTGATGCTGCTGATCTTCGGCATGGCGCTGTGGCAGGAGCGGCCCTTCGCGGTGCGGGAGCACCGCGTCGACGCCGTGGTGGGCACGGTGTGCAAGGTGGTGGTCATGCCGGTGGTCGCATGGGCGCTCGCCGGCCCGGTCTTCGGGCTGACCGGTGCCGAGCTGCTGGGAGTAGTGGCGATGGCGGCGCTGCCCACCGCACAGAACGTGTTCGTCTTCGGCCTTCACCACGGGATGCCGGTCACCGTGGCCAAGGACGTCACCTTCGCCAGCTCGCTGCTGAGCCTGCCGGTGGTGCTGCTGGCGGCCTGGCTGCTCGGGATGTCCTAGAGTTCAGGATCTCCTGGCGCTCGGGACACCTCAGATCAGGCCCAGCGTCTGGGGGATGACCCACAGGGTGAGCAGGGACAGGATGACGATGCTGACCCAGCTCCAGATCACCACGAACCGTCCGGGGCGGTACCGGGCCGGGATGAACTTCACCGCCACATAGAGGTTCACGGCGAACAGCACGGGGCTGATCGCGAAGGAGACCGCGCCGGCGGCGGGCACCAGCATCGCGGGGTTGGGGAACAGCGTCAGGGCGATGATCGCGCACACCACCATCACGCCCATCATCACGCGCATCAGGGTCTGTTGGGTCCACCACGGGCGGTCGGCGTGCGGCGCCACCAGCTCGGTCAGGCAGGCGGCGAAGGTCCGGGGGAACCCGTCGAAGATGATCAGCACGGTGGAGAACAGTGCGGCGGAGGCTCCGGCGATGAAGATCGGGAACATCCACACGCCCACCGTGTCGGTGAAGATGTGGGAGATGGCGAGGATGGTGCCCGCACCTTCCGGCTTGTCCTCGCGGGCGAAGAGGATCATCGCCCCCAGCACCAGGTACATGGTCGCGATGATCCAGGACACGATGTGCCCGATCCGGAAGTCGTAGAGCGCGGCCTTGAACCAGGCATCGGCGTAGGGGCGGACCTCAGCGGGGGTGTGCTCCACCGCCTGCGGCCCGAAGACCTCCCGGACGCGCACCATGCCGCGGCGCTTGCTCGTCATCCACAGCGAGGCCCACACGCCGACGCTCAGATCTGTGGGCATCCAACCCATGAGCCCGGCGACGAGCAGCGCGGACCCAGCGGGGATGGCCGGCAGCAGCAGGTGACCCCAGGCCTCGCCCTGGACTCCGCCGACCACGAAGGCGACGACGGTGCCGATCACCAGCACGATGGCCAGCACCTTGTTGACCCATTCCAGGCCCCGGTACTTCCCGGCCAGGAGGAGTCCCACGGCCAGCAGAGACAGCACCACGCCGTACGCCAGCAGGGATCCGACGCCGAAGCTCGCCCACAGCACGGCCGCCGCGGCCGCGACGATCGCCCCGACGGCGGTGCAGCCGATGACGATCGTGGCTGCCAGCACGGCCCAGACCGCCCACTTCTTCGGCCCCGGGATGCGGGTGTAGGCGGAGAGGATGGACTCGCCGGTGGCGGCGGTGTACCGCATGGCCAGCTCGAAGCCCTGCCATTTGAACAGGAACGCCACCGGCAGGACCCACAGGAGCGCGAACTCGAAGTGCGCACCGGCCAGCGGTGCGGTGACCAGGTGGCTGGTCCCCACGCCGGCCATGGCCACCAGCAGGCCGGGTCCGAGGAAGCGCAGGATGCGCAGGCCCCGGACATCGGGATGCTGCTCCATCTCACGGCGATCGGCGGCGGCGTCCTGGCTCATGGTTCGGGTCTCCCTCATCCCTGGGTGCGGCGGTCCTGCCCGCATGACCCTCTCATGATATGTGAGGCAGGCCACATGCCACTGGTCCGGGGGTCAGCCCCTGCGGCGGCGCAGCTCCTCCACCATCTGCGGCACGACCTCGAACAGGTCGCCCACCACGCCGAAATCGGCGATCTCGAACACCGGGGCGTCCTCGTCCTTGTTGATCGCCACGATCGTCTGGGCGGTCTGCATGCCGGCGCGCTGCTGGATCGCCCCGGAGATGCCGGCGGATATGTAGAGCTGCGGGGACACCGTCACGCCGGTCTGGCCCACCTGGGCGGCGTGGTCGATCCACCCGGCGTCGGTGGCCGCACGGGAGGCGCCGATCGCCGCACCCAGCTCATCGGCCAGCTCCTCCAGCGGGCTGAAGTTCCCGTCCACCCCGCGGCCGCCGGCGACGACGACGCGCGCCTCCGTCAGGGCCGGACGTTCCGAGACCTCGAGCGGAGTGCGCTGAAGGACCTCGACGCCGCCGGAGGCGGCGGCACCCTCGGCGAGGGAGGGGCCCACCGGCAGTGCGACCACCTCGGGGGCCTGGCCCGCGACGACGGCGGCCTCCACCGAGTTCGGCTTCACCGTGGCCACCAGGGGGCGGTCCTCGGCCACCTGGGCGGTGGTCGTGTAGGAGCCGGCCAGTACGGACTTCGTGACGCGGCGCTCGGAGTCGATGCCCACGGCGTCGGTGATGATCCCGGTGTCCAGGCGGACCGCCAGGCGCGCGAGCGCGTCGGTGGCGTCCGGTGTGTCCGGGGCGAGGACCGCCGAGGCGGCGGTCTCCTGCACCGCGGTCTCCAGCAGGTCCACCAGGGCGGGGTCCGGGGTGAGGATCTCCGCATCTCCGGTGTAGACGGTCTGCACGCCCTCGACGGCGACCGCGTTGGCGGCGCGGTCACCCGGGGTCCCGGTGACCACATGGACCTCGCCGAGAGTGGCGGCCAGGGTCAGCAGCTCCTGCTGGGCGGAGGAGAGCCGCTCGTCCAGCGACTCGAAGAACACCAGGGCAACACTCACAGCACACGCTCCTTCGCCAGGAACTCCACGATTTTCACGCCGGCATCACCCTCATCGGTGATGATCTCGCCGGCGGTGCGCGGCGGACGTGCCGCCGCGGTCAGCACGGTGGCCTTCGAGGCCACCGCGGAAGCGTCCAGCCCGACGTCGGCCAGGCTCCAGGAGGTCAGCGGCTTCTTCTTCGCCGCCATGATCGCCTTGAAGTTCGGGTACCGGGGCTCATTGGCCTGGTCGGTCACGGAGACCACGGCCGGCAGGGCGGCCGCGAGCCGCTGCTGCTCCGTGGCGGAGGCGCGGGTGACCACCAGCCGGTCCTCCTCCAGTGCCACGGCGGTGGCCTGGGTGACCAGGTTCAGCCCGAGTCGTTCGGCCAGCTGCGGCGGCACTGCACCGGACTCGCCGTCCTCGGAGGCCATGCCCGTGATGACCAGGTGCTCGCCCTCGGCATCGCCGTCGGCCAGGACATGCTCGATCGCGGCGGCCAGAGCGGAGGAGGTGGCGGCCACGTCGGCGCCGGTCAGCGCGTCGTCGCTGAGGTGGAAGGCGTCGTCGGCGCCGATCTGCAGGGCCTTCTTCGCGGCGGTGGCCGCTCCGGCGGGCCCGATGGTCAGAGCCGAGACCCGCACGTCGCGAGAGGCGGCCTCCTTGATCTGCAGGGCGGCCTCGAGCGGGTACTCGTCCAGCTCACCCAGGATGCCCTCCGAGCGGTCGATGCGTCGCTCCTCGGTGAACCGGCGCTCCAGCTGAGCGTCCGGCACCCATTTGACCAGGGTGATGATGTGCAGGGGGGTTCCAGCTGCCGATTCAGGCATGGGGCTGACCTCGCCTCACTCTCCGTGCGATTCCGAACAGATCCGATGGTGCGGGAGTGGGGCTCCCGCCAGCAGGCATCCCAGCCATGGTGCCACGAAACGCGTCCGGAGGTGAGGTGCGCGACTTCAGGTGTCATGGTCAGGCGTCATGGTCAGACGTCATGGTGCGATAGGGGGTCTGGGAGGCGTCAGCTCGACGCCGCCTGCAGGGGGATCCGGGGTGAGCGCGCCGCCCACCAGGTCCCCAGCAGGGCGGTCACCGACCCGGCCAGGCCGATCGCGGCCAGCACGACGAGCTGGAACTGCGCGGCCTCGACAGGCGAGGCGCCGCCGAAGAGTGCGCCGACGAAGGCCCCGGGCAGGGTGACCAGTCCGGTGTTCTTCGTCTGGTCGAGGTTCGGGAGCAGGGCCTCCCGCACCGCTTCCCGGCGCATCTGGGTCGTGGCCTGGGCCGGTCGCGCCCCCAAGGACAGCCAGGCCTCCACCTCTCCGGAGCGCTGCTGCAGGCTGGAGGCGAACCGTCGCATCGCGAGCGTGGAGGCCGTCATGCAGTTGCCGATGGTGATGCCGGCGATGGCGATGATCTTCTCCGTCTCCCACGCGACCAGGCCCAGCAGCAGCACGACCGCCACGGTCATGGTGCCGCCGATCAGCACGCCGAGGACGGCTCCTGCGGGGCCGCGGGGGAGCTCCTTCGCCCGTCGGAAGGAGGTGGCCGAGGCGGTGGAGAGCATGAGCAGGATGAACAGCACCACGGTCCAGGGAGCGGTGAGCACCCCCTGCAGCAGCAGGGCGATGAGCGTGAGTTGGGCGGCCGCCCGCACCAGCGCCACCAGCGGCAGTGCGCCGAGGCGGATGCCGGAGCGGCGCAGCAGCACCACGGTGGCGGCACCCATCACGGCGATGCCCAGCCCGTACTGGGCCCAGTCGCGGAGGGAGCCGACCGCCAGGTCGGCGGCCCAGGTGTCGCCCAGGCTCAGCGGTGCCGCCATCGCGTCACCGCTGCAGGTCCAGGTGGGCGGCGACTTCCTCGAGATGCTCGGCCATGAGGCGGCGGGCCTCGTCGGCGTCGTGCCGGCGGATGGCCTCGTAGATCCGGCGGTGCGCCTCCACCGCGGTCCTCAGCTTCTCGTCGGGCAGGTGCAGGCCTGCCTCTGAGGGCGTCATCCAGTCGTGGGTGACGTTCAGCAGTCGGGTGAGCATCGGATTGTGGGTCAGCTTCGCGATCTCACTGTGGAAGGCCATGTCCAGCTGGAAGAGCAGCGGCACGGAAGGGTCCGGTCGGGCGAGCTCCTCCTCGGCCTGCTCCACACGGTGGAGGAGCCCGGGCAGCTCCGAGTCCAGTGCCCGGTCGGCCGCACGCTCCGCCATCGGGGGCTCGACCACGGCGCGGAGGTCCATGACCTCCCGGAGCACGCGGTGGGAGGTCTCCATGGAGCCGAGCATCCCGGCGTGCAGGTCCGGACGCCGGACGGCGCGCACCACTGTGCCGCGGCCGCGCGTCCTGGTGATCAGCCCCCGCAGCTCCAGGTCCCGCAGGGCTTCCCGCACGGTGGTGCGGGAGACCTCCGCCGACTCCGCCAGGGCACGCTCGTTGGGCAGCTTGTCGCCGGCCTTGAGCTCGCCGTCCTCGATCATGCTGATCAGGCGTCGGCTGAGCTGTTCGGCGACGGTGACCGAGCTGATGGAGAGTCCGTCGAGTTCGCGCATGGGTCCTCCGCTCCGTGGCCGGTCGTCTGCCGGCCGCGCTCCGTGCCTCCCCAGTATGGCGGATGCGTCTCTGGCGACCCGTGAATCGTCCACCGGTGGACCGGTGGTCCGACCAAGTGTCCATACCGTGGCATGGACAGGACGGGGCAGTCAACGCCCAGAGGGCCTACCAATCGTTGATTTTTCGCGAAACTCTTGACATCCATGTGATGTGGAGCACAGACTCAGGACTCATGAGATTTGGTCCGACCAAGTGACCTGATACTCACTCGCGCTGTCCAATCCGCTCCCTGAAACGGTGGTGTCACGACCCATGAAGAAATCACTCGCCCTGCTGTCCCTGGTCGCCCTGGTGGGCTGCTCCGAGGTCCAGGAGATCGGAGAGCAGGAGGTCGACGCGCGTGAGGGGGAGTCGTCCGTTCCGCTGGCCGCCGACGAGGCCGTCGAGGGCGGCGACCTCGTCATGGCCCTGTCCCAGGAGCCGGACGCACTCGACCCCACCACGGCCCGCACCCGGGCCGGGCGCATGGTCTTCGAGTCCATGTGCGAGAAGCTCTACGACATCGACGCCGAGGGCGAGATCATCCCGATGCTCGCCACCGAGTTGCCGGACTACTCCGAGGACGAGACCGTGCTGCGGGTCCCGCTGCGCGAGGACGCCGTCTTCTCCGACGGCACCCCCATGGACGCCGAAGCGGTCAGGACCAGCCTGGAGCGGCACCTGGAGCACCCCACCTCCGCGCGCAGCTCGGACATGGGCCCGATCGAGGAGATTCGCGTGGTCGACGACCATGAGATCGAGATCGAGCTGGCCGAGCCCTTTGCGCCCCTGGTGGCGACGCTGTCCGACCGCGCCGGGATGATCATGTCTCCTCAGGCGCTCGATGAGCTCGGGGACGACTTCGCCCAGGCGCCCAGCTGCGTGGGGCCCTTCGCGCTGGTGGAGCGGGTGCCGCAGACCCGCATCGACGTCGTCGCCGACCCCCACTACTACGGGGCCGACGAGGTCCACCTGGACTCCATCACCTACGTGATCATGCCTGACCACAACATCCGGGCCGCCAACCTGCGTTCTCGGGATGTGCACCTCACCGACACCGTCTCGCCCCAGGAGTTCGACGCGCTCGTCGACGACGCCACCGGTGAGGTCAACGGCCTCGTCCTGGACTCCCTGGGATTCCAGGGGCTGACGCTGAACATCGGCAATGTGGACGGCACCGGCCAGCCGCCCGGTGAGATCGACACCGTGGTGGCCCAGGAGCCCGCCGTGCGCGAGGCGCTCTCGCTGGCCATCGACCGGGACTCCCTCGTCGACGTCGTGTTCAACAACTGGTACGTCTCCACCTGCACGCCGATGTCACCGATCAGCACGTTCGCCGACGAGCGGGCCACCGACTGCCCCGAGCACGACCCGGACCGCGCGATGGAGCTCCTGGAGGACGCGGGGGTGGACATCCCCGTGGAGATCGACCTCACCGTGCGCAACGACCAGGACTCCCTGCGTTACGCTCAGGCCCTGCAGGCCTCCGTGGAGGACGCGGGCTTCGAGTTCACCATCCGGCCCATGGAGTGGACCGCCCTGCTCGATGCCCAGGACCGCGGCGACTTCGACGCGATCCTCGTGGGCTGGGGCGGGATGATCGACCCGCACAACAACCTGCACAACTACTTCTCCACCGGTGCCGGCAACAACTACTCGGGGCTCTCCGACCCGGAGATCGACGAGTACCTCGACGAGGCCGCCCGCACCGTGGACCACGACGAGCGCGTCGAGCTCTACGGGCAGGCGGTGGAACGGGCCGGCGAGCTGAACAACATCATCGTCACCTACCGGCTGAGCAACCTGGGTGCGGCCCACGAATCCATCGCCGGCGTCTGGTTCTCCCCGGACGGCATCCTGCGGGTCTCCGGTGCGGCGTTCGTCGACACCGAGGCGGCCGAAGAGGAGATCGACATCGACGAGCTCGACCTCGGCGACGACTGAGGGCCGCCGTCACGATGACCAAGAGCCGCTTCTTCCTGACCCGACTCGTCCAGTCCCTGATCACACTGCTGATCTCCGCCGTCGTCATCTTCCTGGGAATCCGGGCACTGCCCGGTGACCCGGCGCGGGCGATGGCCGGCGATGAGGCCGGCCCGGCCGAGATCGCCGCGATCCGGGCCGACCTCGGACTGGACCGCCCGCTCGTGGAGCAGTTCCTCATCTTCCTGAAGAACGTCGTCACCCTGAACCTCGGGGAGTCGACCCGCACCGGGCAGGAGGTGACCTCCATGATCTCCCAGACGCTGCCGGTGACGCTCTGGCTGGCGCTCTACGCCGTGTTCCTGGCGACCGTCGGCGGCATCATCCTCGGGATGATCGCCGAACGGCACCGGGGACGGTTCCCGGAGTTCCTCAGCAACGGGATCGCCCTGCTGGGGCTCTCCCTGCCGAGCTTCTGGCTCGGCCTGCTGGGGATCATGCTCTTCGCGATCACCCTCGGATGGTTCCCGGCATCCGGGTACGTCCCTATGGGCGTCAACCCCTTGGCGGCGCTGTACCACCTCACGATGCCGGCGATCGTGCTGGCCACCGCGCTGGCCGCCGTGGTGACCCGCCAGACACGGGCGTCCATGATCGAGACGATGGGCACCGACTACGTCCGATTCGCCAAGGCCAAGGGGCTGTCCCAGCCGCGGGTGCTGTTCAAGTACGGGCTGCGCAACGCGCTCATCGCCCTGGTGACCATCACCGGACTCCAACTGGGCGCGCTGCTCTCCGGGGCGGTCGTCACGGAGCAGATCTTCGTCCTGCCCGGCATCGGGAGCCTCACCCTGGACGCCATCCTGGCTCGAGACTTCCCGGTGATCCAGGCCGTCGTGCTGGTCGTGACGGTGCTCTACGTGGTGATCAACCTTCTGGTGGACATCCTCTACACCGTCATCAATCCCCGAGTCCGGGTCAGTGCCTGAGGAGGACGTGCCCATGTATCAGACCACAGCCGCCGCGGCCGCGGCGGAGACGAGCCGCAGTCCCTTCATCCGGGGCCTCCAGCAGCTGGCCCGGAACAAGCTGGGGGTGATCGGAGGTCTCCTGCTGCTGCTCGCCGTCATCGCCGCCGTCGGCGCCCCCTGGATCGCCCCGCATCACTTCGCCGCGGTCAACTTCCAGATCCCGTTCCAGACCCCAGGCACCGCCGGCTATCCGCTGGGCACCGACGACCTGGGCCGGGACGTGCTCTCACGGCTGCTCTACGGCGTCCGCACTTCCCTGTGGATCGGGCTGCTCTCGGTCGCCGTCGCCGTGGGCGTCGGGACCCCGCTGGGGCTGCTGGCCGGGTACTCCCGGGTGGCCGACGCCGTCGTCTCGCGACTCACCGACGTCGCCCTGGCCTTCCCGTTCCTCATCATCGCGGTCGGCCTGGCGGCCATCCGCGGGCCGAGTCTGGAGAACGCGGCCATCGCGCTGGGCATCGCGAACATCCCGATCATCGTGCGAGTGGTCCGCGGGGAGGCGCTGCGGATCTCCGGGCTGGAGTTCGTCCAGGCCGCCCGCGCCATGAACATCTCGCAGGCGAGGATCCTGTTCCAGCACCTGCTGCCCAATGCGTCCTCGGTGATCATCGTCCAGGCCACGGTGATCATCCCGGTGGCGATCATCGGTGAGGCGATGCTCTCCTTCCTGGGGCTGGGGATCCAGCCGCCCGAGCCGTCGCTGGGCATCATGCTCGCCGACGCCCAGGAGTACATCTACCGCTCACCCTGGGCGGCCGTCTGGCCGGGTCTGACGATCATCGTCATGTGCCTGGGCTTCAACATGTTCGGCGACGCCCTGCGCGACGCCCTCGACCCCAACGCGAGGTGACCCGATGACGACCACGGCACACGAGACGGACAGCTCGCCCATCAGGCCGGACCCGCTGATCACGGTGCGGGACCTCCGCGTCGCCTACGACGGGCAGGACGCGGTGCGAGGAGCCAGCTTCGCGGTGGCCCCCGGGCGCTCGCTGGCGATCGTGGGCGGCTCCGGATCGGGCAAGTCCACCACCGTCAAGGCGCTGCTGGGCCTGCTCCCGGAGAACGCCCGCGTCGTCGGCGGGGAGGTCGACTACACCGGCGAGCGTCTGGCGGACCTCTCCGAGGGCACTCTGCGCCACTATCGGGGAGCACGCATCGGGCTGGTGCCGCAGGACCCCATGGCGAGCCTGAACCCCTCGATGCGCATCGGTGACCAGATCTGTGACGCGCTGAAGCAGTACGGCATCCGATCCAAGGAGGATCGGCGGCGTCGGGCCCTGCAGCTCATGGACGACGCCGGGATCCCTGAGCCGGCGCGCCGGTTCCGGCAGTATCCGCACGAGTTCTCGGGAGGGATGAGGCAACGGATCCTCATCGCGATCGCGCTCTCCGGCGATCCGGAGCTGCTGATCGCCGACGAGCCGACCTCGGCCCTGGACGTCACCGTGCAGAAGCGCATCCTGGATCACCTGGACACGCTCGCCGAGGACAGGGGTCTGACCCGGATCCTGGTGACCCATGACCTCGGCGTGGCCGCCGATCGGGCCGACGAGGTCGTGGTGATGTCTGACGGTGAGGTCGTCGAGCAGGGCACCCCGAGGGGGATCCTCCGCGCGCCGAGCCACCCGTACTCGCAGCGGCTCGTGGACGCCGCCCCGCGGCTGGACGCCCACCGGCGCCGGGAGGAGGCGCCGCGGGAGGACGACGGGGGCCCCAGCTTCCTGAGCATCCGCGGTCTGGTGAAGGACTTCAAGATCCGGGGCTTCAAGGAGCCGTTGCGGGCCGTCGACGACGTCAGCTTCGACATCAGGAAGGGCACCACCACAGCGGTGATCGGAGAGTCCGGGTCCGGGAAGTCGACGGTCGCCAAGATCACCCTCGGGCTCGAGAAGGCCACGAGCGGTGAGGCGCGGGTGGGCGCACGCGCCATCCGGCCGGAGTCCCGCGATGACATCCGCTACCTGCGGAGCCTGACCCAGCCCGTGTTCCAGGATCCCTTCTCCTCGCTGAATCCGTACTGGAGCGTGGTGGGGCTCATCGCGGAGTCGCTCGTCCCGCGACGCGACCTCGGACGCGCGGAGAAGCGGCGCAGAGTCCGGGAGTGCCTCGATCACGTCGCGCTGCCGCAGTCCGCCCTGGGAAAGTATCCTGGGGAGCTCTCCGGCGGGCAGCGGCAGCGCGTGGCGATCGCCAGGGCGCTGGTCGCCGAGCCCGAGCTGCTGGTGTGCGACGAGGCCGTCTCGGCCCTCGACGTGCTCGTGCAGAAACAGATCCTGGACCTGCTGCGCGGCCTGCAGGCCGAGATCGGCGTGAGCTGCCTGTTCATCACCCACGACCTCGGCGTCACCTCGGAGATCGCGGACGAGGTCGTGGTCCTGCGGCGGGGCCGCGTGGTGGAGGCGGGACCCGTGGGGCAGATCATCGACGCCCCGCAGGATGAGTACACGACTGCTCTGCTGGAGGCCGTCCCAGGACGGGGCCTCTGAGGCCTCCTCGGTCTTCGGGGCGGGCGGCACAGAGCTGACATCAGTGACGCGCCACCCGGCGCTGACACATGACACGACGAAAGGTGAGGAATGAAACGCATCGGAACGCGGGAGATCGCCGGGGCCAGAGCGGCGGAGGCCGTCGCCACAGAGGATCTGATCTTCTTCTCGGGGATCACGGCGAAGGACACGTCCCTGAGCGCGGCGGATCAGACCAGCTGGTGTCTGCAGCGCCTGGACCAGCTGCTGGAACAGTTGGGCGAGGATCAGGGCTCCGTGCTGATGATCCACATCTGGCTCAGCGACATGCGCTACTTCGGGGCGATGAACAAGGCCTGGAACCACTGGATCGACAAGGAGAACCCGCCGGCGCGCACCTGTGTCTCCGGGGAGCTGCACCGGCCCGACATCCTGGTGGAGGTCGTCGCCACTGCAGCGCGCACGGCTGGGACGGAGGGCCGATGAGCATCACCAAGGCCGGACGTGTCACCGCCCCGGGGGCGCCGGGGATCCACCTGGCCTCCGCCCATGGCGGTCTGGCCTCGGCCTGCCTGACCGCGCCGGACAAGTCCCTGGACGTCGAAGGCCAGAGTCGGCAGATCCTCGAGACGATCGATGACCTGCTCGCCGAGGTGGGAGGTGACCCCCGCCAGATCGTCATGGCGCAGGTGTGGCTGCTGAGCATCGACGACGCCGAGGACTTCGCACGCGCCTGGAACGACTGGCTCGGGGACCGGCCGGTCCCGGCGCTGTCTGTGGTGCAGGCGTCGGCGGCCAGCCGGTCCTCCCAGGTCGAGATCCGGGCCTACGCGGCGACCGTCGAGTAAGTCCGAGAATCTTGGCGCGGCGCTGTCGAATGCGTCACACAGCGGGCGTACGGTGGGACGAGCCTGACGCCAGGCCACCTGCCGTACGCCCGTCTGATCGTTCCTCAGGAGAACCATGCCCCGTCCGGACGCCCCTGTCTCCAGCTTCACCCTCGGCCCTGCGCTGCTGTTCTGCCCCGGCAGTCGCCCCGACCGCTTCGGCAAGGCCGCCGAGCGCGCGGATGCCGTCATCGTGGACCTGGAGGACGCGGTCACCACTGCGGAGAAGCCCGCTGCCCGTGCCGCCGCCGTCACAGCCATCACCGGTGGGGACGATGACGTCCCCGCCCTCGATCCCGCCGTCACCGTGGTCCGTCTCAACGGCGTCTCCTTCGGGGAGCTCGACGCCGACCTGACCGCCCTGGAAGGAAGCCCGGTGCGGCACGTGGTGGTCGCCAAAGCCGACGACCTCGGCGTGCTCGACCACGTCGCCGCCGCCCTGCCCGAGGCGCGGCTGATCCCCCAGATCGAAAGCCCCATCGGCGTGCTCAACGCCCCCGCGCTGGCCTCCCACCCCGCCGTCGAGGCCCTGTTCTGGGGCACCGAGGACATGACCGCCGGACTCGGCGGGACCACCGCCCGCACTGCCGACGGAGCCTACCGGTCGGTGATCCGGCACATCCGCCACAGCGTGCTCATCGCCGCCGGGGCCGCCGGCGTCCCCGCCCTCGACGCCATCAACACCGGCATCCGGGATCTGCCGCGGCTGGCCGCCGAGGCGGAGGACGCCTGCGCCAGCGGCTTCGTGGCCAAAGCCTGCGTCCACCCGCATCAGGTGGAGACCGTGCGCCGCGCCTACACCCCGGACGCCGGGGAGGTGGAGTGGGCCAAGGCCCTGCTGGTGGCCCTGCGCCAGGAGGCCGGCGCCGACGCCGACCCCCTCACCGTCGGCGCGTTCAGCTTCCGTGGGCAGATGGTCGACGCCCCGGTGGCGCTGCAGGCGCAGCGGATCATGGCGCGATACGACGCCACCCGCGTGCACCAGCCCGGAGAATGAGAGAATCAGCGGGCGAGCCCAGCGCCTTTGCCCAGCGATCATGCCCAGATCTGCCGATGACCTCCTGATCTGAAAGGACCCCCATGTTCCCCGGCTTCTACGAGGAGATCCACGAGGAGTTCCGCGAGGTGGTGCGTGAGTTCGTCACCCGCGAGGTGGCCCCGCACTACCGGCGCTGGGACGCTGAGCACATGATGGACCGAGCCGTCTGGGAGGCGGCCGCGGAGAACGGGCTGCTCGGCCTCGCCGTGGGGGAGGACCACGGCGGCATGGGACTGGATGACTACCGCTTCCGCATGGTCATCGATGAGGAGCTCGCCCGGGTCGACGCCCTCGGCCTCGCGCTCGCGCTGCACCTCCACGACGACTGGGTGCTGCCCGCCCTGCTGCGCTTCGGCACGCCGGAGCAGCACGAGACCTGGCTCCCGCGCTTCATGGACTCCCGCTTCATCGCTTCCGTGGCGTTCACCGAGCCCGGAGCCGGCTCCGACCTGCGCGGTGTGCGCACCAAGGCCGTCCGCGATGGTGCGGACTGGGTGCTCGACGGGCAGAAGACCTTCATCGGCAACGGCATCTCCGGCGACGGCGCCCTGGTGCTGGCCCGCACCGACGGATCCGACGTCAAGCAGCGCGGAGGGGCGGGCTCGTTCAGTCTGTTTCTGGTGGAGAAGGCCGACAATCCCGGCTACCAGGTGGGCGGCCAGCTGGACAAGATGGGGCTGAAGGCCTCCGACACCGCCGAGCTGTTCTTCTCCGGGGTCCGGGTCCCCGCGGCGAACCTCATCGGTGAGGAGGGGCAGGGCCTGCAGATCGCCAAGGCGATCCTGCCGCAGGGGCGGCTGGCGGTGGCCACCTCCGCCGCCGTCGTCGCCGCGGAGGTGCTGCGCCAGACGCTGACCTACGTCCAGGAGCGCCAGGCCTTCGACCGCCCGGTGGCCGAGTATCAGAACACCCGGTTCCGCCTGGCGGAGCTGCAGGTCTCCCTGGAGGCCACCCAACGCTACGTGGCCGCCGCCGTGGAGCAGTTCAACGCCGGTGAGCTCGACGTCGTCGCGGCCTCCAAGGCCAAGATGTGGGCGACCGAGCGGGCCAAGGAGAGCATCGACGCCTGCCTGCAGCTGCACGGCGGCTACGGCTACATCCTCGAGTACCCGGTGGCGCAGGCCTACCTGGCGGTGCGTCTGATGACCATCTTCGGCGGCAGCTCCGAGATCCTGCGGGAGACCGTGGCCGGGGACCTGCTGGACTGAGCCCTCGGTCGGCGGTCTCCCGCCGTCTCAGGCTCGGGTGACCTCGGTCGGCGCCTCGAAGCGCAGGACCGCCGCGACGCCGTCCGGCAGCTCGGCTCGTGTCACCGCGGCCTCGGCGTCCACGCGTGCCGCTGCGGCGATCAGCTCGTCCTCCTCCGGTGCGGACCGGTCCGCCTGGAGCAGCAGGGTGTCCACGCCGCCCATCTCGGCGGCCAGGCGGACGGCGGCGGCGCCCTCCGCCACGCGGTTCTCCGCGCGGGCCTGTTCGAAACGTGAGGTCTGATCCTGGGATCGGCCCGCGGCGAGCCGCCGGGTGATCAGGAGCAGGTCCTCGGCCAGCGCCTCCTCGGCGGCCTCGTCGCCGATCCCTCCGCGTTCGGCGACGTGGGTGATGCTCTTCAGGGAAGCGGGGAGCTCTTCGGCCAGGGCGGTGCGCCCCTGGACCTCTCCGGCCAGCACGACGGCGTCGGGGCGCCATCGTGCCGCCAGGCTCTCCAGCCGCTCGGCCACGCTGCGGGCGTTCTGCGTGACGACCTCGTCGGCCCGACGCTGGATCTGCCGGTGGGACAGAGCGCCCTCGCGCGGCTTGTGGACCGAGCCGTCACCGGCACCCTCGACCTGCTGTTCGGCATCAGGCTCGGTGCTCAGGCCCTCGGCCACAGTCACGCGGCGCAGCGTCGCGCCCTCCTGGTCGGCCAGGGCCACCAGCAGCACGGCCGATCCGGCGCGCTCCCGGACATAGTCACCCACGGCGGGAGCGTCGCCGACATGGGCCGCATCGCCCTGCCCCCGGGTCGCGTCCCAGGGCTCGTCGAGCAGGACGGTGTCGGCGTCGGCGACCAGCACCCTCCCCTCGGTGTGGATCTGGGTGGGATCCGTCTCGCCGCCGACCAGCGCGGCGTCCAGGGCTTCCAGCGCCTCGGCGGGAGCCCCGGCCTCCTCCAGGCGGCTCCGCAGGGCGTCCCAGCGCAGCCGCAGCTGGTGCTCGGCGTCCTCGGAGGGGGAGCTGCCCTGCAGGCAGACGGTGCTGAAGGGCGGGGTGTGGTCGATCAGTTGGGCGATCGGGGTGAGCTGCATCGTGAGTTCCTCCTCGTCCTCTCCACGAACCATGTCGAACCATGCCGAATCATGCCGGGCTGAGTCGATCGCGCGACCTCAGCCTCGGCGGTGTCCCCTCCGCGCCTCACCGGTGCATGCGTCCCGCCTTTCGAGGCTACCCATGCCCGGCGGGGTTGCGTCCAGGCCGACGTGCCCGCCCCGACTCTTAAGTCTTACAGTGATGCATAAATGGTCGTAGGATGAGGGGAACTGCCTGTGTGCCTCGCCCCGGGGTGCCGCCCTGAGTCCCTCGACGAACGGAATCCGTCATGACCACCACCCCCGCCCGGCCCGCCGCCGGCATCTCCGGCTCGAATCCCGCCGCCGTCCTGCATGCCGTCCACGATGTGCGCATCGAGGACCGCTCCGTGCCCCAGCCGGCGCCTCACGAAGTCCTCGTGGAGATCGGCGCGGTCGGGATCTGCGGCTCCGACGTCCACTACTACGAGCACGGCCGCATCGGGGACTTCGTGCTCACCAGTCCCATGGTCATCGGTCACGAGTCGGCTGGGCGTGTGGTCGGTGTGGGTGAGGACGTCGACCCCGGGAGAGTGGGTGAGCTCGTCGCCCTGGAGCCCGGCATCCCCTGCAAGGCCTGTGAGCAGTGTCGCCAGGGGCGCTACAACCTGTGCCCTGACGTGCAGTTCTTCGCCACTCCGCCGGTGGACGGCTCCATCGCCCGCTTCGTCACCCTGGACGCCGCCTTCGCCCACCCCGCCCCGGAGAACCTCGACGCCGAGCAGGCCGCCATGGCCGAGCCGGTCTCAGTGGGGGTCTGGGCCTGCCGCAAGGCCGGGGTCAGCGTCGGCGACCGTGTGCTCATCACCGGGGCGGGCCCCGTGGGACTCTTCGCCGCCCAGGCCGCACGGGCCTTCGGGGCGCGCAGCGTCACGCTCACCGACCTCAACCCGCACCGCCTCGCCGTCGCCGACGACCTCGGCTTCCAGACCGTGCCCGGCGGCGCGGAGCTCGAGGCCGAGTACGACGTGCTCTTCGAGTGCTCCGGCGCCGCTCCGGCCTTCGCCGCCGGGGTGCGCGCTCTCGCCCGCGCCGGTCGTGCGGTGGTCGTCGGCATGGGCGCTGAGACCCTGCCGCTGGAGGTCTTCGCCCTGCAGGGTCGTGAACTCACCATCAGCGGAGTGTTCCGCTACGCCAACTGCTATCCGGCCGCCCTGGAGCTGATCTCCCGGGAGGCGGTGGATGTCCGGCTGGTGATCACCCACCGTTTCGGGCTCGAGCAGACCGAGGAGGCGCTGACCCTGGCCGGCCGCGACCCCCAGGCGCTCAAGGCCGTGGTGCTGCCAGGGAGCTGACGCGTTCCTTGCGCTCGGGGTGCCCGTTGAGGAGTCACTTTTCCATGTATCTCCGTCGTCATGAAGCGGGCGGATTCTATGAGTCGTTGCACCAGCTGATGGTCAGCTGGTGAGGATGATGTCTCTCATCTTCTCAGCTGGGGTGGCCCACTGAAGTGTCTTACG
>NZ_BAAAVT010000025.1:0-31401 GCF_039534665.1 Nesterenkonia aethiopica | reverse complement strand
AGATTCCTCGAAGGGGTCACCCGATGGCCGCGTCCACGTTCAAGACGAAGATGGTCACGGCCTCGGGAGGGTTACACCACTCTATGGGGCACTACTCGACAGACGAAGCGGCCAGTGCGGACATCTTCGACGGTTCGCGGCCTGGAGACCCTATCGGCGTGATGATCTTGATGCTGGGAGCCGCTAAAGGGCAGCTGCGAGAGGTAGCGAGGGATTGTCTGGTGTGATGTCCAGGCAGGTTGTTGAGTCTGCTGAATGGCGGGCCGCCGAGAGGTGTTCATGGTCGTCGTGCTGGGCGAGTGCCCCACCGGTGGGTGAGCCAGGCTTCTGAAGGCAGTCGGCGGATGATGATCACGCTGTTGGCCAGAGCGATCAGCGCGCCGATCACCCACCGCGGTGCGGCGTTCGGTGCAGACCGCGAGCTTCTTGAACGCGCGGTTGTGCCATGAGTTGGTCCGCTCCACTCTCCATCGAGCTCCTGTCTGCAATAGTTCACCTTTGGCGCTGATCACCTCGGCGTAGCCTCGACCTGTCAGCGGAGGTCTGGTCTTCTTCGAGTCATAACCGGCATCCAGGTGCACAATGAACTGCTCCGGCAGGGCTGTGCCGAAGCGCTCCAGCCTGCCCAGAGTGGGTCCCAGTAGTGGGGAATCATGGGCGCTGGCAGCCGCGGAGACACAGCCGATTGAAGCTCTGGGTTTCGTTCTGCTTCAGATCGGGATGCCGTTGGCGTCGGTGAGCAAGGAGCGTTTGGTACCCCATTTGCCCCGGTCTACTGGGGATTTCCCAGTAGCTTCGCCGCCGTAGGGTTCCTTGGTGATGCCACCTTCGACCACCACGTACTCGAGGTCCAGGCCGACGATCTTGTCATAAGCCTGCAGGCAGATCTGCTCCAAGACCAGGAAGACTCTGGCGGTGAGCCATTCATCCCGGCGGCGTCGGATCGTGGTCGCTGAGCAGGTCACATCGGCGAAGCGTTCATAGGTCGTCCCCACCACCAGAGACTGGACGAACCTGGTGAAGATGACACGGTCTGGAATCTGTGGTCGGTGACAGCCCAGAGGGTGAGTGTCCGCCACGGGTGGGAGTACGGCGTGGAACTGTCCCCAGAGGAGTTCTGTGATGGATGATGGCAACGCAGGCACGGGTGCTCCGGGGAAGAGAAGAGCTTTGGTTGACACCCTCTGATCTACCCACGCCCGTGCCTGCTCTATCTGATCAACATGCTGCAGTCGCCCCTATCGGCGGAACCTCTTATTCTGCCGGAGAAGCGGTGCCCTTAGAAGCTGACGGGGGAGGGTTCCGGCATCTCGCCGCTTCTCTCGTCCGGGCCTGGCTACGACGTTACCTTCTGCAGTCCGAGCTCCGCGGGGGCTCCCTCGGCACGGTAGTGGACTGCCGGACATGCAGCTCGGGGACCAGACGGATGTGCTGGGTGGCCCCACCGTCGGCGGGGGAGACGGCGGAGCTCGTGGCTCCGCCGCAGAGGGCGAGCACGCGCTCCACCGCCCGGCGTCCGACCTCCCGTTTGGGAGGGTCGAGAGCCGTGAGCGGCACGTCGGCCATCCCAGCGATGACGTCATCGTAGCCGATCAGCGAGACCTCGTCGGGGATGCTGATCCCAGCGTCCTCGAGCCAGAGGATAGCCCTGGTGGCCAACTGGTCGTTGTGCACGAAGACGGCGGTGGTGCCGTCCTCTATGGTCTGCAGCACGGCGGCTCGTGCCTCGTCGCTGCCGGGGGTGCCCTCCATGATGATCTGCGGGTCCTCTAGCCCGGCGTGAGCGGAGGCCTGGAGAAGTCCTTCCCGCACCCAGGGAGAGTTGGGGCCTGAGATCATCAGCGCCGTGATGCGCCGGTGCCCCAGCTGGATCAGGTGGCGCAGGCCCACCGCGGCGCCGACGTCGTGGGCGGAGTTGACGGTGTCCAGCAGAGCGCAGGGCCCCCCGGGCGAGGCCGTGCGCTCCACGAAGACCGTCGGTACACGCAGCTGGGCGAGCCGCTCCTCCTGGGAGGGCACCAGCCACCCGGTGGCGAAGTCCGGAGTGGGAGCCATGACGAGGCCGTCCACGCCCTTGGTTATGAGGCGTTCCGCCTGATGGATCTCCTTCTCCGGGCGATAGTCGGAGACGCCGAGCACGAGCTTCGCCCCGGCCGCGCCGGCGGCCCGCTTCGCCCCGGCGATAATGCCGTCGTAGTAGTAGTTACTCTCTGGCAGGACCAGGCCGATGGTCGGTGCGTCAGGGCCGGCGATCGAGGGGGCGCCCAGCGGCTCGACGGTGCCGTGTCGCCGGCGGATGGAGCCGACCGAGGCCAGATGCTCGAGGTCACGGCGCAGGGTCACGGCCGACACGCCGAGGCGGGTGGCGAGTCGCCGCGCATTCTGCGGGCCCTCCTGGGCGACGATGTCGACGATGCGACGGCGACGTTCCTCCACGCTGCGAGCCATAGCACCTTTCCTCCTTCGCGCTCGGCGGCGCCCGGTGAGTGTTCGTTCAGGATGATCGTTCATCGATCACACTACCCCAGGATGCGTCATGCATGTGACGTGAGTCATAGATGTTGACCGGTGCAACAGGTTTCAGATCCCCACAAAAACAGGGGAATTGCCGAAAAACTGATCGAATCCTTCGAGGTGATCGTCAGATGGTCGATTTAGTTTGACGCCCTGTCGCCGCCCGGGAAGTATGTGAGCAAGCACACATTGATGAAGGAGTTGCGATGACCAGCACCACCACCCCCCGCACCACCCGCACCCGGGCCGCCGCCGGCGTCCTGCTGACCTCCGCCCTGCTGCTCACCGCCTGCGGCGGAGAGGCTGACGGCAACAGCAGCGGTGACAACAGCCAGGCCGCGGAAAGCGACGGCCCGGTCGAAATCACGTTCTCCTCTTGGCTCCGCGGATCCCAGGAAGTCGTCGACGCGTTCAATGAGTCCCAAGATGAGGTCCAGGTGACGTTCCGCGAGGTCGCAGGCGCTGACGACAACTATCCACAGCTGACCAACCAGGTCGTCGCCGGCGACGCCCCCGACGTCGTCACTGTCGAGTTCCCCCGCGTGGCCGAGATGGCTAGTCACGGCGTCCTCGCCGACATCTCGGAGGAGGCCGGCGACCTTGTCTCCGGCGGCTTCGACGAGGCCAGCCAGTCGCTGGTGACCTTCGGCGGAGCCACCTGGTCCGTCCCGCTCGACGCCGGCGTCCTGCAGCTCTACTACCGCGAGGACCTCTTCGAGGAGTATGGCATCGAGGTGCCGACCACCTGGGAGGAGTACAAGGAGGCCGCCGAGACGGTGAAGGACGCTGACGACGACGTCCGCATCGGCTCCACGATCGTCGGCGACCCGGCACTGACCGCCGCCATCGCGTGGCAGGGCGGCGCCCAGTGGGGCGGCATGGAGGACGACGCCTGGATCGTGGACATCGACTCCGACGAGACCCACCAGGCGATGGAGATCCACCAGGAGATGTTCGACGAGGACCTCGTCTGGGACGAGGACCACCCGGTCCTGGAGCAGAAGCAGGCTGACGACGAGCTGCTCTCCGTGATCAGCGGATCCTGGTACGCCGGCGGCCTCGAGGCCACCTACGAGGACCAGGCGGGCGACTGGCGCGTGGCGCAGCTGCCCGCCCCCGGTGACGAGCCCGCCGCCGCGATGTTCGGCGGCTCCACCTTCGGCGTCTCCACCAACAGCGAGAACGTCGAGGCCGCCGTGACCTTCATCGAGTGGATGACCACCACGGAGGAGGGCATCGAGGCACGCATCGCCGACGGCGCCTCTTCGGTCTTCCCGATCAACGAGACGGCACGCTCCGCCGCGGCGGACGCCTTCGACACCTCGTTCTTCGGCGACCAGGACATCTACGAGGTCGCCGGCGAGGGTCTGGCCGCCATCCCCGAGGGTTGGGTGTGGGGTCCGAGCACCGCCACCACCTTCTCCACCCTGGGCGACGAGAGCGCGGCCGTCCAGGACGGCCAGGCCACGCTGATGGAGATCTTCGGTGACGTCGAGGACGCCACCGTCAGCGACATGGAGAGCCGCGGGCTCGACGTCCGCTGACCTGGTTCTCCGCCGGATGCGGGCCGATGACCCACTCGGTGACTCGGCCCGCATCCGCGCGTCAAGGGTCCGCCGCAGGCAGCCGTCGCCAGTCGACGGCGGCCGTCCCGGCCGCCCACTTCCCCGTTCCTCCCCTCCCGATCCACCTCTGAGAAAGGCCGCGCCGTGACCGTCGCCCCGACCACAGGGAGAACGCCCCGGTTCCGCATCCGTCGGTCCAGCCGGATGGCGATCCTCTTTCTCTCCCCCTTCTTCCTGCTGTTCTTCGCCTTCACGATCTCCCCGATCGTCTACTCGGCGTACCTCAGCGTCTTCTCCGAGACCACCAGCGGCCTCGGCCTGGGCGCCACGGAGCGCACCTTCGTCGGGGTGGCGAACTATGCGCGGGCCCTGCAGGACAGCACGTTCCTCTCCGGGTTCGTCAACATCGCCCTGTACTGCGTGATCTACATCCCCACGATGATCGGGCTGGCCCTGGTGCTGGCCCTGATGCTCGACTCCGCCGTCGCCCGAGCCCGCGGCTTCTTCCGACTGGCCTTCTACATGCCCAACATCGTCCCGGGCCTGATCGCCGCGATCATCTGGGTCTACCTCTACACTCCGGGGGTCAGCCCCCTGGTGGACGCCTTCGAGATGACCGGCGCGAACTGGTCGATGTCCGGCCAGCTGGCCGCGCTGCTCTCGCTGTCGAACATCAGCGTCTGGCTGCACACCGGCTACAACGTGATCCTCTTCTACGCGGCCCTGCAGGCCGTGCCCCGCGAGGTCCTCGAGGCCGCCCGCGTCGACGGAGCCGGCCCGATCCGGACCGCCTTCGCGATCAAGGCGCAGATGATCCGCGGTGCCGTGAGCATGGCGACCCTGTTCACCGTGGTCGGGGCGCTGCAGCTCTTCGCCGAGGTGCTGCCGCTGGCCAACCGCGCCACGGCGATCGACAGCACCTGGACCCCCAACATGTTCATCTACCAGGTCGCGTTCGAGCGCCATGACTTCGGCTACGCCGCGGCGACCGCGATCGTCTTCGCCGCCCTCATCGGCGCCATGTCCTGGACCATCACGCGCATCGAATCGAAGGTGAAGCCATGACCGCCACCGCTCCTGCCGCCGGCCTCGCGCAGCCCGGCGCCCCGGTCCCCGCCGCCCCGGAGCGTTCGCACCGGAAGATCGGGCAGCGGCGGCCCCGCTGGGCCTCCAAGGGTCTGGTGAACATCGTGCTGGCGCTGTTCGCCATGTACACGCTGCTGCCCCTGACCTGGCTGGTGATCGCCTCCACGAAGTCCACCTCGGACCTCTACGGCACCGCCGGCTTCGCCTTCGCAGACATCAACATCCTCTCCAACCTGGCCACCCTGTTCACCTGGAGCGACGGGATCTTCCTGCGCTGGCTGCTGAACACCCTGCTCTACGCGGGCGTCGGCGCCTTCTTCTCGGTGTTCGTCTCCTTCATGGCCGGCTACGCCTTCGACAAGTTCGACTTCCCCGGCAAGGAGCGTTGGTTCGGCTTCGTGCTGGTCGGCGTCCTCGTGCCGGCGGCGGTCACCACCATGCCGCTGTACCTGCTGGCCTCCAACGTGGGTCTGGTCAACACCTACTGGGGCGTGTTCCTGCCGCAGATCGCCAGTCCCTTCGGCGTCTACCTGGCTCGGATCTTCGCCAACAGCTACGTGCCCAACGAGCTGATCGAGGCGGCCCGTCTCGACGGTGCCGGCGAGCTGCGGATCTTCTTCCGCGTCGCCGTGCCGCTGATGAGCCCCGGCATCGTGACCCTGCTGCTGATGACCTTCAGCGCCATCTGGAACAACTTCTTCCTGCCGCTGGTCATGCTCAACGACGCCAAGCTGTTCCCGGTGTCACTGGGCCTCTACTCGTGGAACCAGCGCACCCTGGCCGATCCGGAGTTCGCCTCCTTGGTGGTGATCGGCTCGCTGGTCGCGATCCTGCCGGTCATCGCCCTGTTCCTGTCCCTGCAGCGGTTCTGGAAGTCCGGACTGGGGTCGGGGGCGATCAAGTGAGCGCCCTCGCCATCACCCCTGACTCCCCGCAGGACCACACGTCCGGGACGCGGCAGAGCATCCGGGACGGTCGGCCTCGGCCCCGCGCCGTGCTGGCGGTCGAGCCGTGGATCCCCCACAACATCTTCACCCCCACGGCCCGGGAGCGCCTCGGTGCGCTGCTGGACCTGGAGGAGGAGCTGCTCACCGCGGAGACCCGACCCGCCCCGGAGAACCTCGCCGAGGTGGAGGTCATCGTCGCCGGCTGGGGCTGCCCGCTGCTCGATGAGGACCTGCTGGACGCGATGCCCCGGCTGCGGGCGGTCATCTACACGGCCGGCTCGGTCAAGGAGTTCGCCACCCAGGAGCTGTTCCGCCGCGGCGTACAGGTCACCAGCTGCGCGGACATCAACGCCATCCCAGTGGCGGAGTACACCGTCGCCGCAGTCCTGTTCTCCGGCAAGCGGGTGCTCCAGATCGCCCGGGACTACCGGGAGAGCCGGGACTACCGGCCCTTCGACGAGGTGCCGCGGCCCTGGGGCAACAACGGGCTGCGCGTCGGCATCGTCTCCGCCTCGCGGACCGGTCGGCTCGTCGTCGAGCGGCTGGCGCCCTTCGACGTGGACATCGCCCTCTACGACCCGACGCTGACCGAGCCGCTGCCCGGCACGCGTCTGGTGAGTCTCGAGGAGCTGCTCGCAGAGTCCGACGTCGTGAGCCTGCACGCCCCGGCCATCCCCGCCACGGAGCGGATGATCGACGCCGAGGCGCTGGCGCGCATGCCCGACGGCGCCACGCTGATCAACACCGGCCGCGGCAGCCTGGTGGACGAGTCGGCCCTGCTGGCCGAGCTGAACACCCGGCGCCTGCACGCGGTGATCGATGTGACGGTGGAGGATCCGCCGCCCGCCGACTCGCCCTTCTTCGACGCCCCCAACCTGATGCTCACCCCGCACATCGCCGGCAGCCAGGGCAACGAGCTGCTGCGGCTCGGGGACGCCGCGTTGGAGGAGGTCGAGCGGTACGTGGCCGGCCGGCCGCTGACCCGTACCGTGAGTCTGGACAGCCTGTCCTACAGCGCCTGACGCGCCGGACCTGACGCGCGAGAGCCGGACGAGGGAGAGCCGGACGAGGGAGAGCCGGACGCGCCGGCCGGCGCCGCCCGACCTGACGAGGAGAGACACCATGCCCCTGCTCAGCATCCATGACGCCGAGCTGCACCGTGACGGTGCGCCCCACCGCATCCTCGCCGGGGCGGTCCACTACTTCCGCGTCCACCCGGACCAGTGGCGGGACCGGCTCCGTCGGCTCGCCGCCATGGGAGCGAACACCGTGGACACCTATGTGGCCTGGAACGCGCACCAGCCCCGGGAAGGGGAGCCGGCCGACTTCACCGGCGGGCTCGACCTGGGCCGGTTCATCGACCTGGCCGGGGAGCTGGGTCTGGACGTCATCGTCCGTCCCGGCCCCTACATCTGCGCCGAATGGGACAACGGCGGGATCCCGGCCTGGCTGACCTCTCGCCCCGGGCTGCGTCCGCGCAGCCAGGACGCGGAGTACATGGCCGCCGTCGTGGCCTGGTTCGACGAGCTGCTGCCGCACATCACCTCCCGGCAGGCGGACGCCGGCGGGCCGGTGGTGGCGGTCCAGGTCGAGAACGAGTACGGCAGCTACGGCGACGACGTCGACTACATGGCCTGGCACCGCCGGATCCTGGAGGAGCGCGGCGTCACCGAGCTGCTCTTCACCGCCGACGGCGGCACCGACTTCTTCCTCGACGGCGGCCCGCTGCCGGACACCTGGGCGACGGCCACCTTGGGCAGCCGCGGCGCCGAGGCGATCGAGATCTGGCGTCGCCGTCGCCCGCAGGACCCCTTCCTCGCCGCCGAGTTCTGGGGCGGATGGTTCGACCACTGGGGACAGGATCAGCACAAGACCCGCGACCCCGAGGACGCGGCGGCCGAGGTCGCGGCGATCCTCGACGGCGGCGGCTCAGTGTGCCTCTACATGGCCCACGGCGGGACGAACTTCGGGCTCCGCAACGGCGCCAACCACGAGGAGGGCCGGCTCAAGCCCACTGTGACCAGCTATGACTCCGATGCGCCGATCGCCGAGGACGGCCGGCTCACGGAGAAGTTCTTCGCCCTGCGTCGGGAGTTCCACGGGGTTCAGGGTCGCGAGGAGCCTGCGCTTCCTGAGGACCTGGCCGCGCCGCCGGCCACACTGGACGCTCGGAGCCTGGAGCTCGCGCCGGGCCGACCGCTGCTGGAGGTCCTGCGGTCCGCCGGGGAGTCCCCGATCAGCAGCCCGTCGCCGCTGAGCTTCGGCGAGGTCGGCCTGGACGCCGGCCTGATGCTCTACAGCGCCGAGGCGGTGCTGCCCGGGCGACCGGAGGCGCCGACCCAGTCCCAGCTCGGCATCATCGGGCTGGCCGACCGGGCCCAGATCTGGCTCGACAGCGAGTACGCCGGAGTCCTCGACGACGTCACCGGGGAGTCCGGCCTCACTGTGACCGGCACCGGCCGGCCCGTGCGGGTGGACATCCTGGTGGAGAACCTGGGCCGCATCAACTACGGCCCGCGGCTCGGCGCGGACAAGGGGATCCTGGGCGGGGTCACGGTGCGCCAGCGGATGACCTTCGGCTGGACGCAGACCCCGGTTCCGTTGGACCGCTGGGACCCCTCCCGTGTGGAAGGGCTCGCCCACGCCGTGCTGGACGTCGAGGAGCCGGCGGACACCCACCTGGCGCTGCCCGGATCGGGCAAGGGCTTCGTCTGGATCAACGGGTTCCTGCTGGGCCGCTACTGGGAGCAGGGGCCCCAGCAGACCCTCTACGTGCCCGCCCCGCTGCTGCGGCCAGGGAGCAACACCATCCACGTGCTGGAGCTGCAGACTCCGGGCGCGCATCTGGAGCTGCGCGAGGCCCCCGAGCTGGGGACGCCCAGCAGCGGCCCGATCGCCGATGCGGAACTCACATGAGCGTGCTCGCCCTCGACATCGGCGGCACCACCCTGAAGGCGGCGCTCGTCGACGCCGAGGGCCGGTCTGACCTCCGGTCCTCCGCCCCGACCCGGCGCGGTGACGACGTCGTCGCGGACGCCGCGGCCCTGCTGGCCGGACTGCGGGACCAGGCTCCTGCCTCCGACCCGCCGCAGGCGGTGGGTGTGGTGACCGCCGGAACCGTCGACGGCGACGCCGGGACGGTGCGTCATGCCGCCAATCTCGGCTGGCGGGACCTCCCGCTGGCCGCGCTGCTCGCCGAGCGGCTGGGTCTGCCCGTCGGGCTGGACCATGACGTGCGGGCGGGGGCCGCCGCCGAGCTGCAGGCCGGTGAGGCGCAGGGGGACATGCTCTTCGTCGCGCTGGGGACCGGCGTCGGCGCAGGAGTCATCACCGGCGGCCGGGCGCAGGCCGGGGCGGCGGGAGCCGCCGGGGAGCTCGGACACATGATCGTCCGCCCCGGGGGACCACTGTGCGCCTGCGGTCAGCGGGGCTGTCTCGAGGCCCTGTTCTCGGCGGAGGGGCTGCGCCGTCGTCTGGCCGAGGCCGGGCGGGCCGAGGTCCCGGATCTCGCCGTGCTGCCGCATCACCCGGACCCGGTGAGCGTGGCGATCTGGCGGGACGGGGTGCAGGCCCTGGCGCTGGCCCTGCACAACGCCACGATGCTGCTCGACCCCGCGCGGATCGTCCTCGGGGGCGGTCTCTCCGGCTGGGGTGAGACGCTGCTGCGCCCGCTGCGGGCGGACCTCGCCGCCGGCCTGGCCTGGCGCAGCCCGCCGGAGCTCGCCCTGGCCCACCACGGGCCGGAGGCGGGGCTGCACGGCGCGGCCCTGCTCGCCCGGAACCAGCTCGCCGACACCCCACTCGCCGACGTCGCCCACGGCGGGACGGCGCGCCGGCCCGCTGCGAAGCCCTGACAACCCGACGTTCCTCAGAGAGGATCAGACCGTGCAGATCATCATCCTTCCCGACGCCCAGGCCATCGGTGAGTGGGCCGCCGACCACATCGCCCGGCGGCTCGCCGCCGGCCGACTCCAGGTGCTCGGCGTCGCCACCGGGTCCTCCCCGCTGCCCGCCTACGACGCGCTCGCGCGGCGGATCGACGGGACCGGCGCCGAGGGCTCGGCCGAGGGCGGCGCACCCGCCGTGTCCCGTGAGGCGCTGGAGACTCTGACCGCCTTCGCCCTGGACGAGTACGTGGGCATCGAGCCCGACCGCCCGGAGAGCTACCACGCCGTCATCCGGGAGGAGGTCACGGAGAAGCTGGGGCTGGACCCCTCCCGGGTGCATGTCCCGGAGGGCGCCGCCGAGGATCTGGAGGCCGCCTGTCGGCACTATGAGCAGCTGATCGCCGACGCCGGGGGAGTGGACCTGCAGATCCTCGGCATCGGGGCCACCGGGCATCTCGGGTTCAACGAGCCGTCGTCGTCGTTCAGCTCTCGGACACGGGTGAAGACCCTGGCGCCGCAGACCCGGCGTGACAACGCCCGCTTCTTCTCCTCCGAGGACGAGGTGCCGCTGCACTGCGTCACGCAGGGGCTGGGCACCATCATGGACGCTGGGGAGCTGCTCCTCATCGCCTATGGGGAGCACAAGGCCGAGGCCGTGGCACGGGCGGTGGAGGGCCCGCTGACCAGCATGTGCCCCGCCTCGATCATCCAGTGGCACCACGACGCCGTCGTGCTCCTCGACGAGGCCGCCGCCTCGAAGCTCGAGCACCTCGACTACTACCGGCACGTCCAGGAGCACGACCTGCTGCCGGACCAGGACTGACCGGCAGCAGGGCGTCAGGCCGGACCGGAGGCCCCGCTCACCGGCGGGCCGACTCCTCGGCCAGACGTGCCGCCAGACCCGTGTACTGGGCCGGGGTGAGGTTCTTCAGCCGCTCCTCGGCGGCGGCGCTGAGCCCCAGGCCGGCCACGAACTCCTGCATCTTCTCGGCGTCCACGCGGCGCCCGCGGGTCAGCTCCTTGAGCCGCTCATAGGGGTTCTCCATGCCCGTGGTGCCGGCGATGGACTCGGCCCGCATCACGGTCTGGACCGCTTCGCCGAGGACCTCCCAGTTGGCGTCGAGGTCGGCGGCGATGACGTCGTCGGCGACGTCCAGCTGCTTCAGGCCCTTGGTGACGTTGCTCAGCGCCAGCACGGAGTGGCCGATGCCGGTGCCGATGTTGCGCTGGCCGGAGGAGTCGGTGAGGTCGCGCTGCCAGCGGGACTCCACCAGGGTCGCGCCCAGCGAGTCGAGCAGGGCGTTGGAGACCTCCAGGTTGGCCTCCGCGTTCTCGAAGCGGATCGGGTTGACCTTGTGCGGCATGGTCGAGGAGCCGGTGGCGCCGGCCACCGGGATCTGCCGGAAGAAGCCGATGGAGATGTAGGACCAGACGTCCACGCAGAGTCCGTGCAGGATCCGGTTGAACCGGGCGATGTCCGCGTACAGCTCGGCCTGCCAGTCGTGGGACTCGATCTGGGTGGTCAGCGGGTTGAAGGTGAGTCCGAGCTTCTCCACGAAGCGCTGAGCCAGGGCCGGCCAGTCGACGTCGGGCGCGGCGGCCAGGTGCGCCGCATAGGTGCCGGTGGCGCCGTTGATCTTGCCCAGATGCTCCTGGGCCTCCACGCGGCGGAGCTGCCGGTCCAGGCGGTGCACGAAGACCGCGATCTCCTTGCCCAGCGTCGAGGGGGTGGCGGGCTGGCCGTGGGTGCGGGAGAGCATGGGGACCTCGGCGGCCTCGGAGGCCAGAGCGCGCAGCCCGTCCAGCGCGGAGCGGGCCGCCGGCAGCCAGACCTGCTCGACGGCGTCGCGGATGCCCACCGCGTAGCTGAGGTTGTTGATGTCCTCACTGGTGCAGGCGAAGTGCACCAGCGGGGTCAGCTCGGCCAGGCCGAGGCTCTCGAGCCGGCGGGCGATGAAGTACTCCACAGCCTTGACGTCGTGGACCGTCTCGGCCTCGATCGCGGCCAGCTCGGCGACCTCCTCGGGGCCGAAGCCGGTGACGATGCCGCGCAGCCCGGCGATCTGCTCCTCGGTGAGGCTCGGCAGCCCCGGCAGCGCCTGCTCGGTGCAGAGGTGGATGAACCACTCGACCTCCACGTGGATGCGGTTGCGGTTCAGGGCGGCCTCGGAGAGGTGTTCCACCAGCGGAGCGACGGCGGAGCGGTAGCGTCCGTCCAGCGCGCCGAGGGCGATCTGCGGCTCGGCGTCGGCGAGGCTGATCCGCTCCTGGTCGGCGGAGAGGGGTGTGGACACGGAGGGCGAGGAGACAGAGTTGGCCATGGCTGACATTCTTCCACGACTCCGCAGGCCGGGTGCAGGAGCTGCTCCTCCACAGGGGCGGGGTCCGAGCGGCGACACGCGCGGGCTCTCCACAGACCCCCGGACGGGGCGGCGGAGGCGGGCGCGGCAGGCCTAGCGTCGGAGGCGTCGTCGTCCGTGAGCCGCCCCAGCGGCCGAGCCCTGAGGAGCGCCCGTGTACAGTGCCGCAGCCGCCCACCTGGATCAGGTCGCGACGGTCTACGACGAGATGGCCGCCCGGTATCGGCGCGCGGCGGGGCAAGGGCGCGAGCAGCAGGCCCAGCTCGTCCTCGCCCACGACACCGTGCGGTGGGAGTCCCTGGCAGGCGATGCGTTCAGAGGACTGATCGATCTGCTCATGTCCGACAGCGCCGGGGTCTGTGAGGAGTCCGAGGCCCTGGCGGGGGAGGCGACCATCCTCGCCGGGGTGATGCGTGAGGGTGCAGAGATCGCTCGCCGCCTGGCCGCGATGCTCGACGCGGTCGCCGGACTCGACCTCCTCGGAGTCTCCGGAGAGTTCCTTCTGCGGCGGGCGCGTGCGGCAGTGGACGACGTCGCCTCCCTGGGGTCGTTCCTGGACGACTACGGCGGCATCCCGGCCGGGCTCGGCGAGGCGATCACGGAGGCACTGCGTCCTGAGGCCGAGCCCGCCGCCCCGTGACCGTCTCGGACCCGAACCGCACTCACCAGATCACACCCCAGGAGTCGCCATGGACCTCCCCACACCGCAGTTCCCCATCCCGGTGCCGGTGCGCCCCCAGCTCGCCGACCAGGGGTCCCTCAACGTCAGGGTCTCCGGCGGAGACACACAGATCGAGGTCGTGTGGGAGACGCTGCTCGCAGCCTCCTCGCATGTGGGAGCGGCGAGGGACATCGCCGGCAGGCAGCAGGACGACATCTCGGCGAACAACACCCTCTTCCTGGTGCCGCGCCCCCAGATCCCCCACTGGCGCGCTCCGGTGCTGGCCTCACGGAGCGCGGCACTCAGTGTGCGCCTCATCCTGATCAGCGGGCTGGTGGAGAAATGCGTCGCGGGGATCGAGCACGCCCATGGCACCTATCGGGACGGCGAGTCGGTCATCCGCCGATGGATGCAGATCAGTGAACTTCTCACGGAGACCTCGTACATCATCGATCAGGTGCAGCAGGGCGACGGACGGGTGGCGGGGGATTGGGCCAGGAGCCTCGGAGTCCTCGGGGGCCAGGAGGCCCTGCGGCTGTTGGCCGCATACTTCACCCGAGGACGGTCGGGTCTCGTCGACGGGCGCTCCAGCGGCAGGGACAGGGCCGAGGACGGAGCCGGGTTCGGCTACCTGGCGATCTCGAAGCTGGAGGAGGAGGACCTGCTGGCCGAGTTCGAGATGGGGAGACATGAGCTGAGGCTGGGGGAGCGGACCGCCACGATCTCGCACCAGGGCGATGGGACGCTGCATTCGTGGTACGAGCAGATGGAGCAGGTGCCTGAGGACGGCGACGTCGCCGTCACGACCGTCACCGACGAAACCGGGGGCACGACGTACTTGGTGCATCTGCCGGGGCTGGACATGGACATCACCGACCTCAACCGGGACGACGGCAGGGGATACCTGGGGCTGGTCGACTCCGCGTTCAACGACGCCGATCAGCTCGCCGACGTCGTGGACGAGGCCCTGGCGACCGTCGGCGCGGAGGAGGGGGATCAGATCGCCCTGTCTGGGTACAGCCTCGGCGGGATCGGCGTCACCAACCTGGTCAGGAACGGCAGGTTGGGAGAGAAGTACGACCTGGCGGCCGCCACCAGCATCGGGGCTCCGGGACGGCACGGCAGCTTCCCACCCGGGACGCAGACCTCGACCACACACATCCAGGATCGCCGCGATCCGGTGCCGTACCTCCTCGGGGAGCACCAGGGCACAGGGGTCAACCGGCAGGTCATCGAGGTGAGCCACGACGATGCGGATGCCAGGCCGGACGAGCACTTGCTGTTCGGTGACGCCCACAGCTACCAGCACTACCTCGACATCGTCGAGGAGCTGGAGGCCGACCCTGACACTCATCTCGGTGATGGGGGCGATGCGCTGCTCCGCGACTTCTCCTCCTTGTACCAGGGGGAGGCGGAGACCCACATCTTCCGCACGGGGTGGTCGGAGAACGAGGACGGTTCGACCACGGACCTGCTCGACCCGGAGTTCTGGGAGGACAGCGGCCTCACCGACGCCGTGCGGGAGAGCTACGAACGACTGGACCCGCTGGGCCTCCGAGACGTCTTCGGGCCGGTGACACCGGTGGAGGGTCCCGAGACGGACGGAACGCAGGTGTCCGAGGGCTCTGTGCCACCTTCGCCCTCGGAGAGGATCGGGGCGGGGGGGACCGCAAGGACCGAAGCTGATGCCGGAGGTGCCTTCAGCGGAGACTCGCACGGCGGTGCGAGGGGTTCTGACGCCTCAGCAGTGCGGAGCCAGGACGAAGCCGCCGCGCGGCCCCAGGAGCCGGTCGGCGGCCACCGGGATCCCGCACAGCCTGCTCCGGGACGGACGGCGGACCCTCAGCCGCTCACACCTGGTGTGATCATCCCGACCATGCCGCGGTCCGGGAAGGGGCCCGTGCCGGGGGAGTCAGACGACGGATCCGCCGAAGGCCCACCGCAGCGGTGACCCCGCCCCCGGGTGGGGAGGGGAGTCAGGCCGCGCGGGCCGCCGGTTCCACCAGGAACCGGCCCAGCAGCGCGGAGACGAGCGAGACGATGATGGCTCCGAGGATCGCATCCCAGAAGAAGGAGTCGACCACGAACTGCACCGGGAAGAAGGAGGTGATCCAGCCGGTGAGCATCAGCATCGCGGCGTTGATGACCACCGCGAACAGGCCGAGCGTCAGGCAGGTGATCGGCAGGGCCAGGAAGGAGAGGATCGGTTTGATCACCGCATTGATGATCCCGAAGACCGCCCCGACGAAGAGATAGGCCAACAGGACCATGCCGATCTCGTCACCGGCACCTTCGACGCCGATCCCGGGCAGGAGCAGAGCCGCCGCGCCCAGGGCGCAGGCGTTGAGCACGATCGCCAGTAGGATTCTCACGAGGACGATCATCTCATGTCAGAGATGAGAGAACCCTGAGAGGATCATGCGACCCATGAACATCACAGACCACGACGCCGCCCGGACGGCTGACCGGCTGACCCGCAGCGTGGCGGGCACGGTCACCCCGCGCCCTGCCCTGTCCCTGCTGCCCACCTATGCCGCAGGCAAGCCGCCTCGCCCCGCCGAGGGGCTCACCCCCTACAAGCTCTCCTCCAACGAGAATCCGCTGGGCCCGGTCCCCTCCGTGGAACGGGCCATCGCCTCGGTGGACACCGTCCACCGCTACCCGAACCCCGGTGCGGAGCAGCTGCGTGCCGCGCTCGCCGAGACCCTCGACGTGCCGGTGGAGGACATCGTCACCGGAACGGGCAGCCTCGGCGCCCTGACCCAGGTGATCAGCGCCTTCGCCGGCACAGGGCCCGACGGCGTTCCTGACGAGGTGATCTACGCCTGGCGTTCCTTCGAGGCATACCCCATTGTGGTCCGCACTGCAGGCGCCCAGGATGTCCCGGTGCCCGTCACGCAGGACGGTCGCCACGATCTCGAGGCGATGGCCGCCGCGGTCACGGACCGGACCCGTGTCATCCTGCTGTGCACACCCAACAACCCGACCGGGCCCGCGCTGCGGCATCAGGAGGTCGTGGACTTCCTGGGGAAGGTCCCCCGCGACGTCGTCGTGGTCATCGATGAGGCGTATCAGGAGTTCGTCCGCATCGAGGACCCCGTGGACACGCTCGCGCTGTACCGCGAGCACCCCAACGTTGTGGTGCTGCGGACCTTCTCCAAAGCGCACGGTCTCGCGGCCCTGCGGGTCGGCTACTCCATCGCCTCACCGGAGGTGACCCAGCACCTGCGCAAGGTTGCGGTCCCGTTCGGCGTCTCCACGCTGGGTGAGGTCGCAGCGATCGCATCGCTGGAAGCTCTGGACGAGGTGAACTCCAGGGTGCAGAATCTTGTACAAGAACGACAGAGAGTCCGGGACGCCCTCATCGACGCGGGGTGGAACGTGCCGGACGCGCAGGGCAACTTCATATGGCTGCCGTTGCGGGACCACGCAGGTGACTTCGCCCACGAGGCCGGGCTCCAGGCCCTCGCCGTGCGGGCCTTCGACGGCGACGGTGTACGAGTCAGCATCGGCGAAACCGAAGCCAACGATCGGCTGATCCAGTTGTGTAAGACCTACACACGGACGAGCTGACCGCAGCTGACAGAATGAACGGTGGCCCACCCTTGATGCCACCGGAGAGGAGCACGCCGTGCAGCCCATCCAGCTGCTCGCGCCCGACGGAACCTACACCGAGCATTACGTGTACAGCGAGTACATCGCCGCGCTCGGAGAGCAGGATCTGCGCGACCTGTATCGACTCATGGCCACGGAGCGGCGCATGGACGCTGAGGCGACCTCGCTCCAGCGCCAGGGCCAGCTCGCCCTCTGGGTGCCTGCCCTCGGACAGGAGGCCGCCCAGGCCGGAACCGTCTCGGCGCTGAAGTCCACGGACATGATCTTCCCGACCTACCGGGAACACGTCATGGCCCTCCACCGCGGCATCCGCCCGGACCAGATCATCCAGCTCTTCCGCGCCACCGCGCACAGCGGCTGGGACCCCCGTGAGCACGCCATGAACGTCTACATGGTGGTGCTCGGCGCCCAGACCCTCCACGCCGCCGGGTGGGCGATGGGTATCCAGCGGGAGCTCGAAGCGGGTGACCTCGCCGACGGGCGGGCGGAGGACGAGATCGTCCTGGCCTGCCTCGGCGATGGCGCCAGCAGCCAGGGAGACGTCCACGAGTCCATGGTCTTCGCGAGCTCCTACGAGCTGCCGGTGCTCTATTTCATCCAGAACAACCATTGGGCGATCTCCGTGCCCTCCTCCACGCAGTCTCGGAGCCCGCTGGCCGCTCGCGCCGCCGGGTACGGCTTCGAGGGGGTCCAGGTGGACGGCAACGATGTGCTCGCCAGCTATGCGGTGGCCGCCCACATGGCGGGACAGGTGCGCGCCGGCGGACCGAAGCTCATCGAATCGGTCACCTACCGGATGGGCGCCCACACCACGGCCGACGACCCCACCAAGTACCGCAGCGCGGACGAGGTGGAGGCCTGGCGCGCCAAGGACCCGCTGGACCGGTACCGTCGCTGGCTCGAGGCCGAGGACCTCGCCGATGACATCTACTTCTCCGAGGTGGACCAGGAGGCCGCCGAGGTCGCGGCCGAGCTGCGCCGGGCCGTCCAGGAGATCGATCCGCTGCCGCTCGAGGAGGCCATGGACGCCGTCTACGCCGAGCCGCACCGGCAGGTCGAGACGGACAAGGCGTGGTTGAAGGAGTACGAGGCCGGCTTCGTCGATGACGACGCCCTGGCCGGCGGAGAGGCTGGTGCCCGATGACACTGATGAACCACGGCCAGGCACGCCGGGCGGAGTCCCACGCGCCCTCGGCACGCAGCTCCCGCCGAGGTGCACGCGGGACGCGCCCCGCGGCCCCCACACCGTCCTCACCGGACGTCGTCTCCACGGCCTCTTCGGCACGCAGCGCCCAGGAGGCGGTCGGACACGACGACGGCGTCGAGACGCCCGCACCTCCGCGGGAACTCGTCCTCGCCAAGGCGATCACCGCGGCGCTGCACGATGAGCTCGCCGCCGACCCGCGCACCCTGCTCATCGGGGAGGACATCGGGGCCCTGGGCGGCGTCTTCCGCGTCACCGACGGGCTGCAGAAGGAGTTCGGCCCCCGGCGGGTCATCGACTCTCCGTTGGCGGAGTCAGGAATCGTCGGCACCTCCATCGGTCTGGCGATGCGCGGGCACCGTCCGGTCGCCGAGATCCAGTTCGACGGCTTCGTCTTCCCGGCGTTCAACCAGATCACCACCCAGCTGGCCAAGATCAGCTCCCGCACCGCGGGGAAGGTGCACCTGCCGGTGACGATCCGGCTCCCCTACGGCGGCTCCATCGGCTCGATCGAGCATCACTCGGAGTCTCCGGAGGCGCTCTTCGCGCACACGGCGGGTCTGCGCATCATCACGCCGTCGAACGCGCATGACGCTTACTGGATGACGCGTCAGGCGGTGCGCTGCGAGGACCCGGTCATCATCCTGGAGCCCAAGCGCCGGTACTGGCTCAAGGGCATGGTGGACTTCTCCACCCCCGCCCAGGATGCCTTCACCGCCCAGGTGGTGCGCGAAGGCACCGACGCCACGATCGCCTGCTACGGGCCCCTGGTGCCGGTGGCTCTCGCGGCCGCGGAGGCGGCGGCCCAGGATGGACGCAGCATCGAGGTCGTCGACGTCCGCTCGATCAGCCCGCTCGACGACGAGACCATCGCTCGATCGGCGGCGAAGACGCAGCGGCTCATCGTCGCCCACGAGGCCCCCACCTTCGGCGGCTTCGGCGCGGAGATCGCCGCCCGAGTGAGCGAGCGGGCCCACCACCGACTCGTCGCCCCGGTGCTTCGGGTGGGCGGCTTCCACATGCCATACCCGCCGTCGCAGCAGGAGCACCGCTACCTGCCGGACATCGATCGCATGCTGGAGGCCGTGGACCGCAGCTTCAGCCATCCCCGCCGCTGATCCCGGCGTCGACAACGAACGGAGAGAGACTGAGCATGGTCGACACCTTCAACCTGCCTGACGTCGGCGAGGGGCTCACCGAGGCGGAGATCGTCTCCTGGCGTGTGGCGGTCGGGGACACGGTCGAGGTCAACGACATCGTCGTCGAGATCGAGACCGCCAAATCGCTGGTGGAGCTCCCCATCCCGTACGCCGGCCAGGTCCAGGAGCTCGTCGCGGACGAGGGCGAGACGATCGAGGTCGGCAGTCCGCTGATCCGCATCGCCGTGGAGGGCTCCCCGAGCCCCGAGACCGAGCCGTCAGCGGCTCAGTTGGCGGAACCGGCGGCCGCCCCCGCCCCCGTCGACGACGAGTCTGCCGGAACGACGAGCTCTGCGGCACAGGCGAGGTCGACCTCCACCCCGGCCTCCTCTTCGCAGAGCGGGGACTCGCTGATCGGCTCCGGGCCCAAGGCGGACTCGGCCCGGCGCCGTCCGCGCAGCGGGCACACCACCCCTGACCTGGTGGACGTCTCGGATCTGGGCCTCCCGGACCTGGACCTTTCAGGCGGGCGCCCCGGCGACGTCGTCCCGGCTCCCGCTGCGGGCGCCTCGGACATCGGCGATCTCGTGGCCAAGGCGAGCCCGCCGGTCCGGGCGCTGGCTAAGCGTCTGGGTGTGGCGGTCTGGGAGCTGGTCGGTTCCGGCGGCAACGGCAAGATCACCCGCGACGACGTGGAGCGCCGCGCTCGTCAGAAGAACGGGGAGAAGGCCCCGGCGACAGCGACCCCGGCCGAGCCGCCGTTCACCGGCCTGCTCCGCGAGGGCCCCCGGGAGGAGAAGGTTCCGGTGCGCGGCATCCGGAAGGCGACGGCGACGAATGTGAGCGCCTCTGCCTCCGAGGTCCCGCATGTCAGCGTGTTCAAGGAGATCGACGTCACGCGCACCATGGAGCTGCGGACCGCGCTGAAGCGGGACCCCTCCTACGAGGGACTGAGCGTGTCTCCGCTGCTCTTCGCAGCCAAGGCGATCATCTGGGCCGCCCGCCGCAACCCGCAGGTCAACGCCACCTGGCATGACAGCCACTACTCGGTGAAGAACTATGTGAATCTGGGGATCGCTGCGGCCACCCCGCGGGGCCTGATGGTGCCGGTGATCCATGATGCGCAGACCTACAGCACACGTGGCCTCGCGGCCGCCATCACTCAGCTGACGGTGGACGCCCGGGATGGGAAGACTGCCCCGGCGGACATGCAGGGCGGCACGATCTCAATCACCAACGTCGGCCCGCTGGGCCTGGACGGCGGCACCCCGATCCTGCCCCCGGGCCAGGCCTCGATCGTCCTGCTCGGCGCCGTGCGGCGCAAGCCCTGGGTGGTGGGTGAGCAGATCGTCCCCCGGGACGTGATGACCATCGGCGGGTCCTTCGACCACCGCCTCATCGACGGCGACCACGCCGGACGGTTCATCAGCGACGTCGGTGCGGTCCTCGAGCAGCCCGGACTGCTTCTGGACTGAGGGCGCCTGGTGGGCTGACGACGTCGGCGTCCCGGGCAGGGTCAGCGGATGATGTCGGTGACGCGCTGCAGGGTCAGCGGACCCTCCGTCACCTCGATGCCCAGCACGTGGGCGAACGGCTCCCCGTCGAGCAGGATCTCCGCCTCCTCGGCGCCGGTGGCGGCGCGGGCGGTGGCCTCCAGCTGGGAGTGGATCTGCCAGGACTCGCAGGCGCCGCGCACCGTGGGCTCCCCAGTGAGATCCACGGTGACGATGTCGTCGTCGACGGTCACGGAGTCGAGCTCCAGTCCCTCGGAGATGGCCAGCGGATTCAGGTAGGCGGGGTCCCCGTGGTGGTAGTGCTGGTCCTGCAGCAGGAACTCCACGGCGCTGCGTGCCGGGTCCTCGGTGACCATCGGTACGGAGGCGATCACGGACACGGTGTCTTCGCAGCCGAAGGTGTCGGTCCGGTAGACCTCGGTCTGCTGCACGCTCCCGACGTCCTCCCGGATCCGGACCACGCCCTCCTCATCGATCGGGGCGTTGACGCTGTGGCCCTGGGGGCTCACCAGCCCGAGGGGCAGGCGGACCGTGTCATCGGCCTCATGTTCGGGTGCTGGGATGGCCTGGTCCGGCTCCGTGGGAGCGTCCTCGTCGTCGCCGCCGCAGCCGGCCAGCAGCAGCGCAGCAGCTGCGGCCGCGCCGCACAGGCGCAGGGAACGGCGGAGAGTCATGGGAGCCAGAATACGAGCCCTTCCGCGGTTCAGCGAATTCGGCGGAGCTCCGCAGGTGTCACGAGGTGGAGGGAGCGGGCGGGAGGCCAGAACGGGGGTGCCTCCCGCCCGCTGGGCGAGAAGGGACCGGGCGGCTGTCAGGGGTGGGATGATGCGCACTCGGCCAGCAGATCTTCTCGCGGGGCAGAACACGATGCCCGAGGGAACGGAAACTCGGACATCGATTTTCTGTCGGGCCGGAGACGAGGGGGATGTCTCCATGACGGTTCAAAGTTGAACCGTGGCCCATCACTATGTTCCTCCGCACGGCGGCCGGTGTCAATCCCCGCCACGTTCCGCCGAACCGTCGTCGATCGCCGCGGACAGCGACCGTCGATCGCGGCAGGCATGGGCGGCGTCGGTGGGGAGCCCGGGGCGCCGGGGGTGCCCCCATCGGTGCTTCTCAGCATGCGGGAGGCGGGTGCGTCAGCCCGGCCCACCAGGCGGCGGGACGATAGGCTGGGCCCATGCCGATTCGCAACCGACGCGCCGCCGCTCTGCCTGCCAAGCTCTCCCGCTCCTGGCTGCTGATCAATGCGGCCAAGCAGGAGGACTTCGCCCCCGGCCTCGCCAGCGAGGCGGACTCGGTGATCTTCGACCTGGAGGCCTCGGTGCCCGATGGCGGCAAGGTCGCCGCCCGGGCCGCCGTGCTGGAGGCGCTCAACGGCGGGATGACCGCCTGGGTCCGCATCAGCCCCACCTCGTCTCCGCACTGGGAGGACGACGTCGCCGCGCTCTCCAAGGCCGAGGGGCTGCGCGGGGTCATGCTTGCCGAGACCGAGCGGCCGGAGCAGGTCACCTACACGGCCATGCGTCTGCGGGCCGGAACTCCGGTGATCGCGCTGGTGGAGTCGGCCCTCGGCGTGGAGAACGCCACACAGATCGCCTCGGCTCCCGGCACCTTCCGCCTGGCCTTCGGCACCAATGACTTCCGCAAGGATGTCGGCGTCTCCGCCGACCCCATGGCGCTGGCCTATGCGCGGTCGCGCCTGGTCATCGCCTCCCGTGTGGGCGGACTGCCGGGCGCCATCGACGGCCCGACGCCGCCCGATGCGGAGGAGGCCGCCGTCATCGAAGCCTGCGGTGTGACCGCCTCGATGGGCATGACCGGCAAGCTCTCGCTCAACCGCGGGCAGGTGGACCTGGTCAACAAGGGTCTCAGCCCCTCCGACGATGAGCTCAACTGGGCCCGCGAACTGATCGAAGCGCATGAGAAGGGCGCCTCCATCGGTGACGGCTCCTACCTGCCGCGTCTGGCCCGCGCCCAGAAGATCGCGTCCCTGGCCGACTCCTACGGCCTCTGGAACGCCTGAGCCGTGCCTGACTGTCAGGAGCGGACCGCGCTGACGCCCGGGGAGCTGCTGACCCCGGCGGAGCGGCTGCGGCTCATTCTGGTGCTGGGCGTGCTCATCGCGCTGGGTCCGCTCACCGTGGACATGTACCTGCCGGCCCTGCCGGCCATCCGTGACGACCTGATGACCACGGAGGCCGCCGTGCAGCTGACGCTGACCGGTACGCTCGCCGGCCTGGGTCTGGGACAGCTGCTGGTGGGCCCGCTCTCGGACGCGGTGGGCCGTCGTCGTCCGCTGCTGGTGGGGGTGGCCGTCCACGTGGTGGCCTCCGTCGGCTGCGCGCTCGCCCCGGACCTGGTCGCCCTCGGCGGCATGCGGGTCCTGCAGGGCCTCGGGGCGGCCGCGGCCGCCGTCGTCGCGATGGCCGTGGTCCGGGATCTGTTCGTCGGCATGGCGGCCGCGAAGATCCTCTCCCGTCTCATGCTGGTCATGGGTGCGGCCCCGGTGCTGGCCCCCACGCTCGGAGGGCTGGTCCTGGCTCTGGTGTCCTGGCGGGGCGTGTTCGTGGTGCTGGCGATCCTCGGCGTCGCGATCACCGTGGTGGCCGCGATGCTGCTGCCGGAGACGCTGGCGCCGGAGGACCGACGCCGCGGAGGCCCGCTCGGCACGCTGCGGGACTGCGGCCGGCTGCTGGGCGACCGGCCGTACGTGGGTCTGATCCTCGTGGCCGGGTTGGCGATGTCCTCCCTGTTCGGCTACGTCTCCGGGTCCTCGTTCGTCTTCCAGCAGGTCTACGGGCTGGACGAGCAGCAGTACGCGATCGTCTTCGGCCTGGGCGCAGTGGGCCTGATCATCGCCACGCAGTGCAACGTGCGGCTGCTCCGCCGTTTCGCCCCCGCCCAGGTGATGACCGGCGCTCTGGTCGCCGGCACCGCCGCGGGCGTGGTCCTGCTGCTGCTCGCCGCCACGGGCGTCGGCGGTCTGCCTGGCCTGCTCGTCCCGCTGTGGCTGGTCCTGGCCGCCTGCGGGCTCGCTCTACCCAATGCGCCCGCGCTGGCGCTCTCCCGTCATGGGGAGGCCGCGGGCACCGCCGCCGCACTGCTGGGCGCCGTCCAGTTCGGCGTGGCCGCCCTGACGGCCCCGCTGGTGGGCGTGCTCGGCGCAGGCGCGACAGGGATGGCCGTCGTCATCGCTGGAGGCATGGCCGCGGCCACCGCGGTGGCCCTGCTGGTGGTCCGGCCCTGGCAGATCGAGGCCTCCGTGACGCCGGCGGGTCCGGTGGCGCACTGAGCCGACCGGGTTCCGGAACCTCCTGATCAGCGCCGCGTCCGTGCCGTCGTCGGCGCGTTGAACGCGTCCCTGTGGGCCGGTACATTGTGGTGAGACCCAGGTCACTCCCTGTGCTCTGGGTTCTCATCGACCGACGGGTCCGCGGACCGGCAAGGAGGCGTGATGGGCAGGGAGACTTTCACCGGCGACGTCGCATTCGAGGTCCGAGGGCATCTCGGCATCATCACGTTGAACCGGCCCAAGGCCATGAACGCGCTGACGCAGCTGATGTGCGAGTCTGTGCTCATCCAGCTGGAGGAATGGGCCGCCGACGACGCCGTCGCCCAGGTGCTCGTCCGGGGCGCGGGGGAGCGGGGGCTCTGCGCAGGCGGGGACGTCGTCGGCGTCTACCGGGACATGGTGGAGCATCAGGACCACGACGGCGGCCCGATGCTTCCTGACGGCACCCCCGCCTATCAGGCGCATTTCGCCACCGAGGACTTCTGGGCGGTCGAGTACCGCATGAACCTGCTGATCTCCCAGTACCCGAAGCCGTACATCGCGCTGATGGACGGGTTGGCGCTCGGCGGGGGCATGGGCATCTCCGCGCACGGCTCCCACCGGATCGTCACCGAACGCACCCGGGCCGGGATGCCGGAGACCACCATCGGGTTCTCGCCCGACGTCGGCGGCACCTTCCTGCTGGGTCATGCGCCGAGGAAGGTCGGCCTGCACGCGGGGATGCTGGGGCTCCACCTGGGAGCCGCGGATGCGATCTTCGCCGGACTGGCGGACACCCGGATCGACTCGGCGTCCATCGAAGCGCTGATCCGCGAGCTGACCAGTCGCCCAGTGGATGAGGCGCTGCCGGAGTTCGCCGTGGAGCCGGGAGACTCCGCCCTGGGCGCGGCCGAGTGGATCAACCACGTCTACTCCGGCAATGATGTGGACATCATCCTCGCCCGGCTGGACGGTGTGGCCGGGGAGATCCCGGAGGCCGCCGAGGCGGCGTCCACGCTGCGGGCGCGTTCCCCGCTGTCCGTGAGGGTCGCGCATCGTGCCATCACCACGGCGGCGGAGCTCTCCCTGGCGGGTGCCCTCATCCAGGAGTACACGGTGGGGATGCATATGCTGCGCTCCCATGACTTCCGGGAGGGGATCCGTGCCCAGCTGGTGGACAAGGACCGCAGCCCGCGCTGGAACCCCGCCCGGCTGGCCGACGTCGACGACGACCTGCTCGACCATTTCTTCACCCCGGTGCCCCACAAGATTCTGGAGCTGCCCCATGACTGAACAGACGTACACCACCATCAAGGTCTCCTCCGCCAAGCGGGTCGGGAGGATCCAGCTGAACCGGCCCGCGGCGCTGAACGCGCTCAACGCAGAGACCATGGAGGAAGTGGTCGCTGCGACCGTGGCCTTCGACGCCGACCCGCAGATCGGTGCGATCCTGCTCTCCGGTTCGCAGAAGGCGTTCGCCGCCGGGGCGGACATCAAGGAGATGTCCGAGCAGTCCTTCGCCGACATGTACGCGGCGGACTGGTTCCGCCGGTGGGAGGACCTGGCTCGGGTGCGGACCCCGATCGTGGCCGCCGTCTCCGGCTACGCGCTGGGCGGCGGCTGTGAGCTGGCGATGATGGCCGACATCATCATCGCCGGCACCGGGGCGAAGTTCGGCCAGCCGGAGATCAACCTGGGCGTCATCCCGGGGATGGGTGGCTCCCAGCGGCTCACCCGTTCCGTGGGCAAGGCCAAGGCCATGGACATGGTGCTCACCGGCCGCCACATCGACGCCGAGGAGGCCGAGCGGATCGGCCTCGTCTCGCGGGTGGTCCCGGACGGGGAGCTCGACGCCGAGGCGAAGACGGTGGCCGAGCTGATCGCCTCCAAGTCCAAGCCGGCCGCACAGATGGCCAAGGAGGCGGTGGCTGCGGCCTTCGAGATGCCGCTGGCCAGCGGGCTGCAGTTCGAGCGCCGGATCTTCCACTCGCTGTTCTCCACGGAGGACCAGTCCGAAGGTATGGACGCCTTCGCGAACAAGCGGAAGCCCACCTGGCAGCACCGGTAGTCATCGCCTGCTGCCGTGTGGGCCGTGAGGACGAATCATCCTTCCGGCTGATCCGCGCTCAGCGCGACGCCTGGCAGGCTGGAGCCCATGAAGGAATGGGGCAAGCGGCGTCGGCAGCGGAAGGTCTGTCCGGGGGGACGGCCGGGCCTTCGTTCCGATGCAGTGGTGGCATGTGCTGCACCGCTCGGCCTTCCACCTGGAGCTTCCCGTCTCCGACGGGGCCGCCGGTGGGTCTGACGAGGCGCGGCCGACGGTGGACTACCAGGTCGATGTGGACCATTTCTCCGCCGAGTTCGAGGCCTCGCTGTACCGTGAGGGCCGCCAGGTAGGCGTCGGCGCCTCCCCGGCCGCGTTCTCCGTGCCGGGTGGTGTGGTGGAGTTCGCCGCCAGCCTCTACGGTCTGAAGCGCATGCACTACGTGCCCGACGACGGAGAGCCCACCCGCATGCTGGAGCCGGACCCCCACTCCATGGCGGGGCTGCGCGCAGAGTTCGACCGTCGGCGCCCCCGGGCCAGTCGAGCGGTGGGCTGGGCCGCCGTCGTGATCCTGGTCGTCGGGCTCGTGGTGGGCGGGCTGCAGCTGGCCGAGGTGGTGTCCCGCTGGAACGTCGTACCGGAGTCCTGGGGCGTGTTCATCTCCCCGGTGACCCTGCCCGGCTGGGCGAACGTCACCCTGACGGTCGCGGCGGTGGGTGCGGCCCTGGAGCGGGCGCTGACCCTGCGCCATCACTGGTTGCTCGACGGCGGGCTCGGGGACTTCGACTGATGAGGACGCACATCACGCGCAAACCAGGAGAGAGGACTGGCTGTGGGGGACGCTGAGACGAGCCGGGCGCAGGCGCCGGAGGTGTATGGCGGATGGCAGGACCGTCCGGAGCCGGACTATGAGTTGGGCTCGGGGTGGAGGACCCTGCGTTGGGCGAGCGTGGTGGTCGGTGCGGTGCCGATGCTGCTCATCGGCTGGCGTGCCCTGGAGGAGCCCGGTCAGGTGCCGGTGCATTTCGCCATGGACGGGTCGGTGACCAGGATGGGATCACCCTGGGAGCTGTTCCTCGCCCCCGTGCTGATCTGGCTGCTCTGCGTGCTCGGCATGACGCTGCTCTCCCGGCACCCGCGGATCTTCAACTTCCCGAAGCCGTTGACCAGTGAGAACGTGCAGGACATGTACCGACTCGGGGAGAGGATGCTGATCGCCCTGGCCGCATCGGCGGCGGTGCTCTGCTGGGGGATGGTCGGGGCTATGCCGGGGATGCCGCTGTTCTGGCTCACCTGGGTCGGCGGCGCAGGTGTCGTCGGGGTCGCCGCCGTCGGGATCTGGCAGATGGTCAAGGCCTGACCCGGCTCCGCCTCAGGTCCGGAGTGCCGGCAGCTCGGCGTCGCGGAACTCCTCGGTGCCGCGCTCGCCGCCCCGGCTCTCCTCCAGTGCCCGCAGCTCCACCCGGCGGATCTTCCCGGAGATGGTCTTCGGCAGCTCGATGCGCTCGATCCTCCGGATTCGCTTGAACGGCGGCAGCTTCTCCCGGCAGGACGCCAGGATCGAGGTGGCCGTCTCTTCATCCCAGTCCCAGCCGGCCGCCAGGACCACGTAGGCCTTGGGCACCGCCAGCCGCAGCTCGTCCGCGGCGGGCACGACGGCGGCCTCCGCCACAGCGGGGTGCTCCACCAGTACGGACTCCAGCTCGAAGGGCGAGATCCGGTAGTCACTGGATTTGAAGACGTCGTCGCTGCGGCCCACGTAGGTCAGCACCCCGTCCTCACCCCGTCGGACCACGTCTCCGGTGTGGTACAGGCCGTCGCGGAAGACCTCCGCCGTGCGTTCGGGGTCTCCCGCGTAGCCCTTCATGAGTCCCACGGGCCGGCGCGTCCCGGACTGCTCGGCGCGCAGGCACAGCTCCCCCTCCTCGGCCTCCTCCCCGGTGCGGGGATCGATCAGCACCACGTCGAAGCCGGGCAGGGGCCGACCCATCGAGCCGCGCGTCACCGGCTGGCCGGGAGTGTTGGCCACCTGCAGCGTGGATTCGGTCTGTCCGAAGCCGTCTCGGATGGTGCAGCCCCAGGCCCGCTCCACCTGGTCGATGACCTCGGCGTTGAGCGGCTCCCCGGCGGAGACGGTCACCCGGGGCGGGTGCTGCAGCAGGGTGAGGTCGGCCTGGATGAGCATCCGCCAGACGGTGGGCGGGGCGCAGAAGCTGCTCACCCGGTGGGCGTCCATCTGGGCCATCAGTTCGGCGGCGTCGAAGCGGGTGTAGTTGTAGATGAAGATCGTGGCCTCGGCGATCCACGGGGTGAAGAAGTTGGACCAGGCGTGTTTGGCCCACCCAGGTCCGGCGACGTTGAGGTGGACGTCTCCCGGCTGCATGCCGATCCAGTACAGCGTGGACAGGTGCCCCACCGGGTAGGAGGTGTGGGTGTGCTCCACCAGCTTGGGCAGCGAGGTGGTCCCGGAGGTGAAGTAGAGCAGCAGGGTCTCGTCAGCCGGGGTCGGCTGCACGGGGGTGAATGTCGCGGAGGCGTGCCGGGAGTCCTCGTAGTCCAGCACGGTCCGCCCGCTGTCTGGCGGCGCCCCCGCCCCCGGCACGTGGATGAGGGTGAGGTCGCCGTCGACCTCCTGGAATTTCGCCAGGTCTGCGGGGCCGGCCACGGCCCAGCGCGCCTGTCCGCGGCTGACCCGGTCCTGGAGGTCGGCGGGCCCCATCTGCGTGGTGGTGGGGATCAGCACGGCGCCCAGCTTGATGCCGGCGAGCATGACCTCCCAGAGTTCCACCTGGTTGCCCAGCATGAGGATCATCCGGTCGCCGCGTCGGACGCCCTGAGCGGTCAGCCAGTTCGCCACTCGGTTCGATGCGTCGCGCAGCTGGGCGAAGGTGCGGCGCAGCACGGTGCCGTCGGCCTCGGCGATCACCAGGGCGTCCTGGTCGGCTCGCTCCCCGGAGGCGACGACGTCGAACCAGTCCAGGCCGAAGTTGAAGTGGGAGAACCGAGGCCAGCGGAACTCCTCACGGGCCCGGTCGTAGTCCTGCTGGCAGGCCACCAGGCGGTCCCGGGCCTGGCGGAACGCGGCGGCGCGCTCGGCGCTGGTCAGGGCGCTGGAGTCGAGTGAGGCGTTGTGGCTGGTCATGTCCTGGAGAACCTCCCACTGGCTGCGTGCGGCGTCAGTCGACACGGGGCCCGACGTGATCGCCGGGCTGACAGCTCCAGCCTACGACAGGACCTGACCTCCTGTGATGCGCGTCACCGGTCAGGCCATATACTGAGGGTCCCGAGGCGGCCAGGCCGAGATCCGGCACCGCCTGGGACCCGAGACCGGGGTGCGTCCCTCCCGAGGGGGCGCGCCTCCCCATCCCGGCCCCGGCGCGGCTCATCATGGCCGGCTCCAGGAGCCGGCGACCATGCGAAGGAGCTGGTGACGGTGACCGTTGCTGTCCAGTACCCCGAGGGCGACCTGCTGAAGACCAGGCGCCACCTGTCCGCTGAGGAGGACGAGCGCCTCCGTCACATCGAGGCCTTCGTGCAGGAGAGGCTCCGCAAGCCTTCCCTCGAAGCGTGGAACGAGGAGCGGTTCCTGGCCGAGGCGCTGCCGTCCCTGGCGGACCTGGGGCTCGGCGGTCTGGAGATCGACGGCACGTCCCGTCTCTTCAAGGGCCTGGCGCACGCCGCCGTCGCCCAGGCCGACGTCTCCATGTCCGCAGTGCTGGGCATCCACAACGAGCTCATCGTGGGTCTCATCCACGCCTATGGCTCCGCGGAGCAGAAGGAGGCCTGGCTGGGGCGCCTATCCCGCTTTGAAGCGCTCGGCGCGTTCTGTCTCACCGAGCCGGACCACGGCTCGGACATCGCCGGCGGTCTGGCGACCACGGCTCGCCGGGAGGGCGACTCCTGGGTCATCAACGGCACCAAACGCTGGATCGGGATGGCCACCATCGCTGACATCGCCCTCATCTGGGCCCGTGACGTCGCCGACGACGCCATCAAGTGCTTCCTCGTGGAGACGAACACTCCCGGTTACCACGCGGAGATGATCCGCCACAAGATGGGGTTGCGCGGCATCCCCAACGCCGACGTCGTGCTGGAGGATCTGCGGGTTCCGGCTGAGGCCAAGCTGCCCGGCGCCCGCAGCTTCGCGGACACCAACGTGCTGCTGTGCAGCTCGCGGGCCTGGGTCGGCTGGCAGGCGGTCGGTCTGCAGCACGCGGTGCTCGATGTGGTGCGCACCTATGTGACCGATCGCGAGCAGTTCGGCCGCCCGCTGGCCTCATTCCAGCTTATCCAGCAGGCCATCGCCGAGATCTCGGGGAACCTGACGGCGACGCAGGCGCTGATGACGCAGATCACCGCACTCCAACAGGAGGGACAGCTGGAGATGGTGCACGCGGCTGCTGCGAAGGCAACTGCGACCCGCCTGGCCCGGGCGTCCGCGGCCCTCGGGCGGGAGGCCCTGGGCGGGAACGGCGTCACCACCGACTACGAGGTCGCCAAGCTCATGGGGGACGCCGAGGCCATCTATACCTATGAGGGCTCCTACGGGATCAACTCCCTGATCGTGGGGAGGGCACTCACCGGGGTCTCGGCCTTCGTCTGATCGGGAGGCCGCAGCCAGGACGGAGCTGATGGTGCTGGCGCGGGTGCTGGAGGACGCGGTGCGGCTGGTCTCCTCCAACTGCCTCGGTGAGGATTCGCAGGTCCGCCGGGGCCGACCCGTGCGTGGAGGACCGGCGCGACGACGTGCTCGGCTGAGCAGGTCAGGCAGCGGGGAGTTCGGCAGCGGCGGAGTGTCGTGGTGTGGCTGGGTTCAGGCAGCAGGGCAATGGCTCAGTGTCGTCGTCTGCTGGTCTCGTAGAGGACGGTCACGCCCGCACGGGAGCCCGGGGTGGCTTGGCGCGCGGCGATGAGGTCGACACGGCCGTGGGGCGCCAAGGTGCGCCGTCGCGTGGGCTGCCAGGCAGGCGGCAGCCCACGACGCCGCGGACGGGGACGCGTCGGTGGAGATGCCGGCCGCTGTATGGACGGTGGCGACGGTGTTGTTGGCGGGGGTGCTGCTGGCGGGGGTGCTGCTGTCTTCGGTGGTGTGGCCGGGTCCTCTTCGGTGAGCAGTCCGTGGGATTTGATCCGGTGGTGCCTGCGGCACAGGGCCTGCAGGTTGGGCCCGCTGGTGGGGCCTGTCGGGTAGGGGAGCCGGTGGTCAAGATCGCAGCGCTGAGCCGGGATGGTGCACCCCGGGGCCTGGCAGGTTCCGTCGCGGAAGATGATGGCATCGCGCAGCCGGGCCGGGGCGTAGCGGCCGGTGTAGGTGATGGCGAGGATGTTCGGAGAGACGTCTCCTGCGCCGGGCTGGATCGGGCCGGGCTGGGTCTGGCTGGTGGTGGCCTGGTACCAGTCGTGGCAGGTGCGGGGATCACCGGCGAGGTGGCGGGCATCGCTGGCCGGGATCACCCAGTTCCGGTCGGCACTGATGCCCGGGTCCTCGCTGTGCCCGGTCAGGGTGGTCTCAGGGATCATCACCGCGATCTTCGCCTCCACCGGGGCACCCTCGACCCGACCGGAGAGCAGCCAGGAGGCGAACAGATCAG
>NZ_BAAAVT010000024.1:0-34653 GCF_039534665.1 Nesterenkonia aethiopica | reverse complement strand
AGATTCCTCGAAGGGGCCACCCGATGGCCGCGCTCACGTCCAAGACCAGGACAGTGAGGACCATCAGGGGGTTACACCACTCTATGGGGCACTACTCGGCGTGCCAGCCGATGATCCGCTGGACATAGACATCAACGATGAAGGCCACGTAGACAAACCCGGCCCAGATACGCACATAGGTGAAGTCCGCCACCCAGACACGGTTCGGCGCAGCAGCAGTGAAGTCGCGATTGAGCAGATCCCCGGCACGGGTGCCGCCCTCGCCCGGGATGGTGGTGCGGGCGGCTTTGCCGCGCCGGACCCCAGCCAGCCCCAGGGTCCTCATGGCCCGGTCGACTGCACCCGGGGCGGCCCCGGGGATGCGGCGGCGGATGGCCGCTGTCATCTTCCTGCGCCCATAAAGGCCCTCGGCAGTGCGTTTGATGGTGCCGTCCTCCTTGGGCTTGTAGGCCAGGGACCGCACTGCGTCTTCGACCATCGCATCAGTGATCGTCCGGGCCGCCGGCTGCTGGTTGGCCTGCTTCCAGGCCCGGTAGGTCCTTGCCGCGACCGGCACACCCTCGGTGGTGAGGATGGCACAGATCGACTCGACGGCATGACCATCAGCACGCAGCTGATCGATGAACTCGCAGATCAGCGGGATCGGAGGTCGAGTTCCCCCGCGAAGAAAATCGAAGCCTTGCGCAGGATCTCATTGGTCTCTTTCAGCCGCTTGTTCTCAGCTTTGAGCCGGCGGATCTCCTCCAGTTCAGTGCTGGTGGTGCCCTCGCGGGTGCCGCGGTCGATCTCGTGCTGGGCTATCCATCGGCGCAGGGAGTCCCGGCCGACCCCAAGCTGGGCGGCGACGGCTTTGATGGCCGCGGTACGAGAGGAATACTCCGGCTGGTGGTCCAGCACCAGACGGACGGCCCGCTGCTTCAGAGCGGGATCTGTGATTCCAGGCATGACTGCATCCTTTCAGCTTAAAAAGATGCGGCATCAGACCTGGGGCGCTTCATCTCTGTCGAGATTCTGTGCCACTTCTTCTTCAGTGCGGTCTGGGCACGGCCCTTGGTCGATTCCACCGCTGTGATCTGGCGGCGCCGTCCGAACTCGTCACAGTAGTACAGGCGGGCTTTGAACTTCCCGCTGTCGAGCTTCTGGGTGAAGAGCTCGCCTCGATCCCCGGGACGCAGAGAGGCACGGGGCATCAGGACCACCGCCCGTGAATGTGATTCTCGTTCATGGCATTCCTCGCAACAGTCGCAATTCACTATCTGCGCACTGAGAGTGTCCGGATGCCACCCGGTCTGGCTCACCGACCCCGCTCAAAGTCGTTCATAAGTCGTGGGTTATAGGCCAGAAACGTGTTGCTGAGTAGCCTCGCTTCCCAACCCTGGGCCGGCAGGATCAACATCGACATACTCTGAGGCGTATATCCCTGAAGGATGCTTGCATCTTCTGGGGAATGTGATCTCTGCGGTGGCCAGCTCAAGAAGTTCGGCAGAACCGCGGCAGGCACCCAGCGCTTCCGGTGCACCGAGTGTGGCTCCACCAGCTCGATGAAGCACCGGCGGCAAGACGTCGCGCACCGCCACGAACTCGACGCTTTCCTGGCCTGGCTCACCAGCGCACAGACCCAGACCCAAGCAGGCGCACGGTCCGGGATCAGCGCACGGTCTTTCCGCCGCCGCACCGGCTGGTGCTGGAACATCACACCACGGATCCCGGTCACTGGAGAGATCTATGACCAGATCCAACTCGATGGGATCTACCTGGGCTCCTGGTGTTGCCTGATCGCCATCAGCCCCACCGGGGTCATCGGCTACCAGTGGTGCAACACCGAGAAACGCGCCGCCTGGGAAGCCCTGCTGGGCCAGTTCCCAGCGCCCGCGGTGGTCATCAACGACGGTGCCGCCGGGCTGCTCTCCGCCCGCAAGCACCTCTGGCCCGAGACCCGGGTCCAGAGGTGTTTGGTCCATATTCAACGCAACATCCGCCGACACATCACCACCCAGCCCCGCACAGTCCCAGGCAAGGAGCTGCGGCAGTTGTCCTTGACGCTGACCAGGATCAACACCACCGCACAGGCCGCCGCCTGGCTGGCCGCACTGGCCGAGTTCCATCAACGCCACCGCGGATTCATCTTCGCTAGGACCCGCCACGAGGAGCACACCGGACCGGTGCCGGGATGGGTACGACCAGGCCAGCGATCCTGGTTCACCCACGACCGCCTCCGGAAGGCCTATGTGCTCCTGGAGCGCTGCGTGAAGAACGACGAGCTCTTCACCTATCTGGACGGGGACCTGGACTTCGAGGTCGCCTCGACGACGAATCAGATCGAAGGCGGCATCAACGCCCAGATCCGGTTGCTGCTGCGGCATCACCGCGGGCTGCCCGAAGAGCACATGCGCCGGGCAGTGGAGTGGTTCCTTTACCTACGCAGCGAAGACCCACAGCCCTCTCATCACCTCATCCGGCCCGAGCACCATCAACCCCAGGGGCGTTCGGTGGCGGCTTCTGAGGAACAGATCGGACCGGTGCTCTATGACTCCCGCCCAACCGATGAATGAGGACTTTGGAGCAGGTCTGGATGGGGTGGAAGATCCCACCGATGAGACAACGACACTCCCGGGCCAGCAACACGTTTCTGACCTATAACCCCGGATCCCTGCCATTGCAAGGATCCGGGGCTTTCGATCGGTCGGGATGACAGGATTTGAACCTGCGACCCCACGACCCCCAGTCGTGTGCGCTACCAAACTGCGCCACATCCCGATCTGTCGCGGCCGTTCCGGCCACCAGAAGAGTCTACAACAACTCAGGCGCGGATGCCGCATCGGAAGAAGGTGTCACGACCCTCACTTCTTCTTGCGACGCTTCTCCCGCACACGCATGGAGATCTCGATCGGAGTGCCCGTGAAGTCGAAGGTCTCCCGCAGCCGACGCATGATGAAACGCCGGTATCCGGGGTCCAGGAAGCCGGTGGTGAAGAGCACGAACTTCGGCGGGCGACTCGAGGGCTGGGTGCCGAAGAGGATGCGTGGCTGCTTGCCGCCGCGCACCGGATGGGGGTGGGCCGCCACCAGCTCACCGAGGAAGGCGTTGAGCCGTCCGGTGGGGATCCGCTGCCCCCAGTTCGTCAGCGAGGTCTCCAGGGCCGGGGCCAGCCGGTCCTTGTGCCATCCGGTCTGCGCCGAGACGTTCACCCGCGGGGCCCAGGAGACATGCCCCAGGTCCCGCTGGATCTCCCGTTCGAGGTAATAGCGACGCTCGTCGTCGAGCAGATCCCACTTGTTGTAGGCGATCACCAACGCCCGACCGGAGTCCACGGCCAGCTGCACGATGCGCACGTCCTGCTCAGAGATCGGCTCGTCCACCGCCAGGAGAACGACGGCGACCTCCGCCTTGTCCAGAGCGCGCTGGGTGCGCAGCATCGCATAATACTCCGATCCCTGCGCCATGTGCTGACGACGCCGGATGCCCGCAGTGTCCACGAAACGCCAGGTCTCTCCGCCCAGCTCCACCAGCTCGTCCACCGGGTCGCGAGTGGTGCCGGCGACGTCGTCGACGACCACACGCTCGGATCCGGCGAGCTTGTTCAGCAGCGAGGACTTCCCCACATTGGGACGGCCCACCAGCGCCACGCGGCGCGGACCGCCCCTGGGCACCAGTCCCCCGTGCTGGGCGGTGTCCGGCAGAGCCTTCACTGCGGCATCGAGCAGGTCACCGGTGCCGGTTCCGTGCAGCGCCGACACGGGGTACGGCTCCCCCAGGCCCAGGTTCCACAGCGCGTAGACCTCGGCCATCTGGGCCTCGGAGTCCACTTTGTTCGCCGCCAGGAACACCGGCTTCTTCTTGCGGCGCAGCATTCGTACCACCGCTTCGTCCACGGCGGTGGCGCCCACCAGTCCGTCGACCACGAAGATGACGGCGTCAGCCTCGTCCACGGCGACCTCCGCCTGGTCGGCGACCTGCCGGTGGATGCCCCGGGCGTCCTGCTCCCAGCCCCCGGTGTCCACGATGGAGAAGTCCTTGCCGTTCCACTCGGCGTCGTAGGAGACGCGGTCCCGGGTCACTCCGGGCACATCCTCCACCACAGCCTGCTTGGAACGGATGATCCTGTTCACCAAGGTGGACTTGCCCACATTGGGACGGCCCACGATCGCGAGAACCGGCGGCGCGGGCACGAACGGGAGGTCGTCGTCGTCGAACTGCTGATCGCTCAGCAGCGCCGAGTCCTCGTCCTCCAGCTCGTAGTCCTGCAGGCCTGCCCGCAGCGCGGCGGCGCGGGCCTCGGCCTCCTCGTCGGTGATCGCGGCGAGCCGCTCGGCCAGGCGGTCGTCCTCGACGGCGGGAGCATACTCGTCGGCGCCCTGAGGGGTCTCGTCATCGTGTCGGGCCATTGCTGCTCCTGGTGGTGTGGTTTCCGCCGGGGCGGATTTCTCTGATGAAGGGGTGCGGCCCAGGGCCGCGAGGCGGGGGTGGAGACCGGCGCAGCTCGAGCGCCGAATCGGTGCGGCCTCAGCGCACGGACTCCACACGGGAGACCAGGGCGTCCACAGTCTCCTCGAAGGTCAGATCTGAGGAGTCCAGCACGGCGACGCCGTCGGCCGCTTCGGTGAAGTTCACCGCCGTGGAGTCTCGGGCATCCCGGGCGAGCACCTGGCGCTGCAGCGCCTCGGCGGGCTGCCCTCCGCCCATCTGCAGTCCGCGGCGCGCCAGCCGGACCTCCGCGGAGGCGGTAAGCAGCACCCGCACCTGGGCGTCCGGGGCGACCACGGTGGTGATGTCTCGGCCCTCGGCGACGACGACCCCCGCCTGATCGATGATCCGACGCTGGGCGGCCACCAGCAGGGCACGGGCCGCCCGATTGGTGGAGATCTCGGAGACGCTCTCGGAGATCCGTGCCTCCCGGATGCTCTCGGTCACGTCACACTCCCCGACCGTGACGGTCTGATGCTCCGGGTCGGTGGAGATCGTCAGCGGCAGCTCCTCCACGGCGACGGCGACGGCGGCCTCGTCGTCGAGGTCCACCCCGCGGTCCAGGCAGTACCAGGTCGCCGCCCGGTACATGGCCCCGGTGTCCAGGTAGGCGGCGCCCAGGCGGCGGGCCGCAGCCCGGCACACACTGGACTTGCCCGATCCTGAGGGGCCGTCCACTGCGATGATGAGCCGACGCCCCTGCACGTGCGAGTCTGACGCACCGGTGACCGTGCGGTCGGCCGCGCCTGCCGTCATGACTGGACCACCTTCCATCCGAAGTCGGTGAGCGCCTCGGCCAGCTCATCACGGCGGCCGGGCAGCACGGACAGCTCCACCATACCCACCTGATGGCCGGCGGAGTGGTCCATGCGCATGTCTTCCACATTGACCCCGACCTTCGCCACATCGTTGAGCACCGCGGCGATCTGACCTGGACGGTCGTCGACGATGACGATGAGTCGGGCGAACGACTGCGGAGGCGCCCCGTGCTTGCCGGGCACCCGGGCCCGCCCCGAGTTGCCCTCGGAGATCAGCTGGGCGATGTCCGCCTGGCTGCCCGGGGCACGGGGGTCCTCGAGCGTGCGGATCAGACGCGCGACGTCGTCGCGCAGCCCGTGCAGGATCTCCACCACCGGGGCGGCGTTGGAGGAGAGGATCTGCACCCACAGATTCGGGTCCGAGGCGGCGATCCGCGTCACGTCCCGCAGACCATTGCCCGCCAGTGCCAGCGCCGAGGTGGGAGCATCCTGCAGCCGGGAGGCCACCAGGGAGGCCGCGATCTGCGGCAAGTGCGAGATCAGGGCGACCGAGTCGTCATGTTCCTGCGGGTCCATGTAGTGGACGGTCGCGCCGCAGCGGCGGGCGACCTCCTCCGCCCAGGCCACGGCCGCCTGCGTGGGCACCTGCTCCCCGGTCGCCGGATCCTGGGCCGGAGTGATGACCCACGGCATCGAGGTGAACAGCTCGCCACGAGCCGCCACAGGACCGGACTGCTCGCGTCCGGCCATCGGATGGGTGCCCACATAGCGGGTCAGGTCAACCGGTGTCACCTCGTCGGCACGGCCGTCGGCCAGCTCGCGCAGCGCGCGCAGGATCTCAGCCTTCACGGAGGCGACGTCGAGGACCACGGCCTGCGGAAACTCCACCAGAGCGTCGGCGACCTCCTCGGCGACGACCTCGGGCGGAGCCGCGATCACCACGATCTCGGGGTCGGGATCCCCGACCTCTCGGATGGACCCGGCCCCGATGTCCCGGGCGATCGCCTCGGCGGTGCCGGACGGGTCGGAGAGCTGCACCTCGTGCCCATCTGCGCGCAGGCCGATGCCGATGCTGGCACCGAGCAGGCCGGTGCCGCGGATCAGCACGCGCGGGGTCTCCCGACCGGCGTCGGGTGTCGTGCTCAGGGGGTTCACCGATGTCCTCCTCGCCCGCGATGGCCGGCACCACGGTGCGTCCGGCTCGTCGGGGCCTGCTGCGTCGTCGAGTCCTGCTGATCCTGCGTGCCTTTCGACGTCCCCTGCCCGGAGGGCGGCGGCGCGCTGGTCAGGTCCATCAGATGCCCCAGCTCCCGGGCACCCAGGTCCCGCACCGTGCCCTGGGGCTGGTCGCCGATGGTGATCTCCCCGATGGCGGTGCGCACCAGGCGCGTCACCGGGTGTCCCACCTGTTCGAAGATGCGGCGGACGATCCGGTTCCGCCCGGAGTGCAGCGTGACCTCCACCATGCTGCGCCCCTGGGCGCTGGCGATCTCCCGGAACGCGTCCACCGCGATGGGACCATCTTCGAGCGCGATCCCCTCGGTGAGGGTGCGTCCCAGCGAGCGGGGCACCTTGCCCCGGACCTCCACGAGGTACGTCTTGGGGACCTCGTAGGAGGGGTGGGTCAGCCGATGGGCAAGCTCGCCGTCGTTGGTGAGCAGCAGCAGCCCTTCGGTCTCCCGGTCCAGGCGTCCCACATGCACCAGCCGCGCCGCCTTCATGGAGGCGTCGAGGTGGTCTTCGATGCAGGGCCTTCCCTGGGGGTCGGTCATGGTGGTCACCACACCGGCAGGTTTGTTGAACATCACATAGCGATGCGTCACATCGAGGCTGAGGCGCACTCCGTCCACGTGGATGGTGACCTTCTCCGGCAGCACCCGCACACCCGGCTCGACGACGACCCGCCCGTCGACCTCCACACGCCCTTCGGCGATGAGGTCCTCACACACGCGACGAGAGGCGACGCCGGCCTGCGCGAGCACCTTCTGCAGGCGCACACCGTCAGGGTCATGCACCGCAGCGAAGTTCTCCTCCGCCTCGCTCAGGCGCGGCTTGGCGCGCCGGGGCTCCGAGGAGATGAGCCGCTGGGGATCCTCACCGGCGAAGGGCCCGCCGGACTCCCCCGCCCGGGGTGTGCGAGGGGCCCGCGCCGCGCGCGGCTCTCTGGGCGCCCGACGGCGCTTCCCGGAAGAAGTCATGGGCTCCATTCTACGGGCGTGCGCAAACCGGGACGCCCGGCGGTTCAGCCGTCCTCGGCAAGCTCCTCGGCGGCCTCCACGCCTGGCAGGTGGGGGGACAGCTGGGGCAGCTGCTCCAGGGAGTCCACTCCCAGCTTCTCCAGGAACATGCGCGTGGTGGTGTACAGCGTCGCTCCGGTGACCGGGTCGGTGCCGGCCGTGTCGATCAGGCCCCGGTGGACCAACGTGCGCACCACCCCGTCGACATTGACGCCGCGGATGGCGGCCACCTGCGAGCGCGCCACCGGCTGCCGGTAGGCGATGATCGCCAGCGTCTCCAGGGCGGCCTGGGAGAGGCGAGCCGTCTGCCCGCCCAGCACGAAGGCCGAGACCTGGTCCGCATAGTCCATCCGGGAGTAGTAGCGCCAGCCGCCGGCGACCTCGCGCAGTTCATAGCCCCGCCGTCGCCCCCCGTGCTGCCCGTCGGCCTCGGCCCGCAGCTCGTCGAGCAGCCCCACCACCTGATGCTCGGGGATCTTCACCGCAGCGGCCAGCTCCGCCGGCGTCGCCGGCTCCTCCGTGACCATGAGCACCGCCTCCACGGCGGCCAGGAAGTCCTCATGGGCGACGAGCTGCGCGTCGGTGGAGGACTCCAACGCCGGGTCCGCCTCGTGGACGCCGGGTCCCGGCGCCCCCTGCTGCTCCGGGTCAGCCATCGTGGTGCTCCTCGTCCGTCGGTCTCATGTCCTCATCCCCGGGGCCCGGGCTCTCCGCGGCGCCGTCCGCCGCGTCGTCCCACTCTGCCGCAGCCCGCTGGGCGGCCTCGGTCTCACCCTGCGCCGAGCCGGACCAGGTCACGCTCAGCTCCCCCAGCGGAGAGTCCTGGCTCAGCTCCACGTCGCGGTCCCGGAAGAGCTCCAGCAGTCCCAGGAACCGCACGACGACGACCAGCCGGTTGTCCGCGTCCCGGACCAGCTCCGAGAAGGAGAGCGTGCCGCCCTCCCGCAGCATGTCGGTCATGGTGGCCATCTCGTCGCGGACGTTCACCGCATGGGCGTGGAGATGCTCGAGCCGGACGTCGTCGGGCTCCACGGAGGGCCGGGCGAAGGCCTTCTCAGCGATGGCGCGCAGATCCTCCGGCGTGGTCCGCCAGACCAGCTCGGGCAGCAGCCCCGCCAGCTGGGGGTCGGTGCCGGGCTGGCGCGGATGACGGTCGGCGTTCTCATCGAGCGTGGCCCGCACCTGGGAGGCGATCTCCTTGAACGCCCGGTACTGCAGCAGCCGGGCGAACAGCAGGTCGCGGGCCTCGAGGGCGGCGATGTCCTCCTCCGACTCGACCTCTCCGCTGGGCAGGAGCTGGGCGGCCTTGAGGTCCAGCAGCGTGGCGGCGATCAGGATGAAGTGGGAGGACTCGTCCAGCGCCTGCGGGCTGAACAGCCCCTCCGCGGCACCGGCCTCGGCGGAGAGCTTGCGCACATAGGCCACGAACTCGTCCGTCACGGCGGCCAACGCCACCGTGGTGACGTCCATCTGCCGTTTGGCGATGAGTCCGAGCAGCAGGTCGAAGGGGCCGTCGAAGTTCTCCAGCGAGACGGTGAACCCGCTGGTGCCCTCGATCTCTGTGGCGTCCTCGACGTCCGTGCTCATGACGCCCGCGCCCGTGGCGGGACGGGCGTCCGGCTGCGGGCTGGTCTCGCTCACCGGCTGCTCCGCAGAGGTCAGGGCGCGCCGCCGCGGACCACGAGCTCCCGGGCCAGCTGGCGGTAGGCCTTGGCGCCCTCATGTTTATGGGCGTAGGAGGTGATGGGTTCGGCGGCGACCGTGGCGTCGGGGAACTTGACCGTGCGCTTGATGACCGTCTCGAAGACCTTGTCCCCGAAGGCCTCCACGATCCGGGAGATGACCTCCCGGCTGTGCAGGGTGCGGGTGTCCACCATGGTGGCCAGCACGCCGTCGATCTCCAGGTCCGGGTTGAGCCGGTCCTGGACCTTCTCGATGGTGTCCACCAGCAGGGCCACGGCGCGCAGCGCGAAGAACTCGGCCACCAGCGGGATGATGACCCCGTGCGCGGCGGTCAGGGCGTTGACGGTCAGCAGCCCCAGGGACGGCTGGCAGTCGATGATGATGACGTCGTAGTCGTCCCGCACCTGGCGCAGGGCCCGTTCGAGGACCTGCTCGCGGGCGACTTCGTTGACCAGTTGGACCTCCGCGGCGGAGAGGTCGATGTTGGCCGGCAGCAGGTCCACTCCGGGCACGTGGGTGGTGAGGATGGCGTCCCGTGCGGTGACCTCACGCTCCATGATCACGTTGTACACGGAGGTCTCCAGCTCGTGCGGGCTCGTGCCGAGACCGGCGGAGAGGGCGCCCTGCGGGTCGAAGTCGACCATGAGCACCCGACGCCCGTACTCGGCGAGCGCGGCGCCCAGGTTGATCGCCGAAGTGGTCTTGCCGACCCCGCCCTTCTGGTTCACCATCGCGATGGTGCGGGCCGGCCCGGTGCCCTCGAGAGGACTCGGGACGGGGAACTCATGCTTGGGACGGCCGGTGGGGCCGATGATCGCCTCACCGTGGATGGTGAAGAGCTCGGTCGGCTGGTCGTTGCTCACTGACTCCCTCGCTTCTCCGTCACGCCGTCGTCTGGTCGGTCGCACCGTCGGGGCCCTGTCCGGGGGCGTCGTCGGCTCGACAACCCGACCAGACTACCCCTGCGGCGGCGTCGACCACACGCCGACTGTTCATCCCGAGATTGAAGGACGACCCTCACCGGCTCCGCGAGCCATGCCTCACCGGCTCCGCGAGCCATGCCTCACCGGCTGCGACGCAGCACCGGGACGAGCTCGTCGAGCACCGCCCGGTCCTCGATCGTGGAGGGCACCTGAGGCTCCTCGCCGTCGGCGATCTGCCGCATCGTTCTGCGCAGGATCTTCCCGGAGCGGGTCTTCGGCAGCCCGGGCACCACGGCGACGTCCTTGAAGTCGGCCACCGGCCCGATGGTCCGCCGCACCAGGTCGGTCAGCTCCTCGCGCAGGAGCTCCGGGTCCCGCTCGTACCCGGTCTTGAGCACCACATAGCCGGCGGCCCGCTGGCCCTTGAGATCGTCGGCCACACCGATGACGGCGCATTCGGCCACCGCAGGGTGCGAGGCGACGGCGGCCTCGATCGCCCCGGTGGAGAGACGGTGACCGGCCACATTGATGACATCGTCGGTCCGGCCCATGACGAACAGGTAGCCGTCCTCGTCGAGGCAGCCGGAGTCCCCCGTGGCGTAGAAGCCGGGGAAGGCCGACAGGTAGGAGTCGATGTAGCGCTGGTCGTCCCCCCACAGGGTGGGCAGCGTGCCCGGAGGCATCGGCAGTCGCAGGGCGATGTTGCCCTCCTCCCCCGGTGGCAGCTCCTGCCCGTCAGCGCCGAGGATGACGACGTCGTAGCCCGCCATGGGCAGGGTCGCCGAGCCCTCTTTGATCGGCAGGGGCTCGATGCCGACGGGGTTCGCCGCGATGGGCCATCCCGTCTCGGTCTGCCACCAGTTGTCGATCACCGGGACTCCGAGGGCCTCTCCGATCCACCGCTGCGTGTCCGGATCGAGCCGCTCGCCGGCGGCGAAGAGGTGCTGCAGCGAGGAGATGTCATGGTCGCCCACCAGAGCTGCCTCCGGGTCCGCCTTGCGGATGGCGCGCAGCGCCGTCGGTGCGGTGAACAGCGCGGAGATCCGGTGCTCCTCCACCATCCGCCAGAAGGCCCCGGCGTCGGGCGTCCCCACCGGCTTGCCCTCGTAGAGCACCGTGGTGGCGCCGACCAGCAGAGGGCCGTAGACGATGTAGGAGTGCCCCACCACCCACCCGACGTCGGAGGCCGTCAGCATGGTCTGCCCGGGGCCGACGTCGAAGACGGCGGACATGGACCAGCTCAGCGCCACCGCCGTGCCGCCCTGATCCTGGACCACCCCTTTGGGGCGTCCCGTCGTCCCGGAGGTGTAGAGGATGTACAGCGGGTCGGTGGCGGCCACGGACACGGGTCCCGCCGGGGTCGCCTGGGCCGAGAGCCGCTCCCAGTCCTGCCAGCGGGCGGTCGAGTCCCCCGCGACGTCCGCCATGCTGTGGGAGAACCCGTCCCGGTGCTGGACGACGACCTCACGGACCGGATGCTGCGCCAGGCTGATCGCCTCCGCCACGGTGGGCAGGTACTCCACCCGCCGGGACGGCTCGATCCCGCCGCTGGCGGTGAGCACGACGTCGGCGGAGGAGTCGTCGATGCGGGAGGCCAGCTCCTGAGCGGCGAACCCGCCGAAGACCACCGAATGGACTGCCCCGAGCCGGGCGCAGGCGAGCATCGCGATGGGAGCCTGCGGGATCATCGGCAGATAGATGATCACCCGGTCTCCGGCACCGACGCCGAGACCGGCGAGCATCCCTGCGGCTCGGGCCACCTCCTCGGTGAGCTCCGCATAGGTGTAGCTGCGCACCGTGCCGGTGACCGCCGAATCGTGGATCAGGGCGACCTGAGCGCCGCGGCCCGCCTCCAGGTGGCGGTCCAGGCAGTTCCGACTCAGATTGAGGCTGCCGTCGGGGAACCATCGGTGGATCGGTGCCGCCGAATCGTCCAGGGCCTGGCCCGGCATCCGGTCCCAGTCGACGCACCGGGCCGCGTGCAGCCAGAAGTCCTCGCGGTCACGCAGCGATCGACGGTGGACGTCCCGATATCCGCCCGCCACTGTGCGCTCAGCTCCCATGGTGCTCCTCCTGATCCGTGATCTGCCTTCTGCTCGGTCCCCAGCCCCGGCGCTGCGTCGTGCCCTGCCAGACTATGATGCCGATCACATCTTGTGAAGGCCTGTGTATACACAAGTGCGCGTCATCGTCGAATCGACCGTGAATCATCGCCCTGAACCGCCATCTGTGTATACACTTCCGGTATGCGTGCCAGTGACCGTGCTTACCGACGCCTGCGCGAGGAGATCCTCGACGGTGCCCTCGCCCCGGGGACGGTCCTCGGCGAGGTCGAGCAGTCCGAGCGCCTCGGAGTCTCTCGCACCCCGGTGCGGGAGGCGCTGTCCCGGCTCACCGCCGACGGCCTGGCGGACCAGGCGCAGGGTCGCGGCACCGTGGTCAGCTCCGTGTCCCTGGGCGACGTCGATCTACTCTTCGAACTGCGCCTGCCGCTGGAGATGCAGGCCGCTCGGCTGGCGGCCCAACGCGGCGACCCGGAGCGCTTCACCGCACTGGCCCGGCGGTTCGCCCAGGCCGAGGACGCGCTGAGCTCCGCCGCCGACGCCGTTCCCGAGGACCAGGAGGCGCGCTACTACGACCTCGCCGAGGAACTCGACGACGCCGTCGCGCAGGCAGTCGACAACCCCTACCTCACGGGCATGCTGCGCAGTCTGCGCGTCCATCTCGTACGAGTGCGTCGCCTGGCCCGGGACGAACCCGCCCGCCTGGCCGAGTCCGCCCGCGAACACCGGAGCGTATGCACCGCCATCGCCTCCGGCGACCCCGACACCGCCGGGGCCGCCATGCTCATCCACCTGCGGCGCAGCCTGGCCTACATCACCGGCCGGGCCGCGTCCCCCGCCGACTCACCCCAGACCTGAGAACCACCCATCGGAGAGGAACGTCAGCCCATGATCACCCACAGCGTGCGCGTCTATCGCAGCGAGGAGAACCTGCCCCGCGAGGGCCAGCTGGCCTGGAAGATCGCGCAGGTCGCCGTCGACCCGGTGTCCGTGGATCCGGAGGTCACCGACATGGTGATCAATCGCATCATCGACAACGCCTCGGTCGCGGTCGCCTCGTTGAACCGGGCCCCCATCGTCGCCGCCCGTTCCCAGGCCCTCGACCAGCCGGTCTCCGCCAACGGCGCCGGGGCCTCCGTCTTCGGCATCACGGAGCGGACCAGCCCCGAATGGGCGGCCTGGGCCAACGGCGTCGCCGTGCGTGAGCTGGACTATCACGACACGTTCCTGGCGGCCGACTATTCGCACCCGGGCGACAACATCCCGCCCATCCTGGCTGTCGCCCAGCACACGGGGCGCTCCGGCCCGGAGCTGATCCGCGGCATCGCCACCGGCTACGAGATCCAGGTGGACCTGGTCAAGGCCATCTGCCTGCACCAGCACAAGATCGACCACGTCGCCCACCTCGGCCCCTCCGCGGCCGCCGGCATCGGCACTCTGCTGCGCCTCGACGCCGAGACGATCTTCCAGGCCGTCGGCCAAGCGCTGCACACCACCACCGCCACGCGTCAGTCCCGCAAGGGCGAGATCTCCACCTGGAAGGCCCACGCCCCCGCCTTCGCCGGGAAGATGGCCGTCGAGGCCGTGGACCGGGCCATGCGCGGTCAGACCTCGCCGGTGCCGATCTACGAAGGCGAGGACGGCGTCATCGCCTGGATGCTGGACGGTCCGGAGGCCCGCTACGAGGTGCCGTTGCCCGCCACCGGCGAGGCCAAGCGCGCCATCCTCGACACCTACACGAAGGAACACTCGGCCGAGTACCAGGCCCAGGCCTGGATCGACCTGGCCCGGAAGCTGCACCAGCAGCACCCCGAGGCCACGGACCCGAACGCCGTCGAGTCCATCCTGATCCGCACCAGCCACCACACCCACTACGTGATCGGCTCGGGCGCCAACGACCCGCAGAAATACGACCCCACCGCCTCTCGCGAGACGCTGGACCATTCGATCCCCTACATCTTCACCGTCGCGCTGCAGGACGGGGCCTGGCACCACGTGGACTCCTATGCCCCCGAGCGCGCAGGCCGTGAGGACACGGTGGCGCTCTGGCACAAGGTCACCACGGAGGAGGACCCGGAGTGGACCCGCCGCTACCACTCCCTGGACATCTCGGAGAAGGCCTTCGGCGGCTCCGTGGAGATCCGGCTGACCGACGGGCACACCATCACCGATGAGATCGCCGTCGCCGACGCCCACCCGCTGGGCGCCCGCCCCTTCGCCCGGGAGCAGTACATCGACAAGTTCCGCACCCTGGCCGCGGGCGTCATCGCCGACGACGAGATCGAGCGCTTCCTGGACGTCGCCCAGCGACTCGAATCGCTGCCCGCCGGCGAGCTCCACCAGCTCAACCTCCAGGCCGCCGACGGAGTCATCGACCCCACCGACGCGCCGAAGGGGATCCTCTGAGATGCTGTACTCGACCACCACTGCGCAGCAGAAGCGCCGTGCCCTGCGCGAGATGCTCACCCCGGGAGCGGCCCGGCAGTTCCCAGGCACCTTCACCCCGCTCTCAGTCCCGCTGATCGAGGAGAAGGGGTTCGACGGCGTCTACATCTCCGGGGCCGTGCTCGCCAACGAACTGGGCCTGCCCGACGTCGGGCTGACCACGCTCACCGAAGTGGCCCACCGGGCCGGGCAGATCGCCCGCGCCACGAACCTGCCGGCCCTGGTCGACGCCGACACCGGGTTCGGCGAACCGATGAACGTGGCCCGCACCGTCCAGGAGCTCGAGGACGCCGGACTGGCCGGCTGCCACATCGAGGACCAGTTCAACCCGAAACGCTGCGGCCACCTGGACGGCAAGAACATGGTGGATCTGCAGACCGCCACCCGCCGGATCGCCGCCGCCGCCCAAGGACGCCGGGACGAGGACTTCCTCATCATGGCGCGCACCGACCTGCGCGCGGTCGAAGGGCTCGACGCCGCCATCGACCGTGCCAAGGCGCTGATCGACGCCGGAGCCGACGCCATCTTCCCCGAGGCGATGAAGGACCTCAGTGAATTCGAGGCCGTCTGTGCCGCCGTCGACGTCCCGGTGCTGGCCAACATGACCGAGTTCGGCAAGTCCGCGCTGTTCACCCGGCAGCAGCTCGCCGACGCCGGCGTGGCGATGATCATCTACCCCGTCACCTCGCTGCGCGCGGCGATGGGCGCGATCGAACGCACCCTGGACACGCTGACCGCCCACGGCACCCAGGAGCCCGCAGTGGCGGAGATGATGACCCGCGCCCGGCTCTACGAGCTGGTCGACTACGAGGCGTACAACACCTTCGACACCGGCATCTTCAACTTCGAGGTGCCGGACGTACACTCCCCGAGCGGCACCGACCACTGACCACTGAGTGGGACCCACCACTGACCTGAGGAGGTCACCGATGTCCGAGAACCACGACGCCGAGCAGATCCGCAAGGGACTGGCAGGCGTGGTCGCCGACCACACCGCCATCTCCAAGGTCAACCCGGAGACCAACTCGCTGCTCTACCGCGGGTACCCCGTCCAGCAGCTGGCCGCCCAGCTCTCCTTCGAGGAGGTGGCCCTGCTGCTGTGGACCGGCGAGCTGCCCACGGAAGCTGAACGGGACGAGTTCCTCAGCTTCGAACGTTCGCACCGCGCCCTGGATCCCCAGGTCAAGGCCGCCGTCGACCTGCTGCCCACCGACTGTCACCCGATGGACGTGGGCCGCACCGCGGTCTCGGTGCTGGGGGCCCGCCACCCGCAGGCCGAGGACTCCTCCCCCGAGGTGGAGCTGGCCAAGGCCAAGGCGCTCTTCGCGGCGTTCCCCGCAGTGGTCGCCTATGACCAGCGCCGCCGGCGGGGTCTGGCCGCCGTGGAGCCGCGTGACGACCTGGACTACTCCCAGAACTTCCTGTGGATGACCTTCGGACAGGAGCAGGCACCCGAGGTGGTCGACGCGTTCCGGGTCTCGATGGTGCTCTATGCCGAGCACTCCTTCAACGCCTCCACCTTCACCGCCCGGGTGGTCACCTCCACCCTGGCGGACCTGCATTCGGCGGTCACCGCGGCGATCGGCGCCCTCAAGGGCCCCCTGCACGGGGGAGCCAACGAGGCCGTGATGCACACCTTCGAGGAGATCGGCATCGACACCGCGGAGACGCGGGCCGACGCCGCGGTGCGCGCGAAAGCCTGGATGGAGCAGGCGCTCGCCGAGAAGCGCAAGGTCATGGGCTTCGGCCACCGCGTGTACAAGAACGGCGACTCGCGGGTCCCCACCATGAAGACGGCCCTGGACGCCATGGTCGCGCACTACGGCCGCGGTGAGCTGATGGGCCTCTATGACGGGCTCGAGGCCGCAATGGACGAGGCCAAGGGCATCAAGCCCAACCTCGACTACCCGGCGGGCCCCACCTACCACCTCATGGGCTTCGACACCGAGATGTTCACGCCGCTGTTCATCGCCTCCCGCATCACCGGCTGGACGTCCCACATCATGGAGCAGCGAGCCTCCAATGCGCTGATCCGCCCGCTGAGCGCCTACAACGGGCCCGCTGAGCGGAGCCTGTGAGGCTCCGCCCAGCGGGTCGGTGAGACGAATGGGGTCGGCGGGCAGGCCAGGCGAGGTCGACGCCTGCCTTCCCCTGATCAGCGCAGCGGGGAGCCCAGCGCCTGGTCTGCGGCGGCCAGGATGTCGCCGTCGCGGACCAGGTCAACCACCTCATCGATCTCCGGGGCCAGGTACCGATCGGTGTCCGGGCCTGCGACCCGGGTGCGCACGACCCGACGCACCGCGGTGATCGCCGGCGCGGTGCGGGCCTGGTCCACTCCGCCGTCGCGCATATCGAGGGCACGGGCCGCGGTGAGGATCTCCACCGCCAGCACCCGGATGATCCCGTCGACGGCGCGGCGCAGCTTCAGCCCGGCCGCCCAGCCCATCGAGACGTGGTCCTCCTGCATCGCCGAGCTGGGGATGGAGTCCGCCGAGGCCGGTACGGCGAGCCGCTTGAGCTCGGAGACGATGCCGGCCTGCGTGTACTGGGCGATCATGTGCCCGGAGTCCACACCGGGGTCGTGGGCGAGGAAGGCGTTGAGGCCGTGGCTGCGGGAGGAGTCCAGCATCCGGTCGGTGCGCCGCTCCGACATCGAGGCGCAGTCCGCCACGGCGATGGCCAGGAAGTCCAGGACGTACCCCACCGGGGCTCCGTGGAAGTTGCCGTTGGACTCCACACGGCCGTCCACCGTGACCACAGGGTTGTCGATGGCGGAGGCCAACTCATAGCCCGCCACGGCTTCGGCGTGGGCGAGTGTGGAGCGTACCGCGCCGTGGACCTGGGGCGCGCAGCGCAGCGAGTAGGCGTCCTGAACCCGGGTGTGACGGTGCTCGCCGCCTCGGGTCTCGGCGATGAGGTTCGAATCCGCGAGCAGGCGCCGCAGGTTCGAGGCGGCATCGGCCTGCCCCGGCTGCGGGCGCAGGGCGTGGAGGTCCTCGGCGAAGACGGAGTCGGTGCCGCGCAGGGCCTCGATGGTCATCGCCGTGGCGATGTCTGCGGTGCGCACCAGTCTCCGCAGATCGGCGGCTGCCATGAGCAGCATGCCCAGCATGCCGTCGGTGCCGTTGATCAGCGCCAGGCCCTCCTTCTCCTGCAGCTCGATCGGCTCGATCCCGGCTGCGGCCAGCGCTTCGCCGGCCGGACGTCGCACGCCGTCGGCGTCGAAGACCTCGCCCTCCCCCATCACGGCCAGAGCACAGTGCGACAGCGGCGCGAGGTCGCCCGAGCAGCCCAGTGAGCCGTACTCGCCGACCACAGGTGTGATCCCGGCGTTGAGCAGCGCGGCATAGCACCGAGCGACCTCCGGGCGGACGCCGGTGCGGCCGGTGGTCATGGTGGCCAGCCGGTTGAGCATCAGCGCACGCACGACCTCGCGGTCCACGGCTGCCCCCGAGGAGGCGGCATGGGAACGCACCAAGGAACGCTGCAGCTGCCGGCGGCGCTCCGGCGGGATCTGCTTGACCGCGAGCGCGCCGAAGCCGGTGGAGACTCCGTAGTGCGGCAGCGGATCCTCGGCCAGCGTGTCGATCACCGCGCGGGAGAGCCTCATGGCCTCCTCGGCCTGCTCGCTGAGTACCACCGGGGCACCGTGTCGGGCGACGGCCAGCACCTCCTCCTGCCGCAGCGGGCCCGTGCCCATGGTGACCGTGTGCTCGGGGGCGTGCTGTGCTCCGTCTGCTTGTGTCGTCGACGCTGACGTCATGATCCGAACCTCCAGGTGTTGCCATCTGATGAAAATCGCGTTTCAATAAGTGAAACGCAATCACGCCGTCTTGGCAAGGCCCACCACCTGCGGGCCGGAGAAGGAGAGCATCGTGGCCGAACCGTCGACACGCACCGTCAGCCGCGCCCTGGACCTGCTCGCCGCCGTCTGCGACGCCGGCGACGTGTCCCTTGCGGACGCGGCTCGGCGCACCGAGCTCAACTCCTCCACCGCGCTGCGCCTGCTGCGCACCCTGGAGGGCGCCGGCTTCGTCCGCCGCGACGACGACGGCGTCTACCGCCCCGGACTGCGCATCGTCCAGCTCGGCGCCCAGGCGCTGAGTGCGGAATCCCTGGTCTCCCTGGCCGAGGCGCCGCTGCGTCGGCTCGTGGAGGCCACCGGCGAGTCCTGCTACCTGAGCGTGCCTCACCTGCAGGGCACCCGCGGCGAGCATGGGATCTACCTGGCCATGGAGGAGGGCACGCACTCCATCCGCCACACCTCCTGGGTCGGACGGACCGTCCCGCTGGAGGGTACGGCCGTCGGCGCCGCCCTGCGCGGCGACGTCCCTGACGCCGGACCGGAGGCCGGCTACGTCGTCGCCGGCGACGTCGTCGAATCCGACGTCACGGCGATCGCGGCCCCGGTCCGCGTGCCCGCCGCCGACGAGGAGGGCCGCATCGTGGCGGCTCTCTCCGTGGTCGCCCCCTCCTACCGGATGGATGAGACCACCGTGACCGCCTGCGGGCGGCTGCTGGCCGAGGAGGCCCGCAGCATCCTGCACGCCGTCGAGACCGCCGATTCCTGAGCCGCCCAGACCCGAGCCGCCCAGACCCGAACCACCGACCGCTGACACCCGCTGACACCCGCCGTCACCGACCACCGAGGATCACCGATGACCACTCACACCACTGACACCACGCACGCCACCGGCACCGCCGCTGACTCCGCCCGGCCGGCCGCCCACACCCGCCACGACCCGTCCCGCAGCATCCGCGCACCGCGCGGCACCGAGCTGACGGCCAAGAGCTGGCAGACGGAGGCCCCGCTGCGGATGCTGATGAACAACCTCGACCCCGAGGTCGCCGAGCATCCCGAGGACCTGGTGGTCTACGGCGGCACCGGACGCGCCGCCCGCGACTGGGAGTCCTACGACGCCATCGTCGCGACGCTGAAGGACCTCGAGGACGACGAGACCCTGCTGGTGCAGTCGGGCAAGCCGGTCGGCGTCTTCCGGACCCACGAGTGGGCGCCCCGTGTCCTGATCGCCAACTCGAACCTGGTCGGCGACTGGGCCACCTGGGAGCAGTTCCGCAAGCTCGACGCCGAGGGCCTGATGATGTACGGCCAGATGACGGCCGGGTCCTGGATCTACATCGGCACCCAGGGCATCCTGCAGGGAACGTACGAGACCTTCGCCGCGGTGGCCACGAAGCGCTTCGGCGGCACGCTGGCCGGCACCCTGACCCTCACCGGAGGATGCGGGGGGATGGGCGGCGCCCAGCCGCTGGCGGTGACCCTCAACGACGGGGCGTGCCTGATCGTCGACGTGAACGAGACCCGCCTGCGCCGCCGGGCCGCCAAGCGCTACCTCGACGAGGTGGAGCTGGACCTGGACCGCGCCCTGGAGAAGGTGCTGGCCGCCAAGGCCGAGGGCCGGGGCCTCTCGGTCGGCTATGTGGGCAACGCCGCCGAGGTGTTCCCCGCCCTGCTGGAGCGGCACCGTGCCGGTGAGTTCACCGTCGACATCGTCACCGACCAGACCAGCGCCCACGACCCGCTGTCCTACCTGCCGGTCGAGCACACCATGGAGGACTGGGAGGCCGCGGCCCAGGCCGATCCGGCCGGGTTCACCGCCAAGGCCCAGGCCTCGATGGCGGCCCATGTCCAGGCCATGGTGGAGTTCCAGGACGCCGGTGCCGAGGTCTTCGACTACGGCAACTCGATCCGTGACGAGGCCCGTCAGGGCGGCTACGACCGGGCCTTCGAGTTCCCCGGCTTCGTGCCGGCCTACATCCGCCCGCTGTTCTGCGAGGGCCTCGGCCCGTTCCGCTGGGTCGCGCTCTCCGGCGACCCGGAGGACATCCGCGTCACCGATGAGGCGCTGAAGGAGCTGTTCCCGGAGAAGGAGCACCTCCACCGCTGGCTGGACGCCGCCGCCGAGCGCGTCGAGTTCGAAGGACTGCCGGCCCGCATCTGCTGGCTCGGCTACGGCGAGCGCCACCAGGCAGGCCTGCTGTTCAACCGGCTCGTCGCCGAGGGCAAGGTGTCCGCGCCGATCGTCATCGGACGCGACCACCTGGACTCCGGATCGGTGGCCTCCCCCTACCGGGAGACCGAGGCCATGGCCGACGGCTCCGACGCGATCGCCGACTGGCCGCTGCTCAACGCCCTGACCGCCACCGGCTCGGGAGCCTCCTGGGTCTCGCTGCACCACGGCGGCGGGGTCGGCATGGGCCGCTCCATCCACGCCGGGCAGGTCTCGCTGGCCGACGGCACCGAGCTGGCCGCCCAGAAGCTCGAGCGGCTGCTCACCAACGATCCCGGCATGGGCGTCATCCGCCACGTCGACGCCGGCTACGACCGCGCCGTCGAGGTCGCCGAGGAGCGCGGTGTGCGCATCCCGATGCACGAGAACCGCTGATCCGGAGCACCGCACCGTGGACCCCCGAGACCACTCCAGCGCCCCTGCGGACGGGAACCAGACGTCCTCCCGCCCGCGGGGCCGCTGGCGGTTCTTCCTCTACAGCGCGGTCGGCGTCGTCATGTTCTTCGTGCCGGTCACGATCGGCGAGTCGACGACGATCCCGCTGGACCACCTGGTCACCGCGCTGCGTGAGGCACTCGGCGGCGCGGCCGCCTATGTCGCGCTGGCGATCATCCTGGCCGGCACCGTCCGTCCCTTCGTCACCGGCCGGTGGCGCCGCTCCCCGGCCCGCACCGTCTTCGCCCTGCTGAACGTCGTCGGCCTGACCACCAGTGTCATGATCGTCAGCGGGGTCGGCCCGGACGTCCTCTTCGCCCCGGAGCTGGGTCCGTTCCTCTACGAGGCGCTGGTGATCCCGGTGGGGCTGCTGGTGCCGGTGGGAGCGATCTTCCTGGCCCTGCTGGTCGGCTACGGCCTCATGGAGTACCTGGGCGTGCTCATGCAGCCGGTGATGCGCCCGCTGTGGCGCACTCCCGGCCGGTCGGCGATCGACGCCGTCGCGTCCTTCGTGGGCAGCTACTCGCTGGGTCTGCTGATCACCAACCGGGTCTACACCTCCGGGCAGTACACGGGACGCGAGGCCGCGATCATCGCCACCGGCTTCTCCACGGTCTCGGCCACCTTCATGGTGGTGGTCGCCCACACCCTGGACCTGATGCACCTGTGGCTGTGGTACTTCTTCCTGACTCTGGTGGTCACCTACGCAGTCACGGTGATCGTGGTGCGGATCCCTCCGTTGAGCCGCATCCCCGACGACCACTTCCCCGGCGTCGAGCCGCAGCCGGAGGAGCGCATCACCCAGCACCGGATGCGCGCCGCCTGGTCCGCCTCCGGCGAGGCCCTCCAAGCCGCGCCCCCGGTGGTGAGGAACATGTCCCGCAGCTTCCTGGACGGTCTGCTGATGGCCATGCAGATCCTGCCCTCGATCATGTCCATCGGGCTCATCGGGCTGCTGCTGGCCACCTTCACACCCCTGTTCGACTGGCTGGGATATCTGTTCCTCCCGCTGACCTGGGCGCTGCAGCTGCCTGACCCGCAGTTGGCCGCCACCGCCTCGGCCCTGGGCATCGCGGAGATGTTCCTGCCGGCCACGCTGGTGGCGGGACACGAGTCCGAGCTGCTGCGCCTGGTCATCGGCGTCGTCTGCATCTCCGGGGTGATCTTCTTCTCCGCCCTGGTACCGTCCATCCTGGCCACCGAGATCCCCGTGAAGATCTGGCACCTCGTGGTCATCTGGGCGCAGCGGGTCCTGCTCACCCTGCTCTTCGCCACTCCCCTGGCCGCACTGATCCTAGGAGTCACATGACTGAGACCGCATCCGCCGTCACCTCCCTGATGGCCGCCATCGCCGACGTCGGCACCGACCCGCGGCGCGGCGGGTACAGCCGCCCCGTCTGGTCCCCCGCGGAGAAGGACCTGCGCAGCTGGTTCCTCCAGGAGGCCCACAGCCGCGGGCTGGACACCGAGGAGGACCGCAACGGCATCCTCTGGGCGTGGTGGGATCTGCCCGCCGGACGCCGCGTCACCTCCTTGGAGGCCTCCCGGCAGGGTGCCCTGGTCACCGGCTCCCACCTGGACTCCGTGCCGGGCGGCGGGGCCTACGACGGCCCGCTCGGGGTCGCCTCCGCCCTGGCCGCCGTGGACGTGCTGCAGGCCCGGGAGGCCGCCGGAGCCCTGGACCGCCGCCGGCCGCTCGCCGTGGCCGTCTTCCCCGAGGAGGAAGGCTCCCGCTTCGGCGTGGCCTGCCTGGGGTCCCGTCTGCTGGCCGGGACCATTCCGGTGGAGCGGGCCCTGGGGCTGCGCGACGCCGCGGGCATCACCTTCGCGGAGGCCGCCCGCGCCGAGGGCCTGGACCCCGCCCACATCGGCCCCGACCCGGCCGCACTCGCCCGGATCGGACAGTTCGTCGAGCTGCATGTGGAGCAGGGCCGAGGACTCAACACCGATGAGCACCTCAGCGCCGGGGCGCCGGCGATCGCCGTGGGTTCGACCATCCTGGGCCACGGACGCTGGCGGATCAGCTTCCACGGCCAGGGCAACCACGCCGGCACCACGCTGATGTCCGATCGCTGCGACCCGATGGTCGCCGCCGCGGAGACCGTGATCGACGTACGACGCCTGGCCCGGGTGCAGCCCGAGGCGCGGGCGACGGTGGGGCGGGTCGAGCCTGTTCCGGGCGGCACCAACGTCATCGCATCCCGCGTGGACCTCTGGCTGGACGTCCGCCACCCGGAGGACGAGGTCACCGCCGCCCTGGTGGAGGACATCTGGCGCCACGCCCAGCAGGCGGCCCTCAGCGAGGGCTGCACGGCCGAGCTGACCGAGGAGTCGCTCTCCGGCACCGTGCACTTCGACCCGCAGCTCGCGGCCTCCCTCACCGAGGCGGTGCGCCGCACCGCGCCCGCCGCTCCTCTGCTGCCCACCGGCGCGGGCCATGACGCCGGCGTGCTCGCCGCGAAGGTGCCCACCGGCATGATCTACGTGCGCAACCCCAGCGGCGTCAGCCACGCCCCGGAGGAGCATGTGGAGGACGACGACGCCGTGCTGGGAGTCCACGCCCTGGCCGACGCCCTGGAGGATCTGCTGTGAGCGCCACCCACACGCTGCCCGGGCTGGTCAATGCCCATTCCCACGCGTTCCACCGGCTGCTGCGCGGGCGCACCCACGCGGGTCCGCACGGCGCGCCCGGCGACTTCTGGCGGTGGCGGGAGGAGATGTACCGCTCCGCCGAGGCGCTGACCCCGCAGACCATGGAGCAGCTGGCCACCGCCGTCTACGCCGAGATGGCCGCCTCGGGCTGGACCGCCGTCGGCGAGTTCCACTACCTGCACCACCGGCCGGACGGGACCCCCTATGGTGGTGCGGACGCCGAGGGCGAGCACGCCATGGAGCGGGCCCTGGCCCGTGCCGCCCGGCGGGCCGGGATCCGGCTGGTCCTGTTGGACACCTGCTACCTGCGCGGCGGCCTCTCCCCGGCCGGGGAGCCGCTGGCGCTGAGCCCCGTGCAGCAGCGGTACGCCGACGACGGCGTGGCGGGCTGGGCGGCCCGCTGGGAGCGGCTGCACGACGCGCTGGTCCAGGAGGACTGCGGCTCCGGACTCATCACTCTCGGAGCCGCCATCCACTCCCTGCGCGCCGTCGACGCCGACCAGCTCGCCGAGCTCTCCGAGTGGGCCTCCGAGCACCCTGAGGTGCCGCTGCACATCCACCTCTCCGAGCAGCCGGCGGAGAACGCCGCCGTGGAGGCCGAGCACGGGATGAGCCCCACCCGGCTGCTGCAGGAGCACGGCCTGCTCGGCCCCCGCCTGTCCGCCGTCCACGCCACGCATCTCAGCGACGAGGACATCGCGCTGCTGGGCGACGCCGCCGCCACGGTGGTGATGTGTCCGACCACCGAAGCCGACCTGGGCGACGGGATCGGCCCGGCCCACGAGCTCGCCGATGCCGGGGCGGTCATCGCCCTGGGCTCGGACCAGCACGCCGTGGTGGACCCCCTGCTGGAGATGCGGGCGCTGGAGCATGGTGAACGGCTGCGCAGCGGCCAGCGGGGACGGTTCAGCCCGAGCCAGCTGGTGGAGGCGGCCACCGGCGCCGGGCGCCGCAGCCTGGGGCTGCTGAGCGTCGCCGAGACCGAGGACGCCGTGCTCCTCGACGCCGCCTCCGTCCGCACCGCCGGCGGTGACCCGGCCCAGAGCCCGCTGACCGCCACAGCCGCCGATGTGCTCTCGGTCCGCGTGGCCGGCACCGAGATCGCCCGCGAAGGCCACCACATGAAGCTCGGCGACCCGGCAGATCTCTACCGGGCCCTGTTCGCCGACCACCCCGAGCTGAGGAGCTTCCGATGACGCGCACCCATGCCAGCACCTCACCTGCCAGCACGGTGATCACCGGAATCGGTGAGCTCACCACAGTCGACACGGAGCACCGGGTCCTCCACGACGCCGCCGTCGTGATCGACGACGGCCGGATCGCCTGGATCGGGCCCTCCGCCCAGGCGCCCGCCGCCGACACCTCCTACGATGCGGAGGGCCGGGCGGTGCTGCCCGGCTGGGTCGACTCGCACACGCATCTGGTCTTCGCCGGCGACCGGGGCGCGGAGTTCGAGGCCCGTATGGCCGGCCAACAGTACTCCGCCGGAGGCATCGGGGTCACCATGTCCGCGACTCGCGAGACCGACGACGCCGTCCTGGCGTCCCTGCTGGCCGCGCGCGTGGGCGACGCCCGCCGCGGAGGCACCACCTTCCTGGAGACCAAGACCGGCTACGGCCTGAGCGTCGAGGAGGAGCAGCGGCACGCCCGGCTGGCCGAGCAGGCCGCCGACGTCGTGACCTTCCTGGGCGCGCACTTGGTCCCGCCGGGGGCGGATGCGGACGAGTACCTGGACCTGGTGTGCGGACCCATGCTGGAGGCGGTGGCCGAGCATGTGCAGTGGGCCGACGTGTTCTGCGAGCGTGGAGCCTTCGACGTCGACGCCTCGCGGCGTGTGCTGCAGGCTTGCCGCGACGCCGGTCTGGGACTGCGCGTGCACGGGAATCAGCTCGGCCCGGGCCCTGGGGTGAAGCTGGCCGTGGAGATGGGTGCCGCCAGCGTGGACCACGTCAACCACCTCGACGACGCCGACGTGGCGGCTCTGGCCGACTCCGAGACGGTGGCGACCTGCCTGCCGGCCTGTGACCTCTCCACCCGGCAGCCTCTGGCGCCGGGGCGCCGGCTCCTTGATGCCGGCGCAGAAGTTGCTCTCGCCTCGAACTGCAACCCGGGCACCAGCTACACCACGGCAATGGGCTTCTGCGTCGCCACCGCCGTGCTGCAGATGGAGCTCACCCTGAAGGAGGCGCTCCGAGCGGCGACCATGGGCGGGGCACGTGCCCTGCGGGTCGAGGACGAGGTCGGGTCCGTGGAGGTCGGCAAGCGGGCCGACCTGCACGTGCTGGACGCGCCGGCGGCGATCCATCTGGCCTACCGGCCGGGGATGCCGCTGACCCATGCGGTGTTCAAGGACGGCCGCCGCGAGGTCTGAGCCGTCCGGCGGGCGCTCACAGGGCCCGAGGGTGGGCGGAGACGTAGCTCTCCTGCAGCGCCTCCGCGGTGACCTTGGTGTAGATCTGCGTGGTGGTCACCGAGGCGTGGCCCAGCATCTCCTGGACCAGGCGGATGCCGGCACCGCCCTCCAGCATGTGGGTCGCGCAGGAGTGCCGCAACGTGTGGGGTGAGACGTCGGTCTCCAGGCCCGCCGCCCGGGCGTGCTGCTGCAGCACGGTCCAGGCGGACTGGCGGGAGAGCCGGCCGCCCCGCTGGTTGAGGAACAGGCCCGGCGAGCCGGGCCGGCGCGTGGAGGATCGGCTCACCGCCGCGGCCAGCGCGGGACGTCCCGCGGTCAGATAGTCGGCCAGCGCCCGCTGGGCGAAGCTGCCGACCGGCACGATCCGCTGCTTGTCGCCCTTGCCGGTGACCCGGACCACGACGAGCCCGTCCTGGGACCGGTGCTCAGAGTCCTGGTGAGCAGAGTCCCGGAGCTCCACCAGGTCGTCCACGTCGAGGCTGACGGCTTCGGTGATGCGGGTGCCGGTGGCGTAGAGGAACTCCAGCAGGGCCCTGTCCCGCAGTCCGAGCGGCGTGCTCGTGTCCGGAGCCTCCAGCAGACGGCGCACCTGGTCGATGGTCAGTGCCTTGGGCAGAGACTGCCGCGGCTTCGGGGCGGCAACCTGCGCCGCCGGGTCCCCGGCGGTGCGCCCCTCCGCGGCCCACCACCTGTGCAGACCCCGCACCGAGGCCAGCGCCCGGGCCATGGAGCTCGCCGCCAGCGGAGCGCCGCCGTCGTCGCCGGTGCTGAGCGCACGCAGGTAGGAGGCGACGGTGTCCTCCCCCACCTGGTGGGGCGCGGTGATCCCCTGCTCCAGCAGGTGAGCTCCGTATCGCAGCAGGTCCCGGCGGTAGGAAGCCAGGGTGTTCGCCGCCGAGCCGCGCTCGATGCGCAGGTGGGTCAGGTAGTCCTGGATCTCTCGCCCCACCGGGCTCTCCGGCACCGCCTCGCGCAGGCGGCGATGGCGGCGCCGGAGCTCCTGGTCCTCCACCGTGGCGGCGGGCGCCGGATCAGGCGCGACGGTCCAGGCCGGCCTTGATCAGACCGGCGAACAGCGGGTGGGCGTCGGTGGGACGGGACTTCAGCTCCGGATGCGCCTGCGTGGAGACGTAGTAGGGGTGCTGGTCCCGGGGCAGTTCCACGAACTCGACCAGACGGCCGTCTGGGGAGGTGCCGGAGAACACCAGTCCCGCCTCGGCCAGCTGCTCACGGTAGGCGTTGTTCACCTCGTAGCGGTGGCGGTGACGCTCGGAGATCGCCGTGGCGCCGTAGGTCTCGGCCACCACGCTGTCCTCGGCGAGGACGGCGTCGTAGGCGCCCAGCCGCATGGTGCCGCCCAAGTCGCCGTCGCCGGAGACGATGTCCTTCTGCTCGGCCATGGTCGCGATCACCGGGTAGGCGGTGTCCGGGTCGAACTCGGTGGAGTTCGCCTCCGTCATGCCCACCACGTTGCGCGCGTACTCCATGACCATGGTCTGCAGGCCCAGGCACAGCCCCAGGGCGGGGATGCCGTGCTCCCGGGCGTGCCGGAAGGCCCCGATCTTGCCGTCGAGGCCGCGGACTCCGAACCCGCCGGGCACGCAGATCGCGTCCACTCCCTCCAGCGCCTTGGCCGCGCCCTCCTCGGAGGCACACAGGTCCGAGGCCACCCAGCGGATCTTGGTCATGGCCCGGTGGGCGAAGCCTCCGGCGCGCAGCGCCTCGGTGACCGACAGGTAGGCGTCCGGCAGATCGATGTACTTGCCGACCAGCGCGACCTCGACCTCGTGGTCGGGGTGGTGGACGACGTCCAGCAGGCGGTTCCACTTGGACCAGTCGACATCCTTGAACTTCAGGTCCAGCTTCTGCACCACGTAGGCGTCGATGGCCTGCTTGTGGAGGATCCGGGGGATGTCGTAGATGCTGGGCGCGTCGGGACAGTTGATGACGGCGTCCTCGTCGACGTCGCACATCCGGGAGATCTTGCCCCGCACGTCCTGGGGAAGCTCCCCGGCCGAGCGCAGCACGATGCCGTCGGGTTGGATGCCCAGGCTGCGCAGCGCGGCCACCGAGTGCTGGGTGGGCTTGGTCTTGAGCTCCTGGCTGGGCCCGATGTAGGGCACCAGGGAGACGTGCAGGAAGAAGACGTTCTCCCGGCCGACGTCCTGTCGCACCTGACGGGCCGCCTCCAGGAACGGCTGGGACTCGATGTCACCGACCGTGCCGCCGATCTCGGTGATGATCACGTCCGGGACGTCCCGCTCGCCGTCGACCTCGGCGGGCAGACGCATGCGACGCTTGATCTCATCGGTGATGTGCGGGATCACCTGTACGGTGTCGCCGAGGTAGTCGCCGCGACGCTCACGCTCGATCACCGAGGAGTAGATCTGCCCGGTGGTGACGTTGTTCAGGCCGTCGAGGTTCTCATCCAGGAAGCGCTCGTAGTGGCCGATGTCCAGATCCGTCTCGGCGCCGTCTTCGGTGACGAAGACCTCGCCGTGCTGGAAGGGGTTCATCGTGCCCGGGTCCACGTTCAGGTACGGATCGAGCTTCTGCATGACGACCGAGAGGCCGCGGGCCCGGAGCAGATGCCCCAGGGAGGAGGCGGTGAGCCCCTTGCCGAGAGAGGAGACGACGCCACCGGTCACGAAGATCTGACGGGGGGTCTGGGGACTGGACTGGTTCCGAGAACTGTTTCGATGCACCACGGAGTTCAAGACTATCAGCACCGGTCCACCGGCAGTACCCCGCCGCGGCACCGGCAGGTGCGACGTCGGCCACTCGCCTCCTCCCAGCTCCGGGTGCGCGAGCGGAGACCTCAGACTCCGGAGGCCGCCTCGAGCAGCTCGCGGGCGTGGGCACGGGCGGAGTCGGAGTCCTCCTGGCCCGCGAGCATGCGGGCCAGCTCGCTGACCCGCTCCTGTTCGTCGAGGGTCCGGACGTCGGTGGCGGTGAACCCGCCGCTCCCGGAGCCGTCCTCCACCGAGGACTTGAAGACCCGCACATGATGCTGGGCGAAGGCGGCGACCTGCGGCAGATGGGTGACGACGATGACCTGCACATGGCGGGCCAGCATCGCGAGGCGACGTCCGATCTGCACCGCGGCCTTGCCGCCGACCCCGGCGTCGACCTCGTCGAAGATGAAAGTGCCGGCCGAATCGTGGGCCGCCAGCACCACTTCGAGGGCGAGCATCACGCGGGAGAGCTCACCTCCGGAGGCGCCCTTGCCCAACGGCAGAGGGTCCGCGCCGGCGTGCGGAGCCAGCAGCATGGTCACGGCGTCCGCCCCATGAGGGCCCAGCTCCTCGGTCTCGGTGACCTCCACGACCATGCGCGCATGCGGCATCGCCAGGGCGGCGAGCTCCTCTCCGACCGCCTCGGCCAGACGACGCCCGGCCTCGGCGCGGCGGCGTCGCAGCTCGGCGGCGTCGGTACGCAGTCCCTCCTCGAGACGCTCGATCTCCGCAGAGAGCGTCTCGAGGCGGTCGGTGTCTGACTGCAGGGTCCCCAGGCGTCGCCGGGACTCCTCGGCCCAAGCCAGGACCGCGTCGACGTCGGGGCCGTACAGCCGCACCAGGCGGTCGAGGTCGGCTCGTCGCTGGTGCACCTCCGCCAGGCGCTCGGGGCCCGATTCGTCGAGTCCGGCGGCATAGATGCCCAGCTGGGAGGCGGCGTCGTTGAGCAGTCCCGAGACCGAGCTGATCTGCTCAGCGATCGCGGCCAGTTCCTCATCCTGGTCCTGCACGGGGCCCAGCGCGGTCGAGGCCGCTTCGACCAGCTCGACGGCGTGCGGGGCGTCTCCGACGGCCTCCGCCGCGTCCGGGCCGGCGAGCGCCTGCTGCGCGGACCGGGCCGCCTCACGCAGCCCCTCGACGTTCTCCAGCTTCAGGGACTCGGCCTTGAGCCGGTCGTCCTCCCCCGGCTGAGGGTCCACCTCATCGATCTGTTCGAGCGCCTGCTGCAGCTGCTCGGCCTCCAGCCGACGTTCCCGCTCGTGGGTGGTGATCTCCTCCAGCTCTGCCCGGCGGGCCTGGTAGGCCTCGTAGCGGGCCCGGTAGTCGCGGGCCAGTGCGGCGAACTCCTCGCCGGCGTAGCTGTCCAGCGCCCGGCGCTGGGCGGCGGCGGACTTCAGGCGGAGCTGGTCGGTCTGCCCGTGGACGGTGACCAGAGATGAGCCGATCTCGCCGAGCAGGGAGACCGGCACGCTGCGCCCGGAGACGCTGGCCCGGCTCCGGCCCTTGGCGCTGACCGCGCGCCCCAGCAGAAGCGTGGACCTCGGCGTGGCGTCCGGCGTCGTCGGCGCCTCGGCGGCCTCCTCGTCGTCGAACCACGCGCCGGCCTCACGCGCAAGCTCCACGGCCCGATGGTCCGCCTGCACCTGCAGCTCGGCGTCGACGGCGGCGCGCAGCGCGCCGCTGCGCACAGCAGCGGCCTCCGCCCGGGCGCCCAGGAGCAGCCCCAGGGCCGTGACGACCATCGTCTTGCCGGCGCCGGTCTCGCCCGTCACCACGTTCAGGCCGGGGTGGAGCTCGAGTTCGGCGCGTTCGATGACGCCGAGGTCGGTGATGGTGACGTGGTCGATCACGAGGTGGGTCCCTCCTCGAGGTGTCGGGCTCCTGTGGTCATCTCTCCCCCCATGGGGTGATCGGTGGGGTGGTCCGGGCCCTGGACGGTGTTCGCCGCATCCACGGGTCCCCTCCAACCGGAGGTGGGCAGGTTGAACTTGTCCACGAGCCGCTCGGAGAACGGTGTCTGCTTGACCCGGGCGAGCAGGACGGGCTCGGCGGATCGGGTCACCTCGACACGGGAGCCGGCCGGCAGCTCGGTGGCGCGGCGTCCGTCGCACCAGAGCACCCCCTGCTCCTCCTCGCGCTGCAGGACCTCGACGGCCAGCACGGAGTCCGGTGCGACGACGAGCGGCCGGGCGAACAGGGCATGGGCGGAGATCGGGACCATCACCAGGGCCTCCACCTCGGGCCAGACCACGGGGCCGCCCGCGGAGAAGGCGTAGGCGGTGGAGCCGGTCGGGGTGGCCATCACGACGCCATCGCATCCGAAGGCGGAGATGGGGCGGCCGTCGACTTCTACGACCAGGTCCACCATGCGTTCCCGCGCGTGCTTCTCCACGCTGGCCTCGTTCAGCGCCCAGGTGCTGCCGATATGGTCGCCGGACTGCCAGACCTGCACATCGATCGCCATGCGACGCTCGACGGTGTAGTCCTGCTCGACCACCCACTGGACGGAGGCGTCGAGCTCGGTGCGCTCGGATTCGGCGAGGAACCCGACATGACCCAGGTTGATGCCCATCAGCGGCAGGTCCGCGCCGCGGACGAGCTCGGCGGCCCTCAGGATAGAGCCGTCGCCGCCCAGGACCATGCCGACCTCGCAGCGCGACAGCGGCACATCGGTGTCGGCGACGGCGATCGGGACGTCCCGCAGCCGGTCTCCGACGACGTGTCCCAGCGAGGCGATGTCCCGCTCGAGCATGACGGGGGTGAGTCCTGCCTGATGGAGACGCTCCGCCACCGCGGCGGCGGCGTCGACGGCGTCGTGGCGACCGGTGTGGGCGAGCACGAGGATCTCCCGGCTTCCGTGCGCCTCCGTCATAGGGCCTCCTCCAGAGTTCGTTCGCCGTGGTGCTGGTCCGTGCCACCCGGTCCCAGGCCGGTGCCGGTCAGTCGCGGTAGTCGACCTGGTCCAGCCTAGCGGCACTCGCCGGGCCGCTGCTGGCCCCGGTCGACGTCTCGGAGCGTCTCAGGTGCAGGAAGAACTCGAGGTTGCCGTCCTGTCCGGGCAGCTGGGACCGGTGGGCGGAGAGCAGGTGCAGTCCGTGCTCCTCGGCCGAGCCGACGACGGCGGTCACCGCCTCCCGGCGCAGCTCCGGGCTGGTGACCACGCCGGTGCGGGCGATTCTCTCGCGGCCCACTTCGAACTGGGGCTTGACCATCAGCAGCAGATCGGCCCCGGCACGAGCCTGTCCGGCCAGTGGGGCCATGACCAGCCGCAGGGAGATGAAGGACAGGTCCGCGACGATGAGGTCGAAGGGTTCGCCGAGCTGCCCAGCGCTCAGGCCACGCAGATTCAGACCCTCATGGTTCTCCACACGGGGATCCTCCCGCAGTGCGGGCGCCAGCTGGTCATGGCCGACATCGACGGCGACCACCCGCCGGGCTCCCTGCGCCAGCAGCACCTGGGTGAATCCGCCGGTGGAGGCTCCGGCGTCCAGGCATCGACGCCCCTGCACAGCGATCTCCGGACAGGCGGTGAGAGCCCCGAGCAGCTTATGAGCCGCCCGGCTCACCCAGGGGTCATCCTCGGTGACCTCCACTCGCTGGGAGGTACGCACCGTCGTCGCCGCCTTGGACACTGCGCGCCCGTCCACGCGCACGGAACCGGCACGGACGAGCTGCCCGGCCCGGCTGCGGCTCGTCGCCAGGCCGCGGGAGACGAGAGCTCGGTCCAGTCGCTCGGAGCTCATGGGGCGTCACCGTCCATCGAAGCTCAGTGCCGCCCCGTGGCCTCGAGGCGCTCCGACAGCCGCCGGTGCAGGTGCTCGGCCTCGGTGATGTGGGCGTCGAGCTCGTCGATCTCCATGTCGGTCACCGACTCCCCCTGGTGGGGGCTTGCCGGCTCCGGGTGCTGCTCGGTCATGCGGTGGCTCCTGCGAGGTCTTCGGCGAAGAGGTCGGCGAGGGTCTCGAGGATGTGGTCCGGACGGCTGGCGGCTTCGGCCGCCCCGACCGATTCCCGGGTGTCGATGCCGGTCAGCACCAGGGCGGTGGTGAATCTCGCCCGGTTGCCGCCGAGGATGTCGGTGTCCAGCCGATCGCCGATGACCAGAGGGGCCTGCAGACCGAGAGCCTGGGCGGCCTGCACGAACATCACGGGCTCCGGCTTGCCCGCGGCGGTCGGGATGGTCCCGGTGGCACGGCCGACTGCTTCTATCAGCGCGCCGTTCCCCGGTGCGATGCCGTGCTCCCGCGGAATGGTCAGGTCACAGTTGGTGGCGAACCAGCGGGCGCCGTCGTTGACCGCATAGGCGGCCTCTGCCAGGTCGATCCAGCGCAGCTGGGGGTCGAAGCCCTGGATGACGGCGGCAGGCCGGTCGGCGGCGGAGTCCACGACCTGGAACCCTCCGTCTTCGACCAGCTGACGCAGATACCGACTCCCGGTCACCAGCACCCGGGCGCCCCGCGGGATCTCCCGTGCCATCAGGCTCACTCCGGCAGGAGCCGAACCGAAGACCTCGTGGGGGGAGGCGGGCATGCCGAGATCAGTGAGATGGCCGGCGACCTCCTCTGCCGAACGGGAGGCGTTGTTGGTGACGAACGCGCACGGGATCTCCCGACGCCGCAGCTCGGCCAGAGCTTCGACCGCTCCGTCCACGGCTCCGGCACCCGCATAGAGGACGCCGTCGAGGTCGAAGAGGACGCCATCATGGTGGTCGATCACGGCGCGCGTCATCCCTGGTCCTCACCCGCTCGAGGCCTGGGGGCACCGCCCATCACGTCCTTGACCTTGGGCAGCTCTGCAGGTTCGTCGTCGAAGTCCATGATCTCCGGAGACTCGAAGGCGCCTGCGCCGAGGGCCCTCTCCGCGACGAATGCCTGGCGGCGCCACTGCTCCGCCTCCTCGCCGCGGCCGACAGCCTCCAGGGCATCGGCGTAGACGGTGAAGAGACGGGGTGAGAAGCTGAACGCGCGATCGCGCTGCAGCTCGGGGACTTCAAGCGCGGTCACGGCTGAGGCGTGGTCGCCCAGATCTGTGTGGGCCCCGGCGACGACGATGGCCAGCTCCGCGCGGACCGCACCGGTGAGTCGCTGGGCCTCGGGGCTCTCCCCCAGCTCCACAGCCTTCTGCGGTCGACCGAGCCCGCGTTCGCAGTCCGCTTGGACCGGGAGGTGGGTCTGGTCGCCGCTGATCCGCCGGTAGGTGCGCAACTCACGCAGCGCCTCGGAGAAGTCGCCCGCCGCGTAGGCGGTCAGCGCCACAGCCTCGCGCACGACGGCGAGTCGGCCGCCGCGCCGCGACGCCGCCAACGCGTGCTGCTGGGCCAATGCCGGGTCCACGTCGATGAGGCGTCCGGCCATCACGAGATGCTTGGCCACCCAGGTGCGGTTGGTGTCATTGAGCGTGCCCAGCTGGGAGGCCGCCTCCCGGTCCAGCTCCTTGCCGGTGACGTCCTCATCGATCTCCGGTGACCGCGAACGGTCCTCACGGTTGGAGCGGCGCAGGTCTCCCCTGGAACGGGAGGCACCGGCGCTACGCTCCTCGGGACGGTCAGGGCGGCTGCGACGCGGGCCGCGACGGTCGTCATATCGAGAGTTCACTGATCCAGGATACCTTCCGTGCCGAAGGATGACGGGAGTGAGCGCCTGTCAGCGCTGAGGGCAGACGCAACAAGAGCCGGGTCGAAGAATCAACGGTGATCCTTCAACCCGGCTCTCGTCCTAAGTGGTGTCCGGCGGTGACCTACTCTCCCACACACTCCCGTGTGCAGTACCATCGGCGCTGTGGGTCTTAGCTTCCGGGTTCGGGATGGGACCGGG
>NZ_BAAAVT010000023.1:23853-38414 GCF_039534665.1 Nesterenkonia aethiopica | reverse complement strand
GGGTGGGTCACGCCGATAGAATATGAACGTAATCGGATCATCACCGCGGCATGAGAACCCAAGAAATGATGACGCCACGGAACTCAGGACGGACCAGGGCCTCCATCAAACCCAGGGCGCTTCAGAACACCCCACTCGGGCGGGCAAGGTGTACTGCTGCGTCGTGCTGGACACCTACTCCCACAGCGTCGTCGGCTGGTCCGTCGATTCCTCACCCAACGCCGCGCTCGTGACCAACGCGCTCGGCATGGCCATCGACAGCAGGCTCGGCGAAACCGTCGAACCCAGCACCATCATTCACCCCGACCGAGACCCACGTTTCGGATCCTGAGCCTTCACCCAGCGCGCCCGCGACTCCAGCCTGCTGGTCTCAATGGGCAGCATCGGGGACTGCTACGACATCTCCACGATCGAGAGCTTCTGGTCCCGGTGCAGGTCGAACTGTTCGCCCGGAAGAAGTGAAACACCCGCCTCGACCTCGCCGAAGCCATCTTCGAGTACCTCGAGATCTGGCGCAACCGAAAGCGCCGTCACAGCCAACTCGGTTGGCTCACTCCGCTAGAGTTCGAACGCAAGCACACCATCACTGTGGCATGAGAATCCAAGAAGCTCGACTCCACGGAACCCGGGGCGACCCCAAGCCTCCAAGCAACCCGGGACGCTCCAACCGACCATATCCCCGAGCCTTAGGGACAGAAGTGTCATCGGCTACAGTGGGAATCAGTCGGTCACTGGCTTCCGAGCTTCGACCCGGACACCCATTGCGGTCGCAACGTCGTCGAACGCCGCAATCGTCATATCAAGCACGGGCGCGGGGTCGCGACTCGCTATGAGATGTAGGCGAAGACCTATCGGGGTGCTCTGGTTGTCAACGCGGTGATCGCATGGACCGCTCATTCGTCAGACTCGCCCTAGACCGAGGCCCCCAGCTTCCTGTAGGCCGCACGATAGTGAGGCACATTGGAGTCCCATGTACGGGCTTCCCGCACCCAGCGAGCACCTTCCTCGGCCATAGCCCGCCGCCGCTCAGCATTGCTCAAGAGGCTGTCCAGAACTTCAGACAACGCTACCGAATCGCCCGCGGGAAATGTCTCACATGCGGCACCCACATCTTCACGAATCTCTGAAAGCGCAGCTACATCAGACATCACAACTGTTCGCCCTGTGGAGAAAGCCTCAAAAGGCTTCAGCGGAGTAACCAACTCAGTCACTCGGGTGGATCGCCGCGGAACCACGAAAAGATCGATGACGCTGTAGTAGTCGAGGACCTCATCATGGGGGACCCTTCCGGGGAATTTTACGTACTTTAGACCTTTCTGGCGAACAGATCGCTTTATCTGGCCGAGATAGTTTCCATCTCCAACGATCATTAGGCGAATCTTCTCGGGGCCATTCTCGTACTTTCGGGCGAGCCGATCAAACGCTTTAACGAGTGTCTCAATTCCCTCATATTCCACGATGGATGAGATATATCCAATAATCTTCGTATCAGGCGAAAGGTTAAGCTTCTCCTTAATTCTCAATGAAGGAGTAACGACAGGAAACTCGTCGACATCAACAGCATTAGGTGCGAGTGATACACGTGATGCATCCAGGCGCTCTGGGCTACTTTCATCTAGAATATGATCCCTCATCACCCGAGCCAACGTGACCACATGCCTCGCACGCTCTCGCACCAGCCTCTCGTTACGGCGCCGGTATGCATAGGCTTCAGGAATCCCGTACATCTGAAAGACGAGGTCAGTGTCATCCCAACCCTGGGCCCTCGCCACTCTAGACAGCCACGACTCTTCCCAGAATCCGCGAGACTCATACAGGGCCGGCACGCCCGTTGCCTGCCCAACCTGGGTCGCGATGACACCGTTGAAGAAGTCTGAATGAGCATGCAGGACGCTCGGGCGCTCCTTGATAGCAACATCATAAAGCTCCTTCACATTTTGCATGATCCAGTGCTTCAGCCCATGATCCTGCCGAGCAGGACCGCCAAGCTGCACGGTCCTGATACCCTCCACGGACTGTTCGCTCCGAAGAGGAGTTGCTTCCGCTGTGTTCCCACCCGACTGCACGGCAACGACTGACTCGATTCCTTGTCGGCGCAGCGCCTCGACAGTGTACTGAGTCCTCAATGTGTACCCGGTCTGAGTCGCCGGCAGGCTCTTTCCCACCATATGCAGGATGGGTCCACCTGCATCATATGCATCAACCCGCGGTAAGTCCGGCAGCCCTTCCCACGGATCCTCGAAGACTCCAAGTTCCGCTTCGACCCTCTCCATGGCTATGCGGTCCGCATCCGCACGGGTCCGGTCGGCAATGGCCTGCAGAAGACGCAGTGCATAGAGCATGTACCCGGAAGATCGAGCGTGCCGATACAGCAGGCGAAGCTCGGAAACCTTCAGCGCGGACTCAATGCCGAACTGTTCTATGATGGGCTTGACCTCGATGTAATGGCCTGCCTCGATGAGATGGTGAGCAACTCCGATCGACTGCTTCCGAGAAAATAGAATAGACAGTGGAGTTCCGTCAAAAATATTCCTACGGATCGCCATAATGAATGGCAAGTCACTAATTACTTGACTATCAGTCTTCCTTTTTTCGACTTTCTTTCGCGAATTCATTCGCTTGCCGCTACCTCCCTCGCTGGACGCGGGGTGCTCAAGACCAACGTTCGATTCATAGGCAATACTGGCACGACCGCCGACGGCTTTGGTCGTGGAGGTGCTTGTCTCGGGCTTGAGCCGGTGCGACTCCGGGCTCTCGGCCAGAGCGGCGTCTCGAGCGTTCTCTTTCACGGTGCCCCTTCTTGAAGTAACGGACTCCCCGATTTTATACCGTTGAGCGACTGCCCTCGCCAGGTGGGTCAGCGCCAGATGCCGCGGGAGTCGATCACCGTGTGCCCGACCAGGCGGGCGGCGTCGATGGCCTTGAACTGGTCATGGTCGACCAGCAGCACCAGGATCTGGGCGTTCTGCACAGCGTCGTCGATCCCTGCCAGGGAGACGTTGCCGGACCCGGCGAGCTCGGCGGGCAGCTGGTCGATATGCGGCTCCACAGCCAGGATGCCGGCCTCTGGGGCGCGCTCAGCCAGACGTTGCGCGATCGACAGCGACGGCGACTCCCGCAGGTCATCGATGTTGGCCTTGAACGCCAGGCCCATCAGCGCCACCGTGGCCTCCCGCCCGTGATGTTCCAGGGCCTGCTCGATGCGGCCCAGCACCCACTCGGGCTTGGCATCGTTGGTCTCCCGGGCAGTACGGATCAGCCGTGCGGCATCGGGGGCCGCGTCCACGATGAACCACGGGTCCACCGCAATGCAGTGCCCGCCCACGCCAGGACCGGGCTGCAGGATGTTGACGCGCGGGTGGTGGTTCGCCAGCTCGATCAGTTCCCACACGTCGACGCCCAGCTGGTCACAGATGACGGAGAGCTCGTTGGCGAAGGCGATGTTCACATCCCGGAAGCTGTTCTCGGTCAGCTTCGCCATCTCCGCGGTCTTCGCGTCGGTCAGCAGGACCTCACCGGTGCAGAAGGCCTGATACAGGGTCTTCGCGGCTTCCGCAGCGGCTCGGGTCAGCCCGCCCACGATCCGATCGTTGGTGGCCATCTCCACCATGATCCGCCCAGGCAGCACGCGCTCCGGACAATGGGCCACCAGCAGGTCGCCCGCAGCGAGGTCAGGGCGGGACTTCAGGATCCGCTCGGCCATGTGCTCGGTCGCCCCGGGGGGAGAGGTGGACTCCAGGATCACCAGCTCACCACCGGTCAGCTTCGGCGCGATCCCATCGGCGGCGGCCTCGATGTAGGACAGGTCCGCCGAATGGGAATCGGTGAACGGGGTCGGCACCGCCACGATGTAGGCGTCCGCCACCGGGGTCTCGGTCGATGCCGAGAGCATCCCGGCGGCCACCGCACGCTCCACGACCTCCCGCAGACCCGGCTCCACGAACGGCACTTCCCCGTTGTTGACCGCGTCGACGTTGACCGGTGAGACATCCATCCCGACGACCCGCACCCCGCTGTCGGCCAGGATCGCCGCGGTGGGCAGACCGATGTACCCCAGCCCGATCACACCGACGGTCGAGAACTCCCTCGAAACCACAAGAACTCTTTTCCTCGAAGAAAAATCATGACGCCCATGCAGATGGAACATGTCCGGCCCAATCGCAACACCTTGAACTATCCACATGACCAGCTACGTCCACCGCATCGGCAACTGTATACCCGATAAAACGGTGCACAGTACATCTACATGTACTCGGCGGAGGCCCCCATGCATCACGACACCCTGTAGCGGATAATTCGCGAATGCAAACTTCTGGTGTGTCGATGCGCCCAAGCCTGCCCATGGAAAATCATAAGAACCGCCAGACCTTCGACAATGTGAACTGAGCCAGAGACACTGGCCCTCCACTGGCGGCCCCGCTCACACCCGCCCCGAAACCTGCCCCTCTGCACCTGGCACCGGTTCGGCGGCGTCGTCGTCCAGAGCCACGATGCGGTTCTCGCCGTCGACATGGACGATCTTCGGCGTGTGCTCGGCGATCTCCGCGTCGGTGCCCATCTGGTAGGAGATGAGGATCACCAGATCACCGGGGGCCACCAGGTGGGCGGCGGCGCCGTTGATGCCGAGCACCCCGGAGCCTCGCTCGCCCGCGATGGTGTAGGTCTCCAGGCGGGCGCCGTTCGTGATGTCGACGATCTGCACCTGTTCGCCCTCCACGATCCCCGCGGCATCGAGGAGATCCTGGTCGACCGTGACGGATCCGACGTAGTGGAGATCAGCCTGGGTGACCGTGGCCCGGTGAATCTTGCCACCCATGACGGTTCTCAGCATGCGGTGTTCCCTTTCGACATCGGCCCGATCGGGCCACGGTGCTCTCGGCGTGGAGGACGGGGTCTGCGCCCCCCACAGAGTACTAAAGAGTACACAGACGCACGGAGCCCCGCCGGATGGACCGGCGGGGCTCCGTGGTGTCACAGGGCACGACAGCCCGCTCAGAGGCTGATGAGGCGGTCCTCAGCGGCCCACCCGCGGCGCGTTGGAGTACTCGGCGTCCTTGGTCAGCTCGGCGACCAGCTTCTCCCGCCGGATCGCGTAGACCTCCTCCAGGCGGGCCCTGCGCCGGGCACGGCGACGCTTGGTGGGCCACGTGACGATCAGAATGATCACGGCGATGAGCGCGACCAGCCCGACCACCGCGATGCCGGCGTCCATCCAGAACTGCTCCGGGTAGAGCCGGATCAGCGTGGAGTCCGGGCTGAAGGTCCAGGTGCCGTCCGCGAAGAAGATGCGGTGGAAGGTGTCGAAGAACTGCTGCCAGCTCAGGACCGCGACGACGGCGGCTGCAGCGATCAACCCCAGGGTCGCCCATGCTCCGGCGAAGAAGCCGCGGGCCACTCCACCGGGGCGCCAACGACGCAGCAGCAGGGCGAAGATCAGGGTGAGCAGCAGCAGGACGAGTCCGCCGCCCATGGCAGAGACCATGACCAGCTTCACATCGGTCATGTGGCTGACCTCAGCCTCGGTGAACAGCGGTTCCCCGCCCGGGGCGAGCTCCGCCAGGTACCGGGAGTTGGCGGCGTTGAACAGATAGTCCATGCCGTAGGAGCCGTAGAGGAGCCGGTCAGTGACGTCGAATCCTCCGGTGTCCTCGGGGAACCCGGGCCGGTTGTATGCGATCCACAGGAAGACCGGGGAGGCCACCAGCCGGATGGCGGCGACCGTGATCATCAGTGGCACGAAGATCGCCACCAGGACCTGGAAGAAACGGGAGACGCCACGCTTGTCCCGGGCGACCTCCTCATCCAGGTCGGCATCTGTGATGGCCTCGCCGGACTCGTGGCGCGGCACAGCCGTCGTCGCGGTGGCCTCGTAGGGCCGGTACGGCTCCTCCGAGTCGGCCGGAGCAGGCGAACCGGCAGCCGGCGAGGCGGCTGGCGACGCCGTCCCGGGAGCGGGGACGGCCGCGGGGGCCTCGGCCGCCGCAGAGATCGACTCCGGGGAGGTCGCCGACTGGGGGGAGGCCGTCCCCTCTGGAGTTCCGGTCCGCGGCAGCGCGGCTGTCGCGGAGGTGTCCGAGTCCGCAGGCTCGGGGACTGGCTCGGGGGCCGCCTCTGCCGCCGCGACGTCGTCCAGCGGGCGTGTCGCGTCCTGGTCGGGACGCGGCACCGCCGTGGTGGCGTCCTCGTCGGCCGACGGCGCGGCGGCGTCGCCGGACGCCTCCTGCTGGGGTCCGTCCGGGTCCGTGCCCTCGAGCCGATCCTCCGGGAAGTCCGGGGCGTCCTCGGCGAAGGCGCCGTAGTCGAGACCCGACTCGAAGTCGTGGCCGGTCCCGGCGGTCTCCTCGTTCTCAGGCCGCTTCGAATTCGCGCTCATGATCGCCTCTCCACGCAGTGCTTTCCACTGTCGAGCGTACGGTCCTGACACGGCATTTCCGTGGAGACCTGCCGCAGAGTGTCGGAACCGCCAAGCGGTTCGGCCAGGCTTCAGGCCGTCAGCTCATGCGAGCCGGCGTCGTAGCGGCCCAGGTCGCCCGTGACACCGGCCCGGTGGGCGCGGCCGCCCAGCACCAGCGTGTACACCCAGTAGGCGGCCAGCACGAGCGCACCGATGCCGATCTTCAGCCAGGACGGCAGGGCGCTGGGGGTGACGAATCCCTCCACGATCCCGGAGACCAGCAGCACGATCACCAGCCCCACGGCCACGGTGATCAGCCGCCGCCCCTCATAGGCCAGTGAGGTCAGGCGCCGCTGCTGCCCCGGCGCCACCCAGGCCCAGAAGATCCGCAGACCCGCGGCACCGGCGATGAATATCGCGGTGATCTCCATCAGCCCGTGCGGCAGGATGTTCAGCCAGAACACGTCGGCTGCGCCCTGCTCCGCCATGATGCCGCCGGCGATGCCCACGCCCTGGGCGTTGAGGAACAGGATGAAGGGCACCCACACGCCGGTCACCCCGAAGGCGACCTCCTGGGCGGCGATCCAGGCGTTGTTGGTCCACACCTGGGCGGCGAAGGACGAGTTGGGATGCTCGGAGTAGTAGTCCTCGAACTGAGAGCCGGCATAGGCCTCCCGCTCGGCCTCCGGCATCAGCAGGTCGAGCTGCGGATGATGATAGGTCCAGATGCCGTAGCCCACAGCCACGGCGATGAAGGCCGCCCCCAGGATAAGAGTCAGCCAGCGGATCCGGTAGAACGCGGCCGGCAGCGACTGGGCGAAGAAGTAGGCGATGCCCTCGAAGACGTTGCCGCCCGAGCCGGTCAGCTGCGTGCGGGCCCGCCCCAGCCGGGCGGAGAGCCCGGCGGCCAGGGAGCCCCCCGGCTCCACCGCCTGCACCATGGACAGATGCGTGGAGGTGCGCTCATAGAGGCGCAGCAGCTCATCAGCCTCGGCCGCGCTCAGGCGGCGCTGGTCGGAGAGGACCGCCAGGCGGTCCCATTCCGACTGATGCACGGCGACGAACGCATCGATGTCCACGGCACCGAGCCTAACCCAGGGCCGGCTCAACACGCTGACGTGCGACGTCGGTCCCAGTACAGTGGGTGTCATGCGCACCGTGATCACCGGCGAGGCCGTCAGACTTGAGCTGCCGCCGGCCTCCGTGGCGGTGCGCGGCACCTCGCTGCTGATTGATCTGGTCATCTATGTCCTGATCTACATCGGCATCCAGCTGCTCTTCGGGTACTACTCCGGACAGATCTTCCAGACCATGGACCCTGCCATGTACGCGGCATTCTCCCTGAGCACCGTGGTGCTGTGCTTCGTGATCCTACCGATCACCATCGAGACGCTCTCCCGAGGGCGCTCGGTGGGCCGACTCATCATGGGGGTGCGGATCGTCCGCGACGACGGCGGCACCGTCCGGCTGCGCCATGCGCTGATCCGCGGGCTGATCGGCTTCCCGGAGAACTTCCTCTCCTTCGGAGTGCTGCCGCTCTTCTGCGGCATGATCAACGCCCGCGGCAAGCGTCTGGGCGACATGGCCGCCGGCACCTACGGCATCCTGGTCCGCCAGCCGAAGGTGAAGCCCATGATGCTGCCGGTGCCCCAGCACCTGACGTCCTGGACCCAGATCGCGGACCTGGGCCGCATCCCGGACCGGCTCGCGCTGCGCATCTCCCGGCTGCTGCGCCGGATGGAGACCACCGGCCGCGGGGACAACCTCGGCGTGCTGCACCGCACCGCCGACCAGCTCGCCGATCAGCTGCGCCCGCACATCTCCCCTCCCCCGCCGCCGTCGTCCTCCATGGACTTCCTCATCGCCGTCATGGCCGAGCGACGCAACCGCGAGTACCGGAGGCTGCGCCGCCAGCAGGAACGCACCGGAGAGCTCAGCCGCCGGCTGCACACGCTGCCGTATTCCTGACGGTCTCCCAGCACTTCGGACCTCAGCCCCAACGCCCTATTCGACGGAAGGACGGAGACGATGGGCTCAGCCACCACGGCACTGATCATTGAGGACGATGACGACATCAGGCGGCTCCTGGAGATGGTGCTCACCCAGATGGGCTTTCAGGTGGACTCCGTGTCCGAGGGAGGAGAAGGCCTGCGGCTGGCCGAGCACACGGACTACTCGCTGCTGAGCGTCGACGTGGGCCTCCCCGACATGGACGGTCATCAGCTGGTGCGACGCGTACGCGACTCGTTCTCGGGAAAGATCGTGATGATCAGCGCTCGGGCATCCGCCGCGGACGAGGCCGCCGGTCGCGACGCCGGCACGGACGCCTACATCACGAAGCCCTTCAGGCCGCGGGAACTCCGCGCCTCCCTGACGGAGCTGCTCACCGAGGGATGACGATCCCACGGACAGCATCCACGGTCTCCTCCCCCACGCGATGCAGCACCTTCATGCTCTGATCGGCCTCCGTGCGGTCGCCCCCCTCGAGAACCACCTCCACGTCCCGAGCACACTGGGCAAGCCGCTGAGCGCCGAGCATGTCGGACGACACGCGGATGCTTCCGAGCGCATCGCGGATCGCCACCTCGTCCTCGGCGGAGACGGCGAGCCTGAGGTTCGCCCAACGCCGCGGCCAGACCACGGCGAACATGCCCAGAAGCTCCCGAGAGGACTCCTGGTCGCCTCCGAGCTCCACGGCGAGATCGTCGACGACGGTGGCTGAGACCAGCGGGTGCGCCAGCAGTCCGGCAGGCACAGCAGGCATCGGGCCGAGGTCGACGGCATCGGCATTGCGCAGCGTCTTGGCCCAGCCGGTGCGGCCGGTGAGCATGCGCGCCATCGCACGCGGGTAATATAGGTACGTCAGGTACACGTATATGAGGTAGCAGGCTCCCAGGAGGACCGCCTGCCCGCCGCCGAGTCCAGGTTCGCAAGATCGACGATAGACCAGCCCCCACAGTGCGTAGGGGAACACGATGAAGACTGCGGCGAGCAGGATCATCCATTCCAGAGGTTCCCCCGCGGCGAATCCAGCATTGCCCGTGACCACCGCGTGGACCAGCAGGGCCGGACCCAGCAGCAGGTTGATCATGATGAGCCACGGCTGCGCCATGAAGTAGTGGATCTCTGCCAAGCCGGCACCCTGTACGTGGCTGCTCCTGCGCAGGTCCCGGAGGTTGCTCGCGCATTCGAGGTTCCCCTGGGACCACCGGGTCCGCTGGGTCAGCAGACGCCTGCCGAACGGCAGCGCCTCCTGCGAGACGTGGGCATCAGGGATGTAGTGCGTCCGGTGGCCGCGTGCCAGGATGTTCAGGCCCAGTTCATAGTCTTCGCACAGCTTCTGGCCCCATGGCTGACCGAACGCGTCGTCGAGATCGGCCAGGACGGACAGTCGGGTGAATTGGCCGTTGCCTCCCATCCCCACCGTCCCGGTCTGGACGCGCAGCATCTGCATCGCAGAGTTCGAGGTGCGGAACTCGATGTCCTGCAGCCGCACCAATACCCGACCCAGCCAGTTGACCAGCCTCCCCGAGGTCGGGCGTGGCCGCTTGTCATCCCGGTTCTTCATCCAGACTTCGAGTTGAACCGCTCCGACGGACTCGTCACCGAAGGCATCGGGGCCGGCCAACAGGTCCAAAGCGTTGTCTGACAGGAAGCCGTCCGCATCCAGCACCCCGATGATCGTGCGTCGGCAGTCCGTGGAGTGTTCTGCGACCCAATCGGCGATGACCCGATACGCACTGTTGAGGGCGTCGCCCTTTCCCGTCCGGGCGTGAGGTCGACGTCGGGAGATCAGGTGCACCTTGTCGTCGAAGTCGCTCAGACCCGTCACGATCGTTGCTGTGGCGTCCTCACTGGCATCGTCGATGACCCACACGTGCATGCCCGGAAAGCTGCTGCGGGCCGCGGAGACCGTCTCAGCGATGACGCTCTCCTCGTCCCGACACGGGATCATCACATGCCAGCTCAGATCCTCGAGGTCCCCCGACCGGCTCGGGCGACGCCTCACATAGGTGACGACCAGCAGGCTGACATAGGTCAGCGCCAACGCAGAGATCCCGGTGACGATCACCAATGCTGCGTCGCGCCACGGGGAGTCCCCGAAGGTGCCGAACGCCCCGGAGAAGCAGAAGACCACCGCGGCCATCGCCCCATAGACCACGCAGCCCAAGAAAGCGAGCAGCGGCACCCGTACACGCGACGGGCGGTTCGCGTCAGCGGCGTCAGTCTCGGGCATTCACCCTCCGCACATCGTCGATTCCCGGCTCGGGCGTTGTTCCGGCCACGGTACTATCACAGGATAACTCTGAAGGTCGTCCCCTCATCCGGGGCTGACGTCACGCTGATGGTCCCGCCATGGGCCTCCACGATGCTGTGCACCAGGGCCAGTCCCAGGCCGGCACCGCCGACCACGGACCTCCTGGCAGACGCCGCCCGGTAGAACGGAACGAGGACTTGGCTCGCCTCCTTCTGGGTCATGCCAGGGCCGTCGTCTGCGACCTCGACGACGGCTCCTTCGGCGGTCTGCCGCACCGTGACGCAGACCCGACCTTCCTCTCGTCCGTACTTCACGGCGTTCTCGATGAGGTTGTCCAGCACCTGGGTGATCCGCGACCGATCGGCCGACACCACACACGGGCCGCGGCTCTCCACGTCCAGCTGAATGCCATGGCGCACTGCAGACGGCCTCGCCGCCTCGAGACACTGCGAAACTAAGAGCCCGATGTCGAAGGGCTCCTTGTTCAGCGTCATCACCCGCAGGGCCGCCTGCTGTTCGTCCAGCAGGTCCCGGACCAGCCGTTCCAGCTTCTCGCCATTGCGCCGGATGACCGCCAGGTGCTCCGAGGCGACGCCACGTTGCGAGGACCACGGAATGTCCTCCAGCGCATCGTCGGCGAGGTCGGCGAAGCCGATCATCGACGTCAGCGGGGTCCGCATCTCATGGGACACGGAAGCGATCACCTTCCGCTGGATCTCGAGCGCCGAGTGCTCCTCCGTCACATCGCGGAAGATCAGCACGGCGGACTCCCGGCTGCCGTCCGGCTTCAGGACCGCACGCGAGCTGCAGGAGATGGTTCGCTGATCCGCCCCTGGAGCTCCCGCAAGGAAGACGAATCTGTCGAAGTCCTCCCCCCGGTTGGCCCGAACCGCCGGTCGCGCCTCAGGCTCCACGGGGCTTCCATCCGAGTGGAAGATCAGGTGACCCGCCTCAGTTCTGTCCGTATTGGAGTCCGGGGAGACGATCGCGTGGATCTCCCGCTGGGCCTTGTTCATCATGACGTCGTGTCCTTCGGCGTCCATCACCAGCACACCGACGTTCAGGTTCTCGAGGACCCCCGCCAATCTCCTGTCCGACTTCTCCACGTCCTGACGGAGCTCCTGCTCCCGGACCAGAGCACGTTCCGCCGTCCTCCGGCTGGCTTCCAGCTGTTGCAGCGGGCCCAGAACCGCAGCACAGATCAGCACCAGGGTGACAGGCAGGCCCGAGTACCGGGCGACATCTGTGAACGTCACATCCTCCACATACAGCACCAAGGAAGGCAATGTGACGGAGACGATCACAGTCACCGTGGCCACCACCGCGCCGCGGACCCGGAACCGGGCCACGAGCCACAGGGACGGCACGAGAACCAGAGTGGAGAGCATGGCTCCATCCGGGTACGTCGCGATCCTGCAGATGCCGCAGGCCACGATGCTCGTGGTGGGCAGGAGCACCTCGAGACGACGGGGCACACCCCGGCTGCGAAGCCACAGCAGCAGCACGACACCGGCAGCCGGCAGGCTGAGGCCCACAGCCACCAACGTCCACGTCGAGGGCCCAGGAGCGGAGACCGCCAACGAGACACTGGGAACGGCTAGGACCACCAGGAACGTGATCTGCTGGACAAAGATGAAGGCGGACCCGGCAGTCTTGTGGAGGAGCGCATTGACGAAGGTCTCGATCCTCGGCATGCGGGAACTATCTCACGGGCGCAGCCCTTCCTGACACTGCGAGTGTCCGCAGGTGACGTGGGCACCGGCCCCCGTCATCGCTCCGCGATAGGCTGGGATCCATGCCCAGTGCACCCCAGACGACCGTCATCTCCCCCGACGTCCTCGAGATCCTGCGCTGTCCCGTGACCGCGGCACCGCTGCGTCAGGACGGCGACCACCTGGTCTCCGTCAGCGATGACACCATCCGCTACCCCATCGAGCACGGCGTGCCCCGACTCCTGGCCGACGCCGCCTCCAGCACCACCGACGAGGAGACCCCTGCCCCATGAGCTTCGACTACAAGATCGCCGACATCTCCCTGCATGAGGCCGGCCGGCACCAGATCCGCCTGGCCGAACACGAGATGCCGGGCCTGATGGCCCTGCGCGAGGAGTATGGCGAGTCCCAGCCGCTGGCCGGGGCCCGCATCGCCGGCTCGCTGCACATGACCGTGCAGACCGCCGTGCTGATCGAGACCCTCACCGCCCTGGGCGCCGAGGTCCGCTGGGCCTCCTGCAACATCTTCTCCACCCAGGACGAGGCCGCCGCCGCCGTCGTCGTCGGTGACGGCACCCCTGAGGACCCCCAGGGCGTGCCGGTCTTCGCCTGGAAGAACGAGACGCTGGAGGAGTACTGGTGGACCGCAAGCCAGATCTTCGCCTGGCCCGGTGTGGATGAGGACCCCGCCAAGGGTGCCAACATCATCCTCGACGACGGCGGTGACGCAACCCTGCTGGTCCACAAGGGCGTCGAGTTCGAGGCCGCCGGCGCCGTCCCCTCGGGCACCGAGGAGGACCCGGAGGAGTACCGGATCATCCTGGAGACCCTTCGGTCCTCCCTGGCGGAGAACCCCTCCCGGTGGACGGGCGTGGCCAGTACCCTGCTGGGCGTCACCGAAGAGACCACCACCGGGGTGAACCGCCTCTACCAGCTGGCCCGCGACGGTCAGCTGCTCTTCCCGGCGATCAACGTCAACGACTCGGTGACCAAGTCCAAGTTCGACAACAAGTACGGGATCCGCCACTCCCTGCCGGACGGCATCATGCGCGCCACCGACGTGCTCATCGGCGGCAAGGTCGCCGTGGTGTGCGGCTACGGCGACGTCGGCAAGGGCGCGGCCGAGGCGCTGCGCGGACAGGGCGCCCGGGTCATCGTCACCGAGATCGACCCCATCACCGCGCTGCAGGCCGCCATGGACGGCTACCAGGTGTCCACCCTGGATCAGGTCGTCGGCATCGGTGACATCTTCATCACCACCACCGGCGGCAAGGACATCATCTCCGCCGAGGCGATGCAGCAGATGAAGGACAAGGCCATCGTCGGCAACGTCGGCCACTTCGACAACGAGATCGATATGGCCGGACTGGCCGCGATCCCCGGCATCGAAAAGGTGGAGATCAAACCGCAGGTCCACGAGTGGGTCTTCCCGGAGACCGGCGGCCGCTCCATCATCGTGCTCTCCGAAGGCCGCCTGCTGAACCTGGGCAACGCCACCGGCCACCCCAGCTTCGTGATGAGCGCCAGCTTCGCCAACCAGGTGATCGCCCAGATCGAGATCTTCGCGAAGTCCCACAAGGTCCGCCCCGGCGACGGCAGCTACCAGAACGAGGTCTACACCCTGCCGAAGATCCTCGACGAGAAGGTCGCACGCCTGCACCTTCCCGCGCTGGGTGCCACGCTCACCGAGCTGACCAAGGACCAGGCCGACTACCTCGGCCTCGATGTCGCGGGTCCCTACAAGCCGGAGCACTACCGCTACTGACACATAGCCGAGCCCGACAGCACAGGGCCCGCCCCGACGCTCGACCAGAGCGTTCGGGGCGGGCCCTGGCTATGAGCCGGCCCGCTCAGCACTCGACAGCAAACCACTGCAGCGGAGAGTCCATCACCCGACGTATCCCAGAAGGCCAGCATATTCGCAAGGATGCGGGACGAACGGGACAGTGAGCCCGCGATGGCCATATTCCACATCAGGCTCGTCCGCTGACTCGCCCGGCCAGACAGGTGGCCCCCGCCGTTTCGATGAACGGCGGGGGCCACACTCCTGGTCCTGGACCGGGATCGGGACAGGTCCTCAGCTCATCATGCCCGGACCCTGCTGCGCCGGACCAGGACCAGGCCGACGCTCAGAGCAGCCACAGCTGCGATGGCCAACAGGGCGAAACCGGTGACCCCCGTAGAGGCCAACGTGCCA
>NZ_BAAAVT010000023.1:0-23756 GCF_039534665.1 Nesterenkonia aethiopica | reverse complement strand
CCACCGTCCTCAGTGCCACCGTCCTCAGTGCCACCGTCCTCAGTGCCACCGTCCTCAGTGCCACCGTCCTCAGTGCCACCGTCCTCAGTGCCACCGTCCTCAGTGCCACCGTCCGTGGACTCTACCGGGAGCTCGTGCTCGTCTTCGTCCGTCACCGGATCGCCCTCGCTCGGCGGCGTCCCCTCCACTGTCACGTGGTTCTCGATGATCCCTGCGTCCGCATCTGCGTCAGTGGCGGTGTATGTTGCCCACGCGCTGACTGACTGTCCCGGCGCAAGGACATGAGGCTCATCCGGCCACTCTCCGTACTCGATCTCAGAGATTCCCTCCAAGGCGTCGGTCAGCTGAACGTCCCGCAGTGTGAGTGCCCCGGTGTTGGTCACGGTGAATTCGTAACGGACATCATCTCCCGCGTGCCCGGGCCCTCCCTCGACGAACAGACCGTTCTTCTCGACCGAAACGCCCGCACACTGCTTGTCGATCTGACCGATGAGTGCGTTGCGCAGTCGTGCGAAGTCAACTTCAAGGTAGTCGTCGCCAAACTGCGGACCGCTGACCTGGGGCATGTGCTCGTGAAACAGGCCGTACTCGGAGTGCGTCAGGTTGTCGACGACTCCGACGCCGATGACGCGAGTCCCGGCCTCCTTGACCTGATTGGCGCTGGTCACGGCAGCATCGATCGTGGCCTGATCAGTGGCGTTCCCCAGACCCCTTGGCGGCAGTCCCCACTGGGTCGGGTTTCCGTCTGTCACGAAGAGCACAGCATCGTAGCTCTCACCAGCGCCGCTCAGCGCCTGAAACGCGCGATCCCAGTTCGTGCCACCCTGCATGGTTCCTGGCCGCTGGATGCCATCCACGTGCTGGCCGATGGTCTCCAATCCTGCGCCCGAAGTATCGGTGAGTCCCAGGGGCTGATTCGACGCCTGGGACGTAGCAGGCGCATACGACGCCCAGTTGTGGAACGCCAGCCGAACCGGATACTCCTCCAGCGACTGTGAGAACTCCACGAGACCAGAACGCAGTGCGTCGAGCTGCTGGCTGCTGATGGAGTTCGACAGGTCGATGCTGACCGCCACATCCAATTCACACTGATCTGTCAACGCAGGGTTCGGAGCGGGCGTCACCGTGGACACCACGGCGGATGCCGGCGTCGCCGCCGTCAGTGTTGCGCCGACTGCGAAACACAGCGCTCCTGCGACCGCGACGGCCCTTCGTACGGCTCGGGGGGCTCTTCGTCGGGCCCCGTCCTGCTCCGCAGGTGCGGGCGCGGACTGCGAATGATTCTTCGGTGTCACATCATCTCCTCGGTATGGGTGTGAATGGTCGGACGTTCGTTCATGGAGTCTGGGTTCCAGGGGCGATGGCGGCTCGGCTCAGGTGACGGAGCAACGCACGGTGGAGGACGGTGTAGGACTGCCATGCCAGCTCCTCGAGTACGGCGGGCGTTCCCGGCTGTGTCCTTCCGCTGTGGGCGAGCTGATTCTTCAATGACACGAGCTGTGCCGCCCAGGCCGAACTTCCTTGCGGCAGCAGCACACACGAGGTTTCCTCGTCCGGGCCGGCCCTCTGCGGCCCTGCCGACTGGGCCAGCTCAGCAAGTTTGTATCTCAGGGGCATGTCCTTGCGCTGACGGAGGCTCCTACCAGTGGTCGTCGCCCAGAACGTCTCGAGCGCTGAGATCAGCAGGACAAGCCGCCCCTCAGGGCTGATTCCCCCGCTGCGCAGGATGTCGCCGATCAGGCGACGCGCCGCTGGACTCGTCCTGCGGAACGCGAACCAGCGGGGAACCAAGTGAAGAAACTCGGAGTCGAACTGGGACATGAGCGACGGCGGCGACCACAGGATCCCAGGCGGCACGCCGTCGAATGTCCACGCCGGCTCCCGAACGACCGCAGCACCCATCTCGCCTGTCTGGGGAGCATCCACCGCACACGGGGATGCATCAGGGCCGGTGCCTCCACAGATCACCGCAAGTTCGTAGATCGCCAGGCCCACAGCCTGCGCATGCGTGTAGCTCATCGGCGCCGATTCGTGGACAGAGATGGCGACCTGAGCCGTCGTCGGTGGTCCCGCCGACAACTGGTGCTCGTGGACCGACACGGTGATCATCCGGTCACGGCGGGGCGCTGCTCCCTCGGGCACGTCAGAGAACGTCACCGTCCCGGGGGACCACGGCGCGAGCTTGGCGGTGTCGCTCAGGGGGCGTACCGCGACGACGTCGATTCTCGCCTGTTCATCTCTTGCAGCCGGAGCTGTGCGGGCATGTCCCATCGCCGAGAGTGCCTCCTGGAGTCTGGTCAAGGCCTGACAGTCGCACATACGTCGCCAGAAGGCCGCTCGTGGATCGTGCCCGGCGGGCATCGTTGGTCTGAGGTTTCGTGGGTCGCCGCAGCGACCGACCGGCGGGTGCGGTCACTGGTATGACCGCACCCGCCGAGGGTGTCAGCGGCGCTTCGTCAGGAAGCCCCAGACGACGGAGAACACCAGCGCGCCGATCACAGCGATGCCCAACGAGCCCCAGGACCAGGGGTCGCTGAGCACATCGCCCACGCCCTTGCCCCCGAACAGGCCGAACAGCAGCCCGCCGACGATCGCGCCGACGACGCCGAGCAGCATGGCGCTGAGCCAGCCGCCGCCCTGCTTGCCGGGCAGGATCAGACGAGCCAGGGCGCCGGCGATCAGGCCGACGACGATCCAACCGATGATGGTCATGAAAAGTGCCTACTTTCTGAGATGAGAAGTGATTCTCCGGGCGGAGACGGTGATGATCAGCGGCCCACGACGGGTGCGTCGTCGTGCCGCCTGAGTTCCACCCCAGGGGATGGACGCGTGACAGTGGCCGTGGAGGAGGCTCGGGTGCGCAGGACGGGGTCCAGGACGATGCTGACCGAGCCCAGTCGCGTCTCCAGGGAGCGCGCCAGGTCACCGCAGACGTCCTGGATCAGTCGATCCAGAAGCTCCGCAAGGTCTCCTCGCTCCTCAGCCTCCACGACGAGCATGACCTGAGGACGCCGCGCCTGACCTCCGATATGGGCATCCGCGCTGACCACATCGGGGACGTCTTCGGCGGCCTCCTCCACGGCAGAGGCGAGCACCTTGGCCGGAAGCACCGTCACTCCGGTCCTTCCGTCCTGCTGAAGCTGCAGCTCGGGACTCCGTGGAGGACGGGGAACACCGCGGATGAGCCAGACCAGCACCCCCAGGGCCACCAGGACGCTCACGGTGAGGACCACCGCGGGCATCCAGTCCAGCGTTGCCACCGCCTCCTCGAGGGTCTGGCCGGTCGACGGGAGCACCACGCTGTCAGGCAACAGGTGTTCCAGCTCCGCGGCGAGCCCGGTGCCCACCAGCAGCAGGACGCTCCCAGCGAGCACAGAGACGAGTCCGATGACGGCGAGCCAGAGCCGGTTGCGCGCAGCAGATCGGAGGATCATGAGACACCTCCCCGCCGGACGCGGACGACGACCCGAGGCGTCCTGCGCAGCTGAAGGCCCTGGAGCCTCTGGCTGATCCGGTCCTGGATCTCCTGCCGCGTCTCGGGGAGCTCAGCGGCGACAGACTGTGCCTCCACCGTGAGACGCCGCCCGGTGGCACGGGCTCGCACCGCCGTCACGCCGTCGGTACGCTGTGCCTCTCCTTCCGCCAGACGCCCCAGACCCCGCGTGGTCACCGCGCACTGCAGGTCATCGATGGGACTGTCGGATCCGAGACCCGCGGACTCGATCGAGGAGACCACGGGCCGGCCCGGCCACATTGCGGCGCAGAGGACCAGCAGACCGGCCAGCAGCAGCACGGCGCCCAGGGCGAGCGTCCCTGGTGACTCCCAGCTGAGAGTTCCGGCGGTCTCCAGGGCGGACACCCGCTCTCCGGCCAGGAGCAGTCCGGAGGCCCAGCCGGCCAGTCCCGCCACGATGAGCACGGCGACGCCGACAATCCAGGAGGCTATGACCCGCTGTGGCCTGCGTCTGGTCAGATGCCCTCGCGTCATGCGAGCCTCCTTCCTCCGCCGTCCCCGGTGGCGAGGCGTCGGGAGGACCCCATCCGCTCGATCTGGAGATCGACCAGACGCACCCTCAGACCGGTGAGGGTCTCCACCCGGTCCCGCAGATGCCGCCGAGCAGACTCGGTGACCTCGCGCACCGGGATCGGGTACGGCAGGGCCAGGCGCACCGCCAAGGCGACGGTGTCGCCGGCAAGGGTCGCCTCCACCTGGGGCCGGGTGTTGCGGTCCACAGTGCGCAGACCCAGCAGACCCCGTCCTGCGGCCCAGACCTCAGGGAGTTCCGAGGCCGCCTGGGCAGCCGACTTCTCCACCACCGCCTCGTGGACCACGAGACGCCCGCCGGCGGGTTCTGCGGTGCTCATCGCCGAGCCCTCTCACCAGAGAGCAACCTGGCCAGGTCGAGCCGCCCCTCAAGGACCGCACCGACCACCAGTCCCAGGGCGGCGAAGAACGCGACGCCCAGCATGGCCAGGAAACCGGCGAAGACGGCGACGAGACCCAGCACGAGGCCGACGAAGAGGCCTGCGATGGTCGTGTTCATGTTGCGCTCCTCTCCAGCAGGTCGACGCTCAGGCAAGATCGTGGTCGTCGCTGTCGTCCTCGTCCTCCGGCAGGTGCACGTCGGCGACAGTGATGTTGACCTCGACGACCTTCAGCCCGGTTCCGTGCTCCACTGCCCGGATCACATTGCGACGGATGGTCTCCGCCACCTCGACCACAGCGGCGCCGTACTCGACGATGACGGTCAGGTCGATGGCGGTCTCTTTCTCGCCCTTCTCGACGGAGACGCCTCCACTGACCTGGGTCTTCGACCCGGGGATCCGCTCCGAGATGGCATCGAAGGTTCGGCGGGCTGCGCTGCCCATGGCGTACACGCCCGGCACCTCGCGTGCGGCGATGCCGGAGAGCTTCTGCACCACCGTCTCCTCGACCGTGGTGGTGCCGTAGGCCGTGACCAGTGGGCTGTCAGCGGGCTGCTCCGGCCGGGAAGCCTGCACTGCCTTCCCCGTGCTGCCCGAATTGTTCTGAGCAACGGCGGATGGGGTGGCGCTCTGACGGTTCTCTGCCATGCTGTTCTCCTTCGTGTGCGGTCTCGCCGCCTGTTCTGCGAGACGTTGACACCAGTGGAGACGTCCGCCTGGGCGAATCCTCACGGTCTTCGGCGAAGATTTCTTCCGGTGCCGTCTCCGCACCCCTGCCGTCCCACAACGCCTGACTCAGGGGTAACATATGCGCATGAGAAGCAGGCAGGCGCTCCAACCTCCGGCGCTCGTCGACGAGGCCACGGTGGTCGCGCGGGCGCAGGACGGCGACGTCGCTGCCTTCGAGCAGCTGCTGGACGCCTACGAGGCGCCCCTGCTGCGTCTGGCGGTGCGGATGCTGCGGGATCGCTCCGAGGCCGAGGACATCGTGCAGGACACCTTCCTGACAGTCTGGCGCCGACTCGATACCCTGGAGGACACCGACCGGTTCAGAACCTGGATCTATCGGCTGACCAGCAACGCCTGCATCGACGTCATCCGCCGCAGGGAACGGCAGCGCACTGCGGCCGCGGATCCGGCCGACTTCGCGGACGTCGTCTCCACCGCCCCGTCGCTGGAGGAGACGGCGGAGCGCGGGGCAGCTGTGCGTCACTTGGAGAGGGTGCTGACCACGTTGCCCGCGGAGCAGCGGCTGGCGTGGCTGCTGTACGAGGTCCATGGTCAGTCCTACGCCGAGATCGCGCAGGTGATGGACAGCACCGAAGGCAGCGTCCGGGGCCGGATCCACCGGGCCCGAGCGACGATCGTCAGGGGAATGGAGGGATGGGCATGACCGACCGTCCACGCCATGACGCCGACGACCCCGGACTCGACGAGGCAGCCCTCGGCGCCAGCTACGACCGGCTTCAGGGCGTCATCGACGAGTTCCGCGAAGACGACGCCGACATCACTGGCACGCTGGACTCACTGCGAAATCGCGTCATGGACATCGTGCAGCGGGAATCGGTGCTCGGACCCACCACCGAACTGTCCACCCCATCAGGCCACCGCTTCGAGATGCTCACCGCGACGATCCGGAAGATCATCCGCGATGCTGCCGACCAGGAGCCCGGCCTCGTCGCCCGTCGTGTGCGGGTCGACGTCGACGACTCCGGGGACGACGCCGATGGCTCGCCCGGGCCGTCGGCTCTGAGCGTGCAGGTCTCGGTGACCATTCAGCATGACATCTCCGTGCCCGCCGTCGACGCCATGCTCCGGAGCCGCATCGCCCAGGCAGTGGGTGAGTTGGTCGGCTCCCATCTGACATCGCTGGACATCCAGGTGGAGGACATCCATGACGTCTGAAGATCATCTGTCTGCTGAGCAGCGGCTCGTGGCCGCGGTCGAACAGATTCCGGGTGCCGCCCAGGTGGTGCCAGGGTTTCGGCAGATCCTCGCCTCGGCGACCCGGTCGCTGCTGCGCCCGGATACTGACGAGCGGGCCACCGGGATCGACGTCGTCTCCCGGGGCGGCGTCCGCGAGGTCTACATCGACTGCCACACCGACGGCACACGTCCTGCCTCGGAGGTGGCAGACGCCGTGGTCCGAACGGCCGCGGCGATGCTGGAAGTGGAACCGGAGCGTGTCCACGTGCGGATCATGCACGTCAATCGAACTGCCTCAGCCTCGCTGGACTCGGGAGACCCTGCGGACCTCAGTCCCTGAGCAGACGCAGATGACCCCGAGTGAGGGCCGCCTCCGGAGTAGGCGGTTCCAGGCGCGTGCGGCTCTCCCGAGTCGGCAGCGTGCCCGGGGCGTGGGACCCGGTGTCCTCGCCGGAGGTGGCCCGGCCGGCCGGACGCGCCCCGGCGCCGGCGTCGTCGTCACGGTGGCGGACCGCATCCGCCAGGGCGAGCAGGTCGTCCGGCGGCTCCGCGGGCGTCGAGGGGTAGTCCAGGCGCATGACCTCCCAGCCGCGCGGCGGGTTCACCGTGTCCGCGTGGTGGCCGCACAGGTCATAGCTGTGGGGCTCGGAGTACACGCTCATCGGCCCCACCACGATCGTGGAGTCTTGATAGCTGTAGGTCAGCGTGGCGACCGCCGGTCGCCCACAGCCGCTTCGAGTGCATCGTCGCGAGGAATCCACGGTGCACCACCCTAGCCGACGTCACGGACAAGGACCGGGAGGCGCACCGGCGGACTCGGGTCCGCAGAACGGGTCAGTGCCGCAGCCGCACCGGCACGGTCCGGTCCGGGTCCCGCAGCAGGTCTACGGTGCTCAGCGCGAGCCCTCCCTCATCCTGGGTGGTCAGCGCCGCATACAGCCCCGGAGCAGTCTCCTCCACGACGACGGCGACGGCGTCGCCGAGGTCCTCCGGCTCGAGGGTCAATGCCCCCTCCGCAGGCACGGTCACCTCTTCCGCCGCGGAGAATGTGCCGTCCGCCTCCACCAGCCGATAGGCCACCTGGCCCTCCACCTGCAGGCTGGTGAGCCGCAGCGAGGACTCACCCACATCCGGGATGATCGTCCCGGAGCCTTCGGTCAGCGGCACCGCGGAGGCCTGCCAGGAGAAGTCCGTCGCGGAGTCGCCGTCTCCTCCGGCCACGCCGTGGCTGGACACCGCCGCATAGGTGGGCTCATCGGATCGGAGGACGACGTCGTAGACCCCGGCCTCCAGCCCCTGCAGCGGGACCGCGTCCACCTCGCCGGGCTCCACGGTGAACACGGCCGGGTTGTCCAGCAGCTCCACGCCGTCGTCGCCGTAGACCTGCAGCTCCAGGGTGGTCCGTGACTGTCCGGCGGAGTGGATCCACAGCTCCGCGGGCCGAGCGGCGGGGTCGTCCTCGGTGGACTCGGGCACCGGGACCCCCGGCATCACGTGCTCGGTGTCCGGTGCCGAGATCCCCGGCAGGAAGTCCACCCCTTGACCGGTCAGGCCCACCGCCCGCGAGGACTGCACCTGGGCGGTCACGGGGGCTCCGGAGGACTCCACGGAGATCCCCAGCTCGGCGTCCGTGCCCGCCAGGGCGGCGAGGTTCACGGTGCGCACCGTCTCCCCCGGCACCACCAGAGTCCGGGTCCCCGAGGAGCCCCGGTGCCCGTCGGTGTCATAGCCGACCACCTCGACGGTGGCGGGCCGGTCGTACGGATTGGCCAAGGTCAGCAGGGCGGTGGCCCCAGCGCCGAGCTCAGGGCCGAAGAACCAGTGGGAGCGCTGCGGGACCGTGCAGTCCCGGGTGGCCAGACCGGTCACTGGTCCGGTGTCGGCGGCGTAGGTGTACCGGGCGGCGGCGGCGCCGGAGGCTCCCTCGGGCAGCGCCTCGATCTCCAGGAACGGTGTGCGGGTCATCGCGCCGAGGACGTCATAGACCACGTCGCCGGTGACGGTCTCCTCCGCCTCGGTCAGCTCGGTGGTGTTCACCCGATACCGCTCGCCCAGCTGTGCCCACGCGGCCGCCGGGAAGGTGCCGGCGTCGTCGGCGGCGAGCACCAGGGCTTGGAAGCGACCGAGCGCGGAGTCGTCGCGCTGCCGGTACTGCAGCAGCCCGTCGGTGGTCAGCGAGGCGGCCAGCCCCGGCATCGGCGGGCAGACGTGGGCCGTGCCCGATCCCGCAGCCGGGAACGCAGCCGCATCCACCGGCGCCGGCTCCCACGTCTCCCCGCGCGGGTCCTGCACCGCCGATCCCACCGCGATCCCTGCCACGCCCGCCGCGACGACGACGGCGAGCACCCGCGCTCCCGACCCGGGAGGTCGGGTGCTGCGCCCGGTGGCCTGGCGACGCTGCTCTGCCTCCTCGCGGCGGCGTTGTCTCTTCGCCTGACGGAGGTGGCGACGGACCGTCCGCGCGTTCATGGCCGCTCCCCTCGTCCGTCAGGTTGTCCATCTGCGGATCGCCCGGCCGTGTGCCGTCCGGCCATCCGTGCGAGTTCCTCATCGCCGGCCACCGGGAGCAGTCGGGCCCCGCGGGGCAGCGGCACTGCGATCAGCACCACCAGCAGCAGGAACCCTCCCACCAGGCCGAGCATCGGCCACCGGTACGGGCTCGAATGCGAGGCGGTCAGCACACCGGAGGCCTCTCCGGCGGGCAGGTGGAAGCTCTGCGCCCACGTGCCGCCCGGTGCCGGCTCCAAGTCCTTCCCGTTGAGCTGTGCGGTCCAGCCCGAGGCCTGCGCCGTGGCCATCCGCAGCATCAGATCCTCCTCCCCCGCCAGGGGCTGACCCTCGGCGTCGCGGAGTCCCTCGAGCTCCACCTCCACCTGTCCGTCCTGGGAGGGCAGCAGGGCGACCGTCTGCCCGTACTGGTCCACCAGTCGGGCCCAGGAGGTGGAGGCACCCTCCACCTCCTCCGTGGTGAGGACCTCCCGGTCCTCCGGCACTTCGGCCCGCCAGAGCAGCCCACGGTCGGTGGGGCCGACTGCGATCAGGCCGGAGGCGGTGTCCACGGCGTCCACCAACGGTGAGTCCTCGACGGAACGGATCAGCACATGCCCGACCCCGAGCTCCTCCATCAGGGGACCCACCTCCCCGGAGCCGGGGGTCACCAGCGAGGCGACCAGCTGCCCCAGCCGACGGTCCCCGGCGCTGAGCTGTCGGTCCGGCACACCCCCGGCGGTCACCACGGCGCGTTGCGCGTCCAGCATGCGTCCCTGGCCGGAGACGAGCTCGCCGACCACGCCCTCGCTGCCGGCGTCGAGCACCAAGGTGCGCTGCTGCGCCGGCCCGGTGCCCTGGTCGGCCGCGGTGGCGGGCACCTGCCGCACCTGCCCCGGGGCGATCTGCACGAGGTCCTGGCTCACCGGGGTCAGCGCCTCGCCGGTCAGATGCACCGACGGAAGGGCCCGCGGCACCGCCCAGGAGCCCAAGGACGCCACCACCGCCAGGACCAGCAGTGTGGCGGCCACCGGCGCCGCCGTGGCGCCCCAGCGGGGCAACGCACGCGGCAGCCGGTCCAGGGACCCGACGGCGGCGATCAGCAGACAGAAGGCCATCACCGTGACCAGCGGTCCGACGTCGGCGGGGATCAGGGCCACGCCGTCGTCCGCAACGGCCAGGCGCGACGCCGCCGCGGAGAGCCCCAGGGCGCCCAGAAGCACCGCGCCCGCGACGAGGGCATGGGTGCTCCGCGCGGTGGCGGTGGCGATTCCCAGCAGGGCGACCAGCAGCAGCGGAGCGCCGACGATCAGCGCCAGCCGCAGGCTCCACAGGTCCCCGGTGAACAGCTCCGGGATGGCGCTCCCCTGCAGGCCGGCGAGCGGATCGAAGGGTCGAGAGTGGCCGAGCAGCTGCTGCCACAGGGGCGCATCCGCGGCGCTGATCGGGCGGGTCGGATCGGAGAGCAGCACCGCCACGACGTTCTGGCGGGTCAGGAGGGCCGAGCCGAGCATCGGCGCGGCCAGAGCCAGCGAAGGCAGCGGCATCAGCCACAGCACCCGGCCCCGACGGCGCAGCACCAGCGCGCCCACCACGCAGACCAGCACCGCCAGCACCAGCAGGATCGGCGCCGCGGCGGTGACCACGGCCAGCAGCAGCGCGGCTGCCGCCGCGTGCTCCCAGGAGGCGGCGTACAGCCCGGAGCCGCGGCCGGAAGGGTCCAGGTCCAGAGCCCGGACGGCTGCGAGCAGCACCAGCGGCAGCAGCACGTGGACCAGCACGACACCCACCCGGCCCTCACCGAGCGCGATGTGCAGGCTCGGCACCCCCACCCAGAGCAGCGCCGCGACCACCCGTACGGTGGCCCGATCGGTGACCAGCCGTGAAGCCAGCCAGGCGGTCAGCCCGGCCAGCGGCAGGGCCAGCACCGTCAGCCACACCAGCACCAGGGAGGCGTGGCCGCCGGTGAGCAGAGACAGGATCAGCAGGACCAGAGCGAAAGGATCCGCGCCGGCCAGGGCGCCCAGACCCTCCGGGGCGATGAGGCTGACCGTGGACGCGGCGATCTCGGCCGTGGACGGCGTCACCGGCAACGCCGCGCCACCGGTCAGCGCCTCGGCGGTGAGCAGATCACGGAAGACCAGCAGGGAGATCCCGGTCAGGCCCAGCAGCATGAGGAACAGGCCCAGGCGGTCGCCGGAGCGTCGGGTCGGCATCTGATCGAACTCGCCGTGGGCGGAGTCCTGGCCGAGCAGCGCGTCATGGTCGTCCTCATCGACGGTCCGTGCCCCCGCCAAGCCGTAGCCGGCATGCTGCGGGGCGACGGTCTCCGCGGTGGGCAGCCGCCGCCGATGGGCGCGCAGCGCGGCCGCATCCAGGCGTGCGGCACGCTGGACCCGACGCCGCTGCGACGCCGGGGGCGCTCCTGCGGCCCGGCGTCCCTGGCGGATGAACCGCCGGGAATGGAGGATCGTGGCGGGGTCGAGCAGAGCGACCACCGTGGCGGCCAGCTGGGCGACAGCCGCATCCGGCGCCTTCACCGCGGTGAGGACGACGGCGCGCAGCACGGCGGCCAGCCACTGGCCCAGCCACAGCAGCGGCACGGCGGCCGCCGGCGCCTCGGCGAGCCGTCGGCGGACCTGGGCCCGCCGCGCAGGACTCGGCAGATGCAGCATGCCGCCCAGACGGTGGACCTCCGTCCGCGGCGGAGGATCCAGCCGCCTGATCCGGGCGTCCGGAGCGACGACGACATGCGCCCCGGCCTCGCGGGCGCGGCGGCAGAACTGGGCCGCCGCGTAGTCGGCCGGGAGCGTCGGGTCGAAGCCGCCGAGGGCGCCGAAGAGCGAGGCGCGCACCAGCATGCCGTGGGGGGCCACCGCGGGCACGGCGTCGCGGCCGTCGTACTGGCCCTGGTCGAGCTCCTTCGGCTCGTTGAGCGGGATGACCTCCCCGGAGCGGGCGGACCACAGCCCCACGTCCACCAGGCGATCACCCGGATCCAGCTGCTTGGCGCCGATGACCTGGATGTCCGGGTGGGTCTCCTCGTCGGTGACCGTGAACAGCCGCTCCTCGAGCGCCGCGAGAGTTCCAGGCTCCGGGGCGGCGTCCTCGGGGAGGATCCACAACCAGTCGGCCGCGTCGGAGAATCCCTCGGGCAGCCGACGCTCCAGCTGCCGCCACAGAGAGGTCACCCGGCTTCCGCCGGGTCCGGGGCCGGTGGTGCGGGCCGCCGTGGCCCGGTCACGGATCAGGTGGGAGCGCAGGGATCGGGAGAGGTCCTGAGGTCCTCGGAAGCCTGCGGCGGAGAGCTCCACCACGTGGTCGGGCGCGCGCGTCTGGGACTCAATGGCCTCCTGCAGTGCCTGCGGGGACTCTCGGGCCTCAGACGAGGAATCGCCGCCGCCGTGCAGGACGACAGCGGCGATGCGCGGGCTCAGGGTGGCGGCGATCAGATCGCTCGCTTCCGCAGCTTGCGGCGTTCGCGCTCGGAGAGACCTCCCCAGATGCCGAAGCGCTCGTCATTGGCCAGGGCGTAGTCCAGGCACTCCTGCTTGACGTGGCAGGCGGCGCAGACCTTCTTCGCATCCCGGGTGGAGCCGCCCTTCTCCGGGAAGAACGCCTCCGGGTCCGTCTGGGCGCAGAGAGCGTCCACCTGCCAGGCCAGCTCGCCTTCGATCTGCTCGGCGGGGATGAGGGAGGGCAGGCCGATCCAGGTCTCGGTACGCGGCGCCTCGACCTCGGGCTCGCGGTCAGTGCGACGGGAAGGAGCCTCACTGAGCGCCACCGGGGCCTCGACGGCCCGTGCCGAGCGGGGCTCGTCCTCGGACTGCTTCTCCGCCTCCTCATGGGCGGCGAGGAAAGCCGTGGCCTGATCCTCGAGGGCCTTGCCGTGCTCCAGACGCTCCGCGGCCTGCGGATCGGCCGGATCCACGAACCAGTCGGCGGGGACGTCCAGAGCGGGTCGCTGGGCGGCGCGAGACTGCTCGTGCTGCTCGTCGCTCAGCCGCTGTGCGTTCCCCATGGAGGGCCTCCCCTGTGATCCGTGTCAGTGGTGTTCGGGACAATCATGTGACGGTGTCTGTGACGACCATGCGGCGGGGCCGCCGTCACCCCCTAATTACACTGGCGTAAGTAACCATCCGTCAAGTGGTGTGAGGCCGCTCTCCACAGGCTTCGATCCGCGTCATGACGCCCGACACGCCGCACAAAGACCACTGTGGGATCGGTGTGGCGGAACAGGAGGACTCCATGGCTCCGCTCAGCTTGAGCACCTTTTCACACGAAGCGCCCAGGGACTTCCCAGCGCTGTTCGAGCTTCTGGGGGGCCGCCCGCGACCCTCTGTCGTCTGGTACGGCCCCGACGGGGACCGGGTGGAGCTCTCTGGACGGGTGCTGCAGAACTGGGCGGTCAAGCTCGTCGGTCTGCTGCGCGAGGAGGTCGAGCTCGACGACGGCGCCGACGTGCTGATCCACTGCGCGCCCCACTGGAAGGCCTGCGCCGCCGTCCTCGCCGCCGGCGCCCTCGGCTGTCGGGTGACGCTGGGCTCCCCGGGCGGCGAACCGGCGTTGGTCATCACCGATCGCCCCGAGGACTGGACGGACACCGACGCGCTGGGGGACGCCGAGCTGGCCGCCCTGTCCCCCGGCCTGCTGGACGACTCCTACGCCGACGCCGTCGGCACGTCACTGCCAGGGTGGGTGCTCGACGTCTCCGCTGAGGTGCGCCAGCATCCGGACCAGCTCCTGAGCGCACTCCCGGAGGTGGCGCTGCCGCCTGTGCCGAGCGAGCCCCGGGACCTGCTGTGCTCCACGGCGGAGGGGCTGCACGACGTCGCCGACGCCGCGGCGGGCTGGAGCACCTGGAGCCCGGTGCGCTGGGACGACGACGCGGAGACGGCGCTGCTCGGCGCGTGGGCGCAGGGACGCACCGCCGTGCTGGTGCAGCCGGGCCCCGAGGGCATCCCCGCGCAGCAGTGGGAGACGATCCTCAGGAACGAGGGGGTCGGCTGAGGCCCTCGCCGGTGGTGCGGTGCGAGCCGGTGACCACCGGGATCTCGCCGGTGAGCAGCTCCCGGTCGGAGATCATGTGCGGACCGGCCTCACGCTCCGCCGGCTCCCCGGTGAACACCCAGAACTTATAGGCGAAGAAGCGGAATGCTGTGGCCAGCACCAGCCCGATGACGTTCCCGGCGATGAACACCTGAGTGACGGAGTCCATCCCGAGGAGATACTTGCTCACCCCCACGCAGCCGGTCTGGATGCCCAGCCCGATCGCGTTCATCAGCAGGAACATCACCAGCTCCCGCATCTTGCCCCGGGTGCGGCTGTGCCGGAAGGTCCAGTACCGGTTGGCCACCCAGGAGAACAGGGTGGCCACAGCCCCGGCGACGACCTTCGCCTTGAGCTGCGAGTCGTCGAGAGGGCCGCTGAGCAGCCACAGGAACACAGCGGAGTCGATCACGAAGGCCACACCGCCGACGACGCCGAACTTCGCGACCTCCCGCCACACGGCGAGGAACAGGTCACGGATGCGGACAAAGAGGCGGGAGATCATGGACCGGGGAGACTCCATCAGCGGAAACGGGGGAACACGGCAGGCCGGCAGACCCTGAGGCCGCGGCGTCCTGCCGACGTCCAGTGTACGGACTCGTCTGGACGTCCCCTGCGAGCTTCCTGGCGGATGCCCCCGGTATGAGGAGAATCACGACGCCGAGCGGGCCCCTGCTCGGCGGCCCCGCGATCCTTGGGTGCGTGTCCCATCACCGACGCCGCGCCCCCGATGCTCCATAATGAGGGACTGTGACTGCAGCCGAAGCTCCCACCCCTGACACCGCGCCCCACCTGTCCGCCGCGGCCCGCGGCGACGCACCCCGCGTCGGCGTCCTCGGCGACGGGCAGCTGGCCCGCATGATGGCGCCGGCCGCCGTCGAGCTCGGCGTCGAGCTGCGCCTGCTGGCGGGCAGCGCCGAGGCCTCCGCCGCCCGGGTCATCCCCCGCACCACACTGGGCGACTATCGCAGCGTGGAGGACGTGACGGCCTTCGCCGCCGACGTCGACGTCGTCACGTTCGACCACGAACATGTGCCCGCCGAGGTGCTCGACGCCCTCACCGCCCAGGGCACCCCGCTGCATCCGGGACCCGAGGCGCTGCTCTACGCCCAGGACAAACTGGCCATGCGCCGCGCCGTCGAGCAGCTCGGCCTGCCCAATCCGCACTGGGCCGCGGTGCACACTGTCGCGGAGCTGCGCGACTTCGGCGACGACACCGGCTGGCCGGTGGTGCTGAAGACCCCCCGCGGCGGCTACGACGGCAAGGGTGTGCGCATCATCGACTCCTCCGCCTCAGCGTCCGCCGCCCAGGACTGGTTCGACCGCGCCGCGGAGCAGGGCACCGGGCTGCTCGCCGAGGAGAAGATCCCTTTCACCCGAGAGCTCTCCGCCCAGGTGGCGCGCTCAGCCGTCGGAGAGATCCGCGCCTACCCGGTGGTGGAGTCCACCCAGACCGACGGCGTCTGTGACATCGTCGTCGCCCCGGCCCCGCGCTCCCACCCCACCCACATGGAGGACGCGGCCAGCATCGCCCGGCTCATCGCGGAGAAGCTCGGCGTGACCGGGATGCTGGCCGTCGAGCTCTTCGAGATCACCGACGGCGAGCGGGCCGGCGTCTACGTCAACGAGCTGGCCATGCGCCCCCACAACTCCGGGCACTGGTCCATGGACGGCGCCGTCACCGGTCAGTTCGAGCAGCACCTGCGGGCCGTGCTCGGCCTGCCGCTGGGCTCCACCGCCCCGATCGGCGGCCCGGGCGGCCGCACTGTGATGAAGAATCTCTTCGGCGCCTCCGCCTCAGACCTGCACGCCGGGGTCCCCGAGGCCGCCCGGCACGCCCCCGAGGCCAAGATCCACCTCTACGGCAAGGAGCCGCGCCCCGGCCGCAAGGTCGGGCACGTCAATGTGGTGCTCGCCCCCGAGCCCGGGGAGGTCGCCGTCGCCGCCGCGGAGCTCGACCGGGCGCAGAGCCGGGCGCTGCACGCCGCCGCGCTCATCACCGGGACGACCACTGACGACTGACGACCACCGCTGACCACCGCTGAACCACCTGAGGAAGGGACCGGCACCGATGGCCGAGGACACCACCGCCCTGGTCGGACTCGTGATGGGTTCGAACTCCGACTGGCCCACCATGAAGGCCGCCGCCGAGGCGCTCGACGAGTTCGGCATCCCATTCGAGGCCGACGTCGTCTCCGCCCACCGGATGGCCGAGGAGATGATCGACTACGGCCGCACCGCCCACCAGCGCGGCCTGCGGGTGATCATCGCCGGAGCGGGGGGTGCGGCGCACCTGCCCGGCATGCTCGCCTCCGTCACCCCGCTTCCTGTCATCGGGGTCCCCGTACCGCTGAAGCATCTCGACGGCATGGATTCGCTGCTGTCGATCGTCCAGATGCCCGCCGGCGTCCCGGTCGCCACGGTCTCCGTGGGAGGCGCCCGCAACGCCGGTCTGCTGGCGGCGCGCACCCTGGCCGCCGGGGACGGTGAACTGGCCGCCCGACTTCGGGAGCAGCTGGTCGAGTTCGCCGCCGACCTCGCCGCGCAGGCCCACGCGAAGGGCGCCGCCCTGCGCGACGAGGCCGCCGAGCTGCCCACGTACCGCCGTCGTCACACCCATTCCTGAGCGATGAGCGACCCCACCGTCACCTATCACCGCTTCTCCACCGAGCCGGACGTCGTCCGGCGGCCGGAGGACGGTTCCGTCACCGACCGCACCCGTCGGGCGGTGCTGCTGCTCGCGCTGACACTGGTCGTCCCGGGTGCGGCGCAGATCGCAGCCGGGCACCGCGGCTTCGGGCGCAAGGCGCTGACCGTCACGGTGAGCGTGTGGGCGGTGGTGCTGGTCGGCGTCGTGATGTTCTTCACCCTGCGCGGACTGCTGCTGGGCCTGATGACGCGGCCCTTCGTGATGTGGCTGGTCGCCGTGCTGCTGGTCGCGCTGGCCGTCGGGTGGGCCGTGCTGTGGATCGACACCTTCCGGCTGCTGCGCCTGTCCACCCTGGCTCCCGGCCTGAAACCGATCGTCACCGTGGCCACGGTGGTGCTGATGGTCGTGACCTCCGGCTCGCTGGGCTACGGGGCGCATCTGGTGAACCAGTCGCGCGAGTCGTTCTCCGGGATCTTCGGCTCCGGTCCGGCCATCGACGCCGTCGACGGCCGCTATAACTTCCTGCTCCTCGGCGCCGACGCCGGGGAGGGCCGGGAAGGCCTGCGCCCGGATTCCATCCACGTGGTCAGCGTGAACGAGCGGACCGGCGAGTCCATCCTCATCTCGATCCCGCGGAACTTCCAGAACGCGCAGTTCAGCGAGGACTCCCCGCTGTGGGATGTGCATCCGGACGGGTACAGCTGCGGCAATGAGTGCATCATCAACTTCCTGTACACGGACGTGATGAACCAGCACCAGGACCTCTACCCCGACGCCGAGGACCCGGGCGCCGAGGCCATGATGGACGCCGCCTCGGGCATCCTGGACCTCGAGGTCAAGGGCTACGTGATGGTGGACATGGACGGTTTCGCCCAGCTCATCGACGCGATGGGTGGGGTCACCGTCGACTCCGGCGGCTGGGTCCCCTACCGGGGCCCGCGTCCGGACGGCACCTGGGGCGACAACTGGTGGGGCCCGGGCGAATACACGTTCAGCGGCAAGGACGCCCTGGCCTACGCCCGGTCCCGGACCTTCTCCTCGGACTACAACCGCATCCAGCGCCAGCAGTGCATCCAACAGGCGATGGTCGCCCAGTTCAATCCGCAGACCCTGCTGACCCGGTTCACGGAGATCATGGACGCCGGCGAGCAGGTGGTGGAGACCAACCTGCCGCAGCACCAGCTGGGCTCCTTCCTCGACCTCGCGGTGGACGCCAAGGAGCGCGAGCCGCAGCGCCTGGTGCTGGGCGCCCCCGACTTCGGCACCGCCGGGGAGCAGTTCTCCACCTACCCTGACTTCGACCAGATCCACCAGCGGGTGGACGAACTGATCGAGAACGAAGAGGACGACGGCGGCTGGTTCGGCTCCCTCGGAGCCGTCGGCACCACCGTGGGCACGGTGACGTTCTCCCCCGGGACCGGATCTCCGAGCGGCGGGACCTCCGCCTCAGGCACGGTGCCGGCGTCGGTAGAGACCCGCGACGCCGCGGAGGACGACGAACCGTCCATCGAGGACAACGAGGTCGAGATGCCGACCCAACCGGACGGCTCCCCGCTGACGGCGGAGTACCTGCGCGACCTGCAGGACGCCGGACAGACGGGAGTCCTGGAGCAGGCGGCGTCCAGCAACTACGAGTGCACGCCGCTGCGCTGAGGACAGGGGCGGCCGCGCCGGGCGGCTTCCTGGGAGGTTGACCACAGTTCCCTGGACGAGGCCCGGAATCGGACGGATCATGGCCTCCCCGCTGGTAATGTTCTCGCGATGCTCAGGATGACCAACCCCGTGCGGCACTACGCCTGGGGCTCCGCCACCGCCTTCCCGCGGCTCTTCGGCATGCCCGCCGACGGGCCGCAGGCCGAACTGTGGATGGGCGCCCACCCGGCCGCGCCGTCAGAGGTGCTCCTCGACGGCGCCCGGATCAGCCTCGACCATCTCCCGGCACACCGTCCGGAGATGCTCGGTGACCTCCCGGAGCTCCCCTTCCTGTTCAAGGTGCTGGCGGCAGAACAGCCCCTGTCCATCCAAACCCACCCCACCGCCGAACGGGCCCGGGCCGGCTACGCGGCGGAGGAGGCCGCCGGGGTTCCGCTGGACTCCCCAAGTCGCCGCTATGTGGACGCCCACCACAAGCCTGAGCTGGTGGTGGCGGTCGAGCACTTCTCGGCCCTGTGCGGATTCCGGCCCGGCCCCGAGGCCGCCGCCGACGTCGCCGCCGTGGCGGACCTGCTCCGCACCGCGGGCACGGGATCGGAGGGCCCGGCGGACACCGCACGAGTGGACGAGGCGCTGAATCAGCTGCGGACTCTGTTGGAGGCCGAGCGCCTGGCAGAGGCCCTGGAGCTGATCCTGCGGGACGCGCACGGCGGCTTCGCGCAGGCCGCAGACCTCGTGGTGCCCGCCCTGAAGTCCGTGCGCCCTGGCTCTGCGCTCTGCGACGGGGCGGCGGACACGCTGCGGCGCGCCGGCGGCGCCTTCCCGGGCGACCCCGGGGTGATCGTCACCCTGCTGCTGAATCGGGTGGACCTCTCCCCCGGTGAGGCCCTGTACCTGCCCGCCGGAAACCTGCACGCCTACCTGCACGGAGTGGCGGTGGAGATCATGGCCAGCTCCGACAACGTGCTGCGCGGCGGGCTCACCGCCAAACCGGTGGACGTCGATGAGCTGCTGGCGGTCACGACCCCTGCCGTGCTGCCGCTTCCGTGGTGCACGCCCGAACCGGTCTCGGAGCGGTGGCACCGCTACGCCCCGCCGTGCGAGGAGTTCCGACTGGACCGTCTGGAGCTGGACGACGGCGACACCGCGACCTGGGCTCCCCAAGACGGTCCCGCCGTCGTGCTGTGCCTCCGCGGCGAGGTCCTGCTTCGGAGCGAAGCTTCAGAGATCGCAGTGGGCGCCGGCGAGTCCGTCCTCCTGACCGCTGGAGAGCGAGCTGTGCTGACCTCCGAGGGTCAGTCGGAGGTGTTCGTCGCCGCCCCCGGTGCAGTGCCGTCGTCGGCGCTCTGATCCGTGGACTCCCCGTCGTCCTTCTTCCTGTCACCCTGGAGCGTCATCGGTCGGGGGCGGGCGGCCCGGCGTCGCTTCTCGGTCCAGTAGGCGCGGACCTGCTCCGGGTCCTGCTCCGGGCGATGTGAGACGACCGCCGAGGGCGCCTCCTCCTCGGCGTCGTCGCCGGGTGATGAGCTGAGGTGTCCCTCGACGGTCGTCATCGTGTCATCCTCTCCTCAGGGCCTGAGCCCCGATGATACGCCGTCCTCAGCGGGTGGAGGCGTAGTCATAGAGCTGCTCTGCCCCGGAGCCGAAGTACGGCCCGAACATCACGTCCGGCAGGAAGGTGTACCCGTAGGAGTTCACAGAGTTCTGGGCACCGCCGGTCCCCTGACCGAGGAACCAGGGGCCGCCGGAGGAGCCGCCGGTCATGTTGCACGGGATGCCCTGAGTGCTGCTGCCCATCGGGTCGTTCGTGGCGGTGCCGTGGCAGCTGTGGAGCTCCTGGCCGTTGAAGGGCGCGGCGGCCGGGTAGCCGTAGGCGCTGTAGTACTGGCCGCGCGGCTGGTTGAAGGCGATCGGCGACGCCGTCCCCACCTGCTGCTGCACGGTGGTGCCGCCCTTGGTCTCGAGGACCGCGAAGGCGTAGTCATGCTCGAAGTCGCCGCGGTTCGCCCACTCGGCGGAGGTCACCAGCTCTTCTGCGGCCCACACGCCGTGCTCGGACTCGCCGTAGTCGTAGGCAGGGGCGAAGACGAAGTTGCGTGCGAACTGGCCGCCGTTTCCGTCGTGCAGGCAGTGCCCCGCGGTGGCCACCGTGGACTGGTTCGCCGAGGCCACGATGTTGGCGGAGCAGACGAAGTCGCCCTGGTTGGTGGAGAAGAAGACCTTGCCGATATGCGGGCTGTCGGCCGGGTTCTGCAACTGGCTGCGGTGCGGGGACACCGTGCGCGGGTTCGCCGCTTCGATGTCACTGAAGACGTCTTGCAGGCTGGCCCCGTCGATCTCGTCGAGGAGCTCCGTCTCCACCGGCTCGGCCTCGGCCATGCGCTCAGGAGTCCAGTACTCTTCCGCGGCCTCCTGCTCTGCGTCCGGCACGGCCTCGACCTCTGCCTGGTCCGGGCCCGCCCCCTGCCCCGGGTATGTCGTGGAGTCTGCCGCGACGGGGGTCGCCGTCACCAGTGCGGCAGCGCTCAGTCCGAGGACACCGCCCAGGCTCATGATTCGCCTGATGCTCATGCTTGTTCTCCCCTTTCAGGAGTGTCATGGAATCATCACGGCCGGATCTCTGGCCGTGACCTACGACACAGTAGCAACGTGATTCACATCTGTGAAGAGGTTGCGGGAAGAAAGTAACTCCACAGTCACATGAGCTGGGCCCTGACACCGCGGATGCGGCGTCAGGAATCATCACGCCAGGTCAGAGCCCTGCAGAATGCATCGAGCGCCCCGGCAGGAGGTGGGAGCCGCCGTCACTTCGACGAGGCGTGGTCGTAGAGCTGCTCAGCCCCGTCACCGAAGTACGGTCCATACATGGAGTCGGGGTCGGCGTCGTACTTATACGAGTTCACAGAGTTCTGCTCGCCCCCTGAGAGGAACCATGGACCACCGGAGGCCCCGCCGGTCATGTCGCAGTCGATGCCTTGGGTGCTGCGGCCGGCGGGGTCATCGCTGGCCGTTCCCTCGCACCGGCGCAGCGTCTGCCCGTCATACGGCGCCGCAGCGGGATACCCGTAAGCGATGTAGTCGAGCCCACGGGACTCGTTGAACGTGATGGGAGAGGACGCGCCGACCTCGTCCTGGACGGTCCTGCCGTTCTTCTCCTCGACCACGGCGAAGGCATAGTCGTGCTCCAGGTCGCTGGTCTACACCCACTGCTGGGAGGCCACCAGCTCGGTCGCCGCCCAGACTCCATGCTCCGACTCCCCCTCGTCATAGGCCGGGGCGAACACGAACCTCTCCGCGAAGCCTCCCCCGGCGCCGTCGTGCAGGCAGTGCCCGGCGGTCGCCACGGTGGAGCGGTTCTCGGATGCCACCAGGTTGGCCGAGCAGACCTTGTCCCCAGACGGCGTCGAGAAGAAGACCTTGCCCACGTGTGGAACGGACGAGGGGTCACCGAGGCTGCTCTGCGATCCTGCCGCCACCACCAGCGGCGACGGCGCAGCCGACGAGACCGTCCGCGGGGTCCCGGAGTGCGCGCCGGAGAAGACATCGCGGATCCGGGCCTGAGCGTTCTCCGCCACATGCGGCACGGGCGGACGCGCCTGCGCCATGCGCCGAGGCGTCCAGTACTCGGTGGCCGCCATCCTGTCCGCTGCCGGAACCTCAAGTGCCTCCACCACACTCCGGGCCCGTTCGTGGGCGTTGCCCATCACGTCATCCACGGGCGGCGACCCCTGGGCCGACGCGACGCCGGACCCCGCCGTGGTCAGGAGCAACGCTCCCAGCCCGAGTGCTGCTCCCGCTCCGAACCTCCGACGTCCGACCACAGTTCGCCCCTCTCCGCCCGTCTCCAGGCGCCTCAAAGAACCCCAGGGCGCCGGCGGTGACCACTCACGGAGTCCGTCGGCGCTTCATGACGCGGGTCACGCTAGTACATGACGGACGGAGCCGGAAGGGCTGGCTGACCAGGGGCGTGGAGGACCGCGAGGGGCGCCGTCATCACGCGCGGGTGTAGGACTCCCATTTCCGAGCCTGGTGCTCCGCCTCCACGGTGCGAACCGTCCCGGACTTGGCGCGCATGACGATGGACTGCGTGGTGACCCGATCCCCCTCGTAGCGGACCCCCCGGAGCAGATCGCCGTCGGTGATCCCCGTGGCGGCGAAGTAGCAGTTGTCCGAGGTGACGAGCTGATCAGTGGTAAGGATGTCGTCGACGTCGTGGCCGGCCGCGGCGGCAGCCTCCCGCTCGGCTTCGTCGGTCGGAGCCAGGCGCCCCTGGATCACGCCGCCGATCGCGCGGATCGCACAGGCGGTCACGATGCCCTCCGGCGTGCCGCCGATCCCCATGAGCGCATCCACACCCGAGCCTTCTCGGGCTGCGGCGATGCCGCCGGCGACGTCGCCGTCCATGATGAAGCGGGTGCGGGCGCCGGCGTCCCGAATCTCCTCCACGAGCTTCGCGTGGCGGGGCCGATCCAGCACGCACACGTTGAGCTGGTTGATCCTCTTGCCCTTGGCCTTGGCGATGAGGTGCAGGTTCTGCTTCACGGGCAGGCGGAGGTCCACCATGTCGGCCGCCTCGGGACCCGTGACGAGCTTGTCCATGTAGAACACCGCGGAGGGGTCAAGCATGGAGCCGCGCTCCGCGACCGCCAGAACGGCCAGCGCGTTGTTGTAGCCCAGCGCCGTCAGGCGGGTGCCGTCGATGGGGTCCACGGCGACGTCGGCTTCGGGACCGGCGCCGTTGCCGACCCGCTCACCGTTGAAGAGCATCGGGGCTTCGTCCTTCTCTCCCTCTCCGATGACCACCACCCCGTTGAGGTTCACGGTGTCGAGCAGGGAGCGCATGGCGTCGACAGCGGCACCGTCGGCACCGTTCTTGTCACCTCGGCCTACCCAGGCGCCGCCCGCGATGGCGGCCGCCTCGGTCACGCGGACGAGTTCGAGGGCGAGGTTGCGATCCGGCTCAGAGTCCCCCACCGCCAGCCGCGGCGAGAGGTGCGAGTAGCTCTGCTGGCTCCCGGCGCTCGGTACGGGGGTCGTCGTTTCAGTCTCGGACACGTTGGACACGTCGTCAGCCACCTGTTCGTCTCGCCGTGGACGGCCTCATCGCCGCCCGTTGCTGTCGGTGCCTAGATGATATCGCGGGGGTGTGACCGGGACCGCGGTTACCAGCGGGTTCCCACGCGTATGACGTGTAAGGATCTGCTGACGAGACTCTGGTGCGCGTGTGAGACGCGTCGTCCGGGCGGGGTTCGGATGCCTGGCCGGGCTCAGTGGCGGGCCGGCGCCGGCGGTCGGATCTGACCCTGCGTTTTGGCCGGCTGGTCCCGCTCCTCCGGGATGTGTCAGAGGGCGCCGGAAGACTGAACAGCACCAGGAGGAGCCGGGGAAGGACCCCCACGACAGGGCAGCCGGGACGGGCTCCCCCGCAGGGACGGCAGAGACGGGCACCCCGGCAGAGACGTCAGAGGAGGTGGATAGCGTGGGAGACATGGAGGACCAGGACGGGGTGAACCAGCACCCAGACCAGCACAGCCAGCACAGCCAGCACAGCCAGCACAGCCAGCAC
>NZ_BAAAVT010000022.1:0-47571 GCF_039534665.1 Nesterenkonia aethiopica | reverse complement strand
CGGCGTCCCGCAGGGCGCGGCGGGTGTGATGGTCGAGCCCGGCGGCGTGGGCTTCTCGGGCTCTGCGGTCTTGGTAGTCCAGCAGTCCGGTCAGCGCCTGGGCTTCGGTCTGGCGGGTGGTGATGATCAGTGCTCGGGCTTCGGAGAGTTCTGGTTCTTGGGCCAGGTGCGCGGCCCGGGCGGGCCAGAACACGGAGCCAGCCGCACCGTCGTCGTTGTGCTGGCCGTGCTGGCTGTGCCGGTCTGGGTGCGGGTTCACCCCGTCCTGGTCCTCCATGTCTCCCACGCTATCCACCTCCTCTGACGTCTCTGCCGGGGTGCCCGTCTCTGCCGTACCTGCGGGGGAGCCCGTCCCGGCTGCCCTCTCGCGGGGGGGTCCTTCCCCGGCTCCTCCTGGTGCTGTTCAGTCTTCCGGCGCCCTCTGACACATCCCGGAGGAGCGGGACCAGACGGCCAAAACGCACGGTCAGATCCGACCCCAGCCCGGCGGTGGCTCCGCTCAGGCCTCCGGTGTGCTCCTGACACTTCCAGCACGCACTGACATACCTTCGGCTCCTGCCGCCACCCCGCCCCTCCCTCACCGTGACTCCGATCACATGTTGCTCCGGATCGGAAGAACGCCCCTTCCCCCACCGTTGTTCAGATTTGAACGAGAACCTGCACGCCCCCACCAGCTGAGGAGCCCCATGACCTCCACGACCGCCGAGACCACGATCGTCGAGCGCGAGACCCTGCACCAGCTCTTCGAAGGCGCCCGCACCACCCACCGCTTCACCGACGAGCCGGTGGACCTGGACATCATCCGCCGGGCCTACGAGGACCTGCGCTGGGCGCCCACGGCCTTCAACAACCAGCCTCTGCGGCTGACCGTTGTCGCCGGTGAGGAGGCCCGCCGCGCCGTCGTCGAGCACCTGATGTCCGGCAACCAGGAGAAGACGCTGACAGCCCCGCTCACCCTGGTGGCGGCCTATGACCCGCAGTGGCATGAGCACATGCCCTTCCTCACGCCGGGCATGCCCGGTCTGCGGGAGAACTTCGCGGACAAGCCCGACGCCCGGGCGGCCATGGGACGTGACAATGCCCTCATCCAGCTCGGCTATCTGCTGGTCGCGCTGCGCGCCCACGGTCTGCAGGTTGGCCCCATGACCGGCCTGGACCCGGCCGGCGTCGACACCGCCGTGCACGCGGAGAACGGCTGGAAGACGCTGGCCGTGATCAACGTCGGCCACGCCCCGGACCCGGAGCACGACGACGCCCAGCACCCCCGCGGCGGCCGCCTCGAGTTCGAACACGCGAGTCAGGTCCGCTGATCCGCGTCCGGCGATCCGGTGTAGGGTGGTGCGAATTCTCGCCGAGCTCACCCAGCCGGATCGCCCGCCGCTCTGCTTCGGCCGGCAGCAGGTCCGGCGCACAGCCTTCCGTGCTCCTGCGCTCTGACACGGCGATTCCCCTCCCCCGACGAACGGACCCGCCGCCATGCCGCAGGACACCCCTGCTGAGCCGCACCCTCCGAGGCCCCACACCTCCACCGCCACACTGCTGCCCCAAGAGGCCGAGCGCTTCCCTGAGAATCCGCAGAAGCCCGGCATCTCGCTGAACGCGGTCTTCTGGACCGCGGTGACGCTGATCGTCGCGTTCATCGCCGTGGCCGGATTCTGGCCAGAGCGGATGAACGCGACCGCTGGTGCGGCGATGAACTGGGTGACCGCCACCAGCGGCTGGTCCCTGCTGATCATTCCGCTGGCGCTGATCGCCCTGCTGTTGGTGCTGGCGTTCACCCGATTCGGCCGCATCCGCCTGGGCCCGGACGACTCCCGCCCTGAGTACCCCACCTATGCGTGGATCGCGATGCTGCTGGGCGCCGTCATGGGCATCGGCCTGATCACCTACGGGGTGGCAGAGCCGGTCTCCCACCTGTTCGACCCGCCGCACGGGCTGACCGAAGCGGGCAGCCAGGAGGCCGCCGTCGACGCCCTGCGATTCACCTTCTTGGACTGGGGCATCCACGCCTGGGCCGTGTTCGCGACCTTCGGGCTCGCCATCGGTTACTCCACGCACCGGCTGGGCCACAAGGGGCTGGTCTCCCCGATCCTCCGCCCGCTGATCGGGCGGCACGCGGACGGGCTCCTCGGCAAAGCCGTGGACGTGCTGGTGATCCTCTCCACCCTCTTCGGCACGACGACGTCGCTGGGCCTGGGTGCCGCACAGATCAGCCAGGGGCTCAGCCAGATCACCGGGCTGCCGCTGACCACGGCGTCGGTGCAGATCGGCATCATCGCGCTGATCACCCTCATCTTCACCGCCTCCGCCATGAGCGGGGTGGGCCGCGGCATCCGCTATCTGAGCCAGACCACCATGGTCCTGGCCGCCGCGCTGCTGATCTTCGTGCTGGTGGCCGGCCCCACGAGCTGGCTGATCAACATCTTCTTCCGCTCCCTGGGCTCCTACGCCGGCGGGTTCGTGGAGATCAGCCTGATGCTGCCCACCGACGCCGATGACCTGCAGTGGATGCAGTGGTGGACCTACTTCATGATGGCCTGGTGGATCTCCTGGGGCGCCTTCGTGGGCGTGTTCCTGGCCCGGATCTCCCGCGGCCGCACCATCCGGCAGTTCGTGCTGGTGGTGCTGGGCGTGCCGTCACTGGTGTTCTCCCTGTGGTTCAGCGTCTTCGGCGGCGCCGCCATGTGGATGGACCTGGAGCGCGGCACCGGCATCGGGGAGGCCGCCGTAGAAGACGTCAACACCGCCTTCTTCGGCCTGCTCGACCAGCTGCCGCTGACCCTGCTGACCTCCGTGGCCGCCGTCGTGCTGGTGGTGCTGTACTTCGTCACCGGCGCGGACTCGAACACCTATGTGCTCTCGGTGATCTCCTCCGACGGCCGCATGGACCCGCAGCGCTCGGTCATGGCCGTCTGGGGCGTGCTGACCGGCGCGACGGCGGCGGCACTGCTCTACGCCGGCGGCCTGGAGGGCCTGCAGACGGCGGTGATGCTCTCCGCCGCACCGTTCATCTTCGTGATCCTGGCCCTCGCGGTGTCGCTGGTGATGATGCTGCGCCGGGATCCACTGGTGGCGCCGACGCACTGAGGCGGCACTGGACCGGCACTGAACCGGCACGTCAGGCGCCCGGACGACGCCGGCCCCACACGGAGGCCAGCAGCCCGCCGGAGATGTTGTGCCAGACGGAGAAGATCGCACCCGGCAGGGCTGCCTCGGGGGTGAAGTGGGCACCCCCGAGACCTGCGGCGAGACCGGAGTTCTGCATGCCGACCTCCACGGCGATCGCCCGCCGGGTGGGCACAGAGCCGCGGGTGAGGAAGCCGGCCAGGTAGCCGATGCCGTAGCCGCAGCAGTTGTGCAGGATCACGCCGAGGATTAGCAGCACGCCGGCGGAGGCGAGCACGTCATGGGAGCCGGCGACGACGGCGAGCACCACATAGGTGATGCCCAGCACCGAGACCCACGGCAGCGCCGGCTGGATGCGGGCCACGATCCGCGGCAGCAGGAGACGCAGCACGATCCCGCCGACCACCGGAATCAGCACGATCTGCACGATGCTGGAGGCCATGTCGCCTGCCGCCACCGGCAGGTACTGGCCGGCCAGCCACAGGGTCAGCAGCGGCGTGAGCACCGGGGAGAGCAGCGTCGAGATCGAGGTCATGGTCACCGAGAGGGCTACGTCGCCGCGGGCCAGGTAGGTCACCACGTTCGACGACGTCCCACCGGGCACGCACCCCACCAGGATCAGACCGGCCGCCAGCGCCGGGGGCAGCTGCAGCAGCACCGCGATCCCCAGGGCCAGCAGCGGCATGATGCTGTACTGGAAGACCACGCCCAGCAGCACCGGCAGAGGCCGCTTCACCACCAAGGCGAAGTCAGGCAGGGTCAGTGTGAGGCCCATGCCGAACATGATGATCATCAGCGCGTAGGTGACCCCGGCGCCCAGCGGCGTGAACGTGCCGGGCAGCAGCAGAGCGGCCGCGGCCCCTCCGAGAATGAGCAGCGGGAAGACGGTGACGGCGAGCCTTGCGCTGCGCGGGCTCTGATCCGCGGCCGGACGCGCCTGCTGAGCCGAGTGCGTGGGAGACATGGTTCACAGGGTGCGTCGCGCCGGTGATGCTGTCAACGACGTCGGCCCGGGCGTCCAGCATGTGGTCTGGGGCGCCGATGCGCGACGCCCCAGCCCACACGGCCGTTCAACTGTTCAGCGGCTCAGTCCCTCACTCCACGAACACAGTGGTGGCGCGCGCCGGGGCGGTGAAGGTGCCGGCCTCGGCGTCGAAACCGGCCTCGGCGAAAGCTTCGTCCACCGAGTCCTGCAGCACGGGGTGCAGGTCCATCGCAGCGCCTGCCCGTTCGGGCACGGTCTGCTCCACCCGCTCCGGGGTGGGGTTGATGATGACCGTGACCTGCTCGAAGGCGTCGTCCAGTCCGGACATGTCGATGGTCATGGTGATCACGCCAGGCTCGCCTGCGCCGTCGAGCGGGAACTCGACCCGCTCGGCGACGTCCTCGAAGGCGCCCAGGCTGAACGCCCCGGTGGAGGAGGCGATGCGCAGCTGCTCCAGGTGCCGGTCACGGCTGAACTCGATCTCGTCACAGGTGGGCGCCTCGACGGCGTTCAGCGTCTCCTCCGCCCACGGCCACTTGGCCTCGCTGGTCCAGGCCGGGGGCAGTCCGACGCCGAACCCGTTGGTGGAGTCCCCGAACTCCTCGGCGGCCCCGCACTGCCAGCGGATGGCGTTGAACCAGTCACCCGAGTCATAGGAGTCCCGGTCCAGGGACTTGGACCGCATCAGCTCGGAGCCTGCGGTGACGAATCCGATCCCCTGGCTCAGCGTGGCCAGGGAGAGGTTCACCGACTGCATGCGGGCCCGGTCGAGCCCGGCGACGTCGTGGTCCAGCTTGTAGGCCAGCAGGTCGAAGAGGATCTCGTTGTCGTGGGCGTCCACGTAGGTGACCGCCTCGCCGGGCTGTTCGGTGTAGCCGGCCGGGGCTCCGTTGTAGTCCAGCTCCGAGCCGGGGACGGTCTCGCCCCCGGCGGTGGTCAGCGTGTAGTCGGCGAGGTTGCCGACCAGCCCGATGCGCACCAGGTCCGCGGCGTGCAGCAGCTGGTCGAGCTGCTGGCCCTCGTCGCCGGTGAGTCCGGAGCCGTTGTCCTGGGTCCACAGGCCGGTGCCGAAGCCCTGCATGCGGGGGTCCTCGTCGAACGGCCCGCCGCCGTGGGCGGCGTCGCGCAGGCGGTCATTGAAGGTGGCCACACCAGTACCGCCCATGGTCAGCTGGCTGGCCTGCTCGAACATGGCATTGCCGGCCACCTCTCCGAAGTCCCAGCCTTCGCCGTAGAGCAGGAAGTCCGGGTCGATCTCCTCCACAGCCTCCTGCACGGCCAGGATGTTGTCCTTCGGGTGATGGCCCATCAGGTCGAAGCGCATCCCGTCGATCCGGTAGGCCTCGGCCCACAGCTGGGCCGACTCCACGATGAACTTGTCGAACATGGTGTGCTCCGGGGCGGTGTTCTCACAGCAGGTGGAGCGCTCCACGTTCCCCTCGGCGTCGAGGCGGTGGTAGTAGCCGGGCACGATCCGGTCGAACACGGAAGTGTCGGACAGCCCGGAGCCGGAGGTGTGGTTGTAGACGACGTCGTTGACCACCCGCAGGCCCATGTCGTTGAGCGCCATCACCATCTCCCGGTACTCCAGGATGCGCTGGGCGCCGTCGGCGTCCGTGGCGTAGGAGCCCTCAGGGACGTTGAAGTGCAGCGGGTCGTAGCCCCAGTTGAAGGCGTCGTCGCCGCGGACCTCGCCGATGCAGGCCTGCTGCTCCGGAGAGTCGGGGGCGAACTCGGTGAGGTCGCAGTCCGGCTGAGCCTGGTCGACCTCGGGGATCGTCGCGATGTCATAGGTGGGCAGCAGGTGGACGTGGGTCAGTCCGGCCTCGGCCAGGTCCTCCAGGTGTCCCACGGAAGTGGAACCGCTTTCAGTGAAGGCGCTGTAGGTGCCGCGCAGGTCCTCGGGCATGGTCTCGTCCGCCACCGAGAAGTCTCGGACGTGGACCTCCCAGATCTGCGCGGCCGCGGGGTCCACCGCCGCGGGCTTGTCCAGGCCTTCCCACCCCTCGGGCATGAGGGCGGGGTCCTCGAGGTCGACGATCTGGCTGTGCGTGGAGTCGGCGGCCAACGAGACCGAGTACGGGTCGGTGACCGAGTGGGTCTCCACCTGACCAGTCTCGGGATGCCAGACCTCCACCCGGTAACGGTAGAACTGCCCTTCCCAGTCCTTCTTGCCCTTGACCGACCAGACGCCGGTCCTCTTGTCGTGCTTCATGCGGTGGACCGTCGGCTCGGCGTCGGGCGTGGTGTGCAGCTCCAGCTCCACGCTGCGCGCCGTCGGGGCCCACACAGCCAACTCCGGCTTCTTGTTCTTCCAGGTCAGGCCCAGGTCCTCGTCAGCGGCGTCGGCGTAGACGTCATCGAGCACCCCGGCGATCTGCACACCGGTGGCCTCCAGCACGTCTCCGGCGGCGTCGAGGGCGACAATGGTGAGCCCCCCGCGCAGAGCCTCATCCACGTTCACGCGGCGCGGCACGGTGAAGGTCGCGTAGTCGGCATACCGACGGTGCGCGTCGGCCTGGTCCTCGGTCATGGCTCCGGCGGGCGCGAGGACATAGGCCTCGTCGTCGCCGAGCTGAAGCAGGACCTTGTCGACGTCGGAGCCGACGTCGACGGCGACGGTCTCCGCGTCGATCCAGTGCGCACGCTGCGCCTCGGCCTCGACGGCGACCGGCGACGCCGACGACGGACCACCCTCGGGGGAGGCGCCGGGCACTGAGGAGGCGGGTGTCGCGACGGCCGTGAGCAGCAGCGCCGCGGACAAGGTTCCGGCGATCAGTGGGCGGGAACGTGGAGAGGGCACGGGAAGACTTCCTTCCGAGGGATGTCGAGTGATGTGATTCACAGCACACTACGGATCTCTCCAGTTTCCTGCAAGCGCTTCCAGTATCGGTGCGGTCCGATCGGCTACTCTGAACGACACGGATTCGCCGAGCCGAGGGGACGCCGCCATGATCACCAGAGACTCAGCCGGCAGAGACTCAGCCGCCAGAGACTCAGCGGCCAGACACTCAAGACGGCCCGTCGTCGGCCTGGCGGCGGTGGGGCTGCTCGCCGCCGGCTGCGGCGCCGACGACGGCGAGGGAACCACCCCGGAGCCGGAGACCACCGCCGCAGCTCCCGCTGCAGACCCCGAACCGGAGCCAGAGCCGGAACCTGAGCCAGAGCCCGAGCCCGAGCCCGAGTACGAGCCGCCGTCCATCGGCAAGCACGCCGCAGAGGCCACCTGGCAGTTCGCCCCGCGCGGGATCAATGCCCCGCTGGAGATCCACCTGACCGACGGCGAGGCCGAGGACCTCTACGTGGCGTACCGGCACCGCCCTGACCTGGGCGAGGAGATGAATCCGGACGTCCGCTCCGAGGAGCGCGACGCCGTCTACACCATGGGCGAACCGATCGAGGGGGACCTCACAGGTGACGGCGTCACCGATGCCGTCATCCCGCTGACCGCCACCTTCGGGGAGGACTCCGAGACGCTCTGGTACGTCTGGTTCGGCACCGAGGACCCCGGCGACGGCGATCCGGTCGCCGAGCAGCACCCGTTCCCGGTGGCCGCCGCGCAGGAGTGCGGCAACGACGTCGCCGACGTCCGCATCGAGGACGGCGCCCTCCACCTGGAGGTCAGCAATGTGGTCAACTACCACTCCGACTGGGAGTGCGACGGCCCCTTCGCCCCTGACGAGCATGACCACCAGCACCTGCCCCGCACCGTCGAGGTCGAGGAGTTCCACGGCGAGCCGCTGCTCGTGCAGACCGCGCCGGTGCGGGCCTGGGGAGGCGTCTGCCCCGGCACCGACTCCCCCGAATGGTTCCCCGGCGGGGACCAGGCGGTGACCCTGACCCCGGACCCGGACAGCGAGGTCCTCGACGGCGGTCCCGGTGTGAATCTCTGGCTGGGCGGCTTCTTCTTCGGCGAGGACCCCCTGATGGACGTCAGCGACGACATGGTCTTCATGAGCTACACCCCCAGCGAGCACCAGCAGGAGCAGGCCGCCGGGGGCTCCCCGCTGGCCGGCTGCGGCTGGGTCATGCGGTCCAGCTGACCCGACAGACTGAGCCGGAGGACTGAGCACCCGCGGACCCGACTCGATAGGCTGGGCCCATGAACTCACCGGCGCATGACTACGAGCCCTCCGCCCACGAGCAGCACTACGTCGGCCAGCTGCGCCGCCAGCGGCTCACGGCCTCGCGGCTCTACGTCTGCACGGACCTGCAGCGGTTCATCACCGACCCGGAGGCCGGCCCGGTGGACGAGCTGGACTTCGACGCGCTGCGCGACTTCTTCGTGGCCGCCTACTCCGGCGGAGTGGACATCATCCAGGTCCGGGACAAGCACGTCACCGTGCAGACCGAGATCGCCGCGCTGACGCTGCTGCGGCAGGTCGCCGACGAGTACGCGGGCCTCTCCGCGGCCAACGACCGCGCCGACGTCGCGCGGATCACCGGCGTCGACGTCTTCCACGTCGGCCAGGAGGACCTCTCCACGGAGGAGGCGCGGCTGATCCTCGGCGACGACATCATCATCGGCCGCTCCTGCCGCACCGAAGACCAGGTGTGGGAGGCCGCCAACGACCCCGGCCTCGACTACTGGTGCACCGGGCCCATCTGGGAGACCCCCACCAAGCCCGGCCGCGCCGCCGTCGGGCTGGATCTGCCGCGCTATGCGGCCCAGCTGGAGACCCCGAAGCCGTTCTTCGCCATCGGCGGCATCAATGCCGAGAACATCGGCCAGGTCACCGAGACCGGCGCCTACCGGGCCGTGGTGGTCCGTGCGGTCACCGAGGCCGACGACGTCGCGGCGGCCGCCCGCGCCCTGCGCGAGCGCCTCCCGGCCTGACCTGGGAGCCCCGGCCGCCGGTCCGGCCGCCCGTGCCGCCGGTCTGCCGCCGTCCTCCCGACGGCCGGCCCGATGACCGCCCCGACGTCGAGCCCTCGAGCTCGGAACGCCCGGAGCCGGCCTTCCTCCCGCGCGCGACGCCGATGAACTCCTGGATGACCTCGTCATCGCGGTCCTTCAACCAGCACAGCCCCACCTCATAGCCGGGCAGACCCTCCACAGCGCGGATCACCACGTCCTTGCGGGACAGGGCGCGGGCCACCGAGTTCGGCAACAGCAGCAGACCGGCCCCGGAGGCCGCCACCTCCAGCGCCATCCGCTCGGCGGCGGCCAACTCGCCCCCGGCCTTCGGCTCATGGACGGCCGCACTCGGGTCCACATGAATCGGAGCCATCTGGGTCGGGTCGAGGAAGGCCTCCTCCGCGATATCCTCCCAGCTCACCGTGTCCTCGGCGGCGGCGACCCAGTGCTCGGCGGCGGCGCAGACCACGGGCAGCTCCTCATAGAGGCGCACCCGGTAGAAGCGCTCGTCAGTGAGTACCTCCCCGGCCGGCAGGCGCAGGTAGCCGAGGTCGGCCAGCCCGGCGGCCACCCGGTGCAGCTGGTCGGAGCCGTCGGGGGCGCCGTCGTCGTAGTAGTCCACGGCGATGCGGATCTGCGGGAATCGCTGACGCCAGCGCTGCAGCCACTTGTCCGGGGTGGCACCCGGGATCGCCGCCAGGCGCAGCGTCACGCGGTCCCTCCGAAGGTCACCGGGCGACGCATGGCGGAGGTGGCGAACTTCAGCGTGAAGCCCAGGCGCTCGTAGATCCGGGTGGCCCCCGTCAGGGAGTCGGAGTCGACGTCGAGCTCGATGAGGTCGTAGTCCCCGGTGGCGGCCGCTGCGGCGATGCTCTCGGCCAGCACCGCGCTGCCGAGCCCGGTTCCACGCGCAGAGGGGACCGTGCCGACCAGGTCGAGGTAGGCCGCGCGCTCCTCCCACTGGCTGGCCAGCGCGTAGGCCAGCACCGCGCCGTCGTCGTCGACGGCGAGGCGGGAGACCTCGTGCCGGGCGCTGCGGGCCGTCCAGCTCTCGTGCCACCTCTCGGGATCCGGCGGTGCGGAACCCCAGTGATCGGCGAAGGCGGCGGCGTGGGCCTCACGGACCGCGGCCTCATCGTCCGGCCCCGGACGGCGGAACCTCACCCCGGGAGGGGTGGCGCGCCCGTCCAGGACGTCGGCGGCAGTCTCCCCGGGAGTGAGGGGCCGCGCCATGAGGTTGAACCACCGGGCCACCTGGTAGCTACGGGACTCGTGGAATGCCTGCGTGCTGGATCCGGCGCGCGCTCCTCCGACGCCGAGATAGCCCTCGGCCTGGCCATGGAGCCGGCCCGCCTTCTCCACAGCTCGGGTCTCCAGCCGGGACATGAGCTCCGTACCGATCCCCCGCCGGCGGTCGTCGGGGTGGACGCCGCCGTCGAGCAGCGCACCGATCAGTCCGTCGCGGTCGGCCGCCGTCTTCACCGACACCTTGCCGAAGGCCACCAGGCGGTCGCCGTCCCAGACGGCGATCGTGTCACGCGCCGGATCAAGCTGGGAGGAGTCCAGCTCCTCGGCCAGGTCCTCGGCCTCGTAGAACTCCTCGGTGCCGTCGGCCTCGGCCAGGTGATTGACGAGGTCGGCCCACGCCTCGACGTCGTCGCGGGTGATGGTGGACCAACGGTACTCGGTGTCCACGGTCAGACCACCCTGGCCTTCAGGAAGTCGACGGCGCGGCCCCAGGCCAGCTTGGCCTTCTCGGCGTCGTAGGTGCCGATCAGGTTCTCGTCGTTGTGGAAGGCGTGGCCGGCGTCGTAGTAGTGGAACTCCACCTCCGCACCGGACTCGGAGCGGATCTGCTCCTCCTGGGCCTGCGCCTCCTCCACCGGGTACATGGCGTCCTGCTCCGCGTAGTGCCCCTGCACGGCCGCCTTCACGCCGGTGTAGGTGTCCGGGACGGCCTGACCGACGCCGTAGAACGGCACAGCCGCAGAGATCTTGGCCCCCTGCTGGGCGGCCAGCGCCAGCACGAAGCCGCCTCCCATGCAGAAGCCGATGGCGCCGACCGTCTTGGAGGTCACCGCCTCATGCTCCAACAGGAAGTCCGTGGCCCCGGCCAGCTGCTTCGCACCCTCCTCGGCGGGCAGCTTCGACATCATCTCACCGGCCTCGTCGCCGTCGTGGGTGATCCACCCGCCGTAGAGGTCGGGGGCCAGTGCGACGAAGCCGTCGGCGGCGAGCCGGTCGGTGACGTCCTTGATGTGGTCGGTCAGACCCCACCACTCCTGGATCACGATGACCGCCGGACCCGTGCCGGAGGGCGGCAGCGCCAGGTAGCCGTGCGCGGTGCCGCCCTCCGTGGTGAAGGTGGTGTTCTGGTGGGGTGTCTTCTCAGCCATGGTGGGAACCTCCTGTGCCCGAACGAACGTCCGGTCCCACCCTAGCCAACCAGACTGTGGAGGATCAGTCCTCCAGCTCCGCCGCCAGGTCGCGGTCGTAGAGCTCCTGGAACTCCTCCTCCAGGGACTCCAGCTCATCGGCGACGTCGACGTCCTGGGTGAGGATGCGCTGCAGGGTCTGCGCCAGGGCCAGGTCGCCGCCGGGCAGGAACACGCGGGCGTAGTCCTGCACGCGGGCGCGCTCCAGCTGCTCCACGGCGGTCTCGAACTGCGGGCTCTCCTCGTAGACGGCGGACATGTCGGCGTCCTTCTGCACCGGCACGTATCCGGTCGCCTCGGAAAAGGAGGCGGTGGACTCCGGGTTGGTCATGTGGCCCACGAACATCGCGGCGGCCAGCTGACGCTCCGGCTCGGAGTCGGAGGCGATCATCAGGCCCGCGCCACCGGTCGGGGTCTCACCGTCGCCGGCAGGCCCGCCGGGCAGGAAGGCGGTGCCCACCTCGAAGTCAGCGGTGTCCAGGATGCCGTTCAGCGAGCCGGTGGACGCCACCACCTGGCTGGCCGCACCGGAGGCGAAGTCGTCCGCCTGGTCGCCGGAGGCCACCGAGGCCCAGTCCTCGGCCGCCGCCTGGGCGAACTCGATCGCCTCGACGGTCTCCGGCGAAGACACCGAGGAGAAGTCCCACTCCTCGGACCAGCCGCCGCCGTAGCCCCACACGAGGTTGGCCATGGTCCAGGCCGGGTACTGGTCCTGCGGCGGGAAGGCGAAGGCCGAGGAGGCCACCTCGGCGTCCATAAGCTGCTCGGACACCTCGGCGACGTCCTCCCAGGTCTCGGGGACGTCGTCCTCGGAGAGGCCCGCCTCCTCGTAGTGGTCCGCGTTGTAGTAGAACAGCGGGGTGGAGCGGGCGTAGGGGACCCCGTAGTGGCTGCCTTCGTAGTGGTAGTCCTCATAGAGGGCGTCCACGTAGCCGTCGGTGTCCACCTCGGCCGCCTCGAGCAGCTCGTCCACCGGCACGAGGGCGTCGTTCAGGTGGTTCGGGAACCAGGTGGCGTCGGAGAGCACGACGACGTCGCCGACGTCACCGGTGCCCTGGGCAGTCTGGAACCGCTGGGAGGTCTCCTCATAGTTGGCGCCCGAGGTGACGACGTTGACCTCGATGCCGGTCTCCTCGGTGAACCCGGCGATCAGCTCCTCCTCCACGTCCGCGGAGCCGCCGGGATGGTTGGTCCAGAAGGTGATCTCCTCGGCCGGTTCGACCTCCGACCAGTCGACGCCCTCGACCTCGGCCTCGCCGTCTCCACCGGTGGTGTCGGGACCGCAGGCGGTCAGGGCCAGGGCGGCCACGCCGAGGACGGCGGTGCCGCGGACAGCTCGGGAACTGGTGATCCTCATGATGTGCTCCTCATCGGTGGTGCGGTGTGCAGTGGTGCGTTCTTCGGATGCGGTTCTGGTGTGGGGACCGGGTCATTTCACGGCCCCCTGGGTGAGGCCCGCGACGATGTAGCGCTGCAGGGCGGCGAAGACGATCAGCATCGGCACGATGACCAGCACCGCGCCGGCCATCAGGATGCCGTAGCTGCCGGTCTGGGTCTCGATGGACTGCAGCAGGTTCAGCCCCACCGGCAGGGTCATCTTCTCCGGGGAGTCGATGATGATCAGCGGCCACAGGAAGCTGTTCCACTCATTGACCACGGTCACCAGAGCCACCGTGGCGATGGCCGGCAGAGAGACCGGCACTGCGATCTGGAACAGCTTGCGGAAGTGGCCGGCGCCGTCGAGCTCCGCCGCCTCGAACAGCTCCTTGGGCAGCGCCTTGAAGTGCTGGCGCAGCAGGAAGGTGCCGAAGGCGGTGCCCAGGCCGGGCAAGATGATCCCCCACAGGGTGTCCCGGCCGCCGAGGGCGGAGATGGTCAGAAAGTTGGGCAGCATCGAGACCTCAGGCGGCACCATCAGGGCCACCAGGATGCCCAGGAAGATCAGGTTCGCCCCCGGGACTCGGATGAACACCAGCGCATAGGCGGTGGTGATCGCCAGGACCACCTTGATGGTGGAGCCGATCACGGTCACGTAGATGCTGTTGCCCAGCACCGTCAGCAGCGGCACCCGACGGGCGACGTCGCTGTAGTTGCTCAGGGTCGGGTCCTGGGGCAGCAACGTCGGGTTCAGGGTGACGATCTCGCTGGGGGGCTTGAAGCTGGAGAGGATCATCCACGCCAGCGGCAGCACGATGATCAGAAGGGCCACCAGGATCGGCAGGTAGCCGGTGAGGATGGTGTCCAGGAGGTTCTCGCGGCGGAAGGCGTCGGCCCAGGTGCCGCGGCGGCGCTGGCGGCGCTGCTCCTTGGTGAGGCGCTGCGTCGGGGCGATGTCACGCATAGTGGACCTTCCTCTCGACGTAGCGCAGCTGCACGGCGGTGATCAGGAACAGGGTGAAGAACAGCACCACGGCGATCGCGGCCGAGTATCCGGCGCGCTGGTAGGCGCCGAAGGACTGCAGGTAGATCTCGAAGATGATCGTGTTGGTGCCGTGCCCGGTGGGAGTCATGGTGCGCAGGATGTCGAAGGCGTTCGTCATGGAGAAGATGATGTTGGTGACGAACAGGAAGAACACCGTGGGTGTGAGCAGCGGCAGGATCACGGAGAAGAAGCGTCGGGTGGCGCCGGCCCGGTCGATGATGGCGGCCTCGAGCAGGTCCTTGGGGATGGACTGCAGTCCGGCCAGGAACACCACGGCACAGTAGCCGAGGTTCTTCCACACGTAGACGATGATCACCATGAACAGCGCCCAGTCCTCGTCCAGGTACCACTGGGGAGAGCTGATGCCGAAGGCTCCGAGGATGTGGGCGAGCCCGCCGCGGTTGGGGTCGAAGATGAAGTTCCACACCAGGGCCACGCCGACGCCGGAGAGCACGTACGGAGAGAACACGGCGGTGCGGGCGGCGGTGCGGCCGGGGATCTTCTTGTTGATGACCAGCGCGATGAGCAGGCCCAGGATCATGGACCCCAGCACGGCGCCGGCGGTGAAGATCCCAGTGACCCGCCAGACCTCGATGCCGGAGGAAGAGGTGAAGAAGTTGACGTAGTTCTGCAGGCCCACCGGGGTGGCTCGAGGCGAACCGAGCCGCCAGTCCAACGTGGAGTAGTACATGTTGGACAGCAGCGGATAGTAGATGAACGCCAGGATCAGCAGAATGTTTGGGCCTGCGAAGAGCAGGAACAGAGACCAGTTCCGGGACTTCGCCCGACGCCGGGCCCGCTTCCTGTTGGCCTCCAGTTCAGCCTCCGTCGGAGCGGGGCGCGCGTGATCTGCCGGTCTGTCATCTTCGGAGGAGGATGTGGCGCCCCTCACGGATCCGACAGACGTGGATCCTGATCCGCCTGATGCGGTCATCGGTGATCCCTTTCTGCCTCGGTGCGAACAGGGTCGCGCACCGAGCAGGTTCCCTCGACGTCGATGCGCAAACCTGGTTCATCCTAACCACACAGGAGTCGCGAATCCCTCGAATCCGTGAATCCGAGATGAACGCCGGGCGGCGGATGCGCGCGCTGAAGGGCTCAGGCGGTCAGCGGACCATCCGGATCTCACGGAGGCCCTCGGCGTCGTCGTCGACGACCTCCGCACCGTCCGCGCGGAAGCCCTGACGCTCGTAGAACCGGCGCGCCCGCGGATTCTCGGCGGCCACCCACAGCTGAGCGGGGGGACGGACGATGATGCGGGAATCCATGGTCCGATCATTCCAGGGCCGTGTTGGGTACTGTGGGCACGGAGAGTCTGACCTGCAGGAGCGCACCCCGCCGAGGAGTCCGATGCTCGATCTCATCCTGATCGCCGTCTTCCTGGTCCTGCTCGTCAATCTGGTCGTCGCGGCCTTGGTGGGCACGCGTCAGCGGGGTCGGGACAGCTGGCTGCTCATCGTGCTGCTCAGCGGCACCACCGGTGCCGCACTGACCGCCGTGCTGGCGCTGTCCGCCTCTCCCCCGGATCTGAGGATGCTCGACGTCGGGCTGATCCTCACCGCCCTGGCGGCGTTGACGGCCGCCGTGCGCACTGTGGGGCTGCGCCGCCGCTCTCCGCAGGCAGGACGGAGGTCCCCCGATGGTGCCCCTTGAGCTGCTGCGTGAGATCGGCGGCGCGCTGCTGCTGATCGCCGGCGCGTTCTTCTTCACCGCCGGCACGGTGGGGCTGATCCGCTTCCCCGACGTGCGGAGCCGCCTGCACGCGCTGGCCAAGGCGGACACCCTCGGGCTGGGGCTGGTCCTGCTGGGCGTCGGCGTGCTGCTGGGCAGCTGGACGGTGGGCGTGGTGCTGCTGGCCACCTGGATCCTCGCCCTCGGGGCGGCATCGGTCAGCGCCCACGTGCTGGCCCGCCTGGAGCGGGAGCAGCGGGAGGGGGCCTCATGACGGTGGTCGACATCGCCCTGGGCCTCGCCGTCGTCGTCACCGCCGCCGCGGCCCTGCTGCCCCGCCGACGCATGACCATGGTCATGGGTTTCCTGGTCATGGCGGTGATCATGGCGCTGGTGTGGCTGCGGCTGGGCAGCGTGGACGTCGCCCTGGCAGAGACCGCCCTGGGCACAGGGCTGCTCAGCGCCATCCTCGTACTGCTGGCCCGTGGCTGCCACGCAGCCCAGCAGCCCCAGGAGTCCCCGCGCGACGACGGCCCAACCGGTCGGTGGCTGCGCCGTCTCGCCCGGATCGGCGCCCCGGTCTTCGCCTGGGCCGTGGTCACGGCAGTCTTCATGAGGGTGTGGCTCGAGGTGGAGCGCCTCCTGCCCGCCTGGGAGGAGCAGCTGCCGGCGGCCATGGGGCCGACCGGTGTCGACCATGAGGTCACCGCCGTGCTGCTGACGTTCCGGTCCTATGACACGCTGCTCGAATCCGCGGTGCTGATGCTGGCCGGGGCGGCCGTGCTGGCCGTGACGGGCACGGAGGTCGGGGGCCGCACGGCCGCCCCGGGGACCACGATGAGCTGGTGGACCAAGGTCAGCGCCCCGGTCCTGGTGGTGGTGGGCCTGTGGCTGCTGTTCGCCGGGAGCTCCGGGTCCGGCGGGGCGTTCCAGGCAGGTGCCGTGCTGGCGGGCCTTCTCATGCTCGCCGACGCCTCCGGAGCGCGGTCGCTGCCTGATCTGCGGCGGGCGATGCCGTGGGGGCTCGCGGCGGGGGTGCTGGTGTTCCTGGCCGCCGCCGCACTGGGGCCGATGACCGGCCGCGGGTGGCTCGACTGGGAGCCCTCCTGGGGATTTCCGGTGATCCTCACCGTCGAGATCGCCCTGACCGTGGGCATCGCCGCGGCGCTGCATCTGCTCTACCTGGGTGTCCGCGCCCGGCGGGAGGTGGTGGCATGATGCCTCTCGCCGCCGACCAGTGGTACGGACTGATCGGGATCGCCGTCGCAGTCGCCGGGCTGGTGCGCCTGGTGACGGTCCAGGATCTGGTCGCCCGGCTCGTCTCCCTCAACGTGATGGGCGTCGGCTCGCTGCTGCTGCTCATGGCGGTGGCGTCCCGCGGCGCCGAGGTGGATCCGCTGCTCTCCGCCCTGGTCATCACCGGGCTGGTCATCACCGTCGCGTTCACCGGCCTCGGGGCGGTGCTGATCCGTCGGCTGGAAGGGCCCGACGGCGGGGAGGACGAGCTCCCATGACGCTGCCCGAGCTCGCCCTGGGCGCGGTGGTACTGCTCCCGCTGCTCGCCGCCACGCTCTCCCTGGCTCTTCCTCATGCGGCGCGCCGCTGGGTCGGGGCGGTCTCGGCCGCGGGCACGGTGCTGGCCACGGCAGCGGTGGTCTCCGCCGTCGCCGCAGGACAGGTGCAGGAGCTGGCGCTCTCCGGGCACGGCCCTCCGCTGGGCATCATGCTGCGGGCGGACGGCCTGAGCGCCCTGTTCCTGGCAGCCGCCGCCGTGGTCGGGGCGCTGACCACCCTGTATGCGGCCGCGCTGCCGTGGGCCACCGGCGTGACGAGCGACGACGCACGCGCCGGGCACCCCGCCTTCTGGCCGCTGTGGCTGGGCTGCTGGTCGGGGCTGAACGCGGTCTTCGTGTCCGGGGATCTGTTCAACTCCTATGTGGGGCTGGAGCTGGTGGGGCTCACGGCGATCGGCCTGGTGGCCCTGGGCGGTTCGGACGCCCTGGCCGCGTCCCTGCGGTACCTGTTCATCGCCGTCGCCGGTTCCCTGCTGTTCCTGCTGGGCGTGGGACTGCTGCTGGCCGCCACCGGCCATCTGGACGTGCTGCGTGTGGCCGAGGCGGCCGCCGACGTCGACGGCGCCCCTGTGGTGCTGGCGATGGTGCTGATCAGCGTGGGACTGGCGCTGAAGACGGCGCTGGTGCCGCTGCACCGCTGGCTGGTCCCCGCCCATGCCGGCGCGCCGGGGGCGGTCTCGCCGCTGCTGTCCGGGCTGGTGATCAAGGCGGCCCTGTTCGTGCTGCTGCGCTGCTGGCTGTGGATCGCTCCGGAGGTCGCCGCCGACGGCGAGGCCGCGCTGCGGGTCCTGTCCTGGGGCCTGGCGGTGCTGGGTGCGGCCGCGCTTCTGGTCGGCGGCGCGGCGGCCCTGCGACAGACGCACCTCAAGCCTCTGGTCGCCTGCTCCACGGTGGCGCAGGTGGGCTACTGGATGCTGCTGCTGCCGATCATCACCGACCCTGAGGCCGGCGACGTGGCCGCCGGAGCGGTCGGCGGCGCCGTCGCCCTGGCGCTGAGCCATGCCCTCGCCAAGGCGTCGTTGTTCCTGGCCGTGGGCACGCTGAAGGAGATCCACGGCACCGATGAGATCTCCGCGCTCCGGGGCGCCGGACGGGACCATCCGGTGCTGGTGCTCACCATGGGGCTGGCGGCGCTGAGCCTCATCGGACTGCCGATCTCGCTGGGATTCCTGGGCAAGTGGCAGCTGGCCACCTCGGCCGTCGCCGTCGCCCAGCCGGTGGTCGTGCTGGCGCTCGTCGCGGGCACGCTGCTCTCGGCCGCCTACCTGCTGAAGGCGGTGGGGCCTCTGCTGGTGGAGGCCGAGGATGACGAGCAGCCGGTCGGTCCTGCCCGGGGCGGGCTCGGCACTGTGCCGCACACTGCGCAGGGCGTCCCTCTGGCGCTGAGCCTGCTGACGGTCGGCACCGGGCTGCTCGGGGCCTGGACCGACGCCGTGCTGGGGGTGGGGGCGCCATGGTGACGGCCGAGGCGACGCTGCAGGGGTCCCTCCACGAGACCCTCGGGGGCATCATCTCCTGGCTGCCGCTGGTGATGATCCTGATCTCGCTGGTCGCGGCGGCGGCGATCTTCCCGCTGGCCGAAGGACGCGTGGGCACGCGGTCGGCGATCAACATCACGGCGGCAGCGGTGAAGGTCGCGCTGGTGGCCGCCCTGGTGCCCCCGGTGGTGGCCGACGGCGTCCGGCCGGAGGTCTCGATGCCGTTGCTGCCCGGCATCGACCTGGTGCTGCGGGTCGACCCGCTCGCCCTGTTCTTCGCCGGACTCTCAGCGATCCTGTGGCTGCTGACCACCATCTACGCGATCGGATACCTGGAGGGCAGCCCGCACCGGAGCCGATTCTTCGGCTTCTTCAGCCTGTGCGTCACCGCCACGGTGGGGATCTCCTTCTCCGGCAACCTGATCACCTTCCTGGTGTTCTATGAGCTGCTCACCGTCGCCACGTACCCCCTGGTGGCCCACCGGGGCACGCCGAAGGCCCTGCATGCCGCCCGGATCTACCTCCGCTACACGCTGACCGGCGGACTGGTGCTGCTCACCGGCGTCGTCTGGCTGACCATGCTGGCGGGCCCGGTCGACTTCGCCGAGGGCGGGGCCGAGTCCGTCGCCGAGCTGGCGCAGGCCTCACCGCAGGTCGCCACCGTGATCTTCGGGCTGCTGATCGGGGGACTCGGGGTCAAGGCCGCGCTGGTGCCGCTGCACGGGTGGCTGCCGCTGGCGATGATCGCGCCGGCTCCGGTCTCCGCCCTGCTGCATGCGGTGGCCGTGGTGAAGGCGGGAGTGTTCGGCATCGTCCGGATGGTCGATGACGTCTACGGGATCGAGGTCGCCGACCAGCTGGGGGTGCTGACTCCCCTGCTGGTGGTGACCGCGGTGACCGTGGTCTACGGTTCGCTGCGTGCGCTGCGCCAGTCCGACCTCAAGCGGCGCCTGGCGTACTCGACGGTCTCGCAGGTCAGCTACGTGGTGCTGGGCATCAGCATGCTGGACATCACGGCGACCGCCGGCGGGGTGGTGCACCTGGTCCATCAGGGGATCATGAAGATCACCCTGTTCTTCTGCGCCGGGCTGTTCGCCGAGACCCTGGGAGTGCACCGGGTGGAGGACACCCGCGGGCTGGGGCGGCGGATGCCGCTGACCTCTGCGGCGTTCACCGTCGGCGCCGTCGGCATGATCGGCCTGCCGCCGACGGCGGGGTTCATCTCCAAATGGCAGCTGGGGCAGGGCGCTCTGGACTCGGAGCACAGCTGGGTGCTCGGGGTCCTGGTGCTGTCCTCGCTGCTGAACGCCGCCTATTTCCTGCCGGTGGTGATCCGTCTGTGGGCGCCCGTCGACGCCGCGCAGCCGGGCTCACCGGTGCGGGAGCCGCGGATGCTCATGGTCCCCGCGGTGACCACTGCCGCATTCACGGCCCTGGTGGGCCTGGGGGCGTCGCTGCCGTTCGCGCCGCTGCGCGTGGCGGAGTTCATCGCCGAGGGGGTGTTCGGCTGATGCTCCTGCTGCTGTGCTGTGCGCTGCCGCTGCTGCTGGGCGGTCTCCTGCTGGCGGGCCGGGCCCTGCCGGAGCCGCACCGAGACCGGGTCACGACGACGGCGGCGCGGCTCGCACCGTTCGCCGCCCTGCCAGCCCTGATCCTTCCGGTCGCCGCCCGTGGAGGCCCGGGGCAGTCCGCGGTGGAGGTCCCCGGTCTGCTCCTGGGCACCAGCCTGGCGCTGGACGAGACGAGCAGGCCGCTGGTGGTGCTGACCGCACTGCTCCACGCGGCCGCCCTCGCCACGATCGCCTGGCGGCCGGCACCCGGGCCGCGGGACCGCTCGTTGCCCATGCCCGTGCTCAGCGCCTTCCTGCTGCTGTGCCTGGGCGGCACGCTGGGCGTGTTCCTGGCGGCGGACCTGGTCACGTTCTATGTGGCCTTCGCCGTGATGAGCTTCGCCGCGGCGGGGCTGGTGATCCATCACCTGGACAGGGCCGCGGTCCGGGCCACCCGCGTGTACCTGGTGCTCTCCGTGCTCAGCGAGACGGCTCTGCTGGCGGCTGTGCTGATGGTCGGGGCCGCCGGCGGCCTGCACCTGGCCGAGGCGCCCGCCGCCGTCGTGGGCTCGGACCACACGGGGCTGATCCTGGCTCTGCTGGGCTTCGGACTGGGGATCAAGGCCGGCGTGGTGCCGCTGCACCTGTGGCTGCCGCTGGCCCATCCCGCCGCTCCCCCGGCGGCCTCGGCGGTGCTGTCCGGGGCGCTGGTCACGGCTGGGCTGCTGGGGTTCCTGCGGTTCAGCCCGGAGTTCGCCGAGCCGGGCGCCGGAGCCGCCCTCATGGTCGTGGCCGCCGCCGGCGGGCTGCTCGCCGTCGCCGTGGGCGTGCTGCAGACCGACCCGAAGGTCGTGCTCGCCTATTCCACGGTCTCGCAGATGGGCCTGATGACGGCCGTCGCGGCGGTGGCGGTGGTCGAGCCCTCCGTCGCCGGGGAGGTCACGGCGGCCGTGGTCGTGTACGCGGTGCACCATGGCCTGGTCAAGGGTGCCCTGTTCCTGGCCGTGCCGCTCCTCAGCGCCGGGGGTTCTCGGCTGGTCCGGGGAGCAGTGGCCGCTGGAACGCTGCTGGCCGGGCTGTCTCTGGTCGGCGCCCCGCTGACCACGGGGTGGGCCGCCAAGTATGCGACCAAGGACGCAGTCGCCGACGATGCGCCCGCCCTGGAGGCGGTGCTTCCGTTCTTCGCCCTCGGCTCGGCGCTGCTGATGGTGCGGCTGGTCCGGGTGCTGCCCGCAGCAGGGGCCCGGAACGCCAGGAATCCGGGGGCGGGTCCGCTGGGGGCCTGGACCGTCATCGTGTTGGGCGGTGCCGCCGTGCCGTGGTGGATGGCCGCAAGCTCTCCTGAAGTCTCGACCCCAGGGTTCGATGCCGCCGCGGTGGGCGAGGGCCTGTGGCCGCCGGCGGTGGCCGCCGTGCTGAGTCTGGCGGGGCACCTGGTGGGGCGTCGGATCTCGACGCCGGCCGTGCCCGCCGGTGACCTCGTGGTCCCGGCGGAGTCTGCGGTGGCTCAGGCCACCGACGCCACCGATCGGGGGCTGCGGACGCTGGGACGCGCGGCCGACTCCGCCGCGGAGGCGTGGCGGCAGGGCTGGTCCCGTGCGGCCGCGGCCGCCCGCGCTCTCGGGCAGCGCGCCGACTCCAGCCTGGAGGACTGGATCCGCTCCGGGGCGGCCCTGCTGGCGCTGCTCGCCGCCGGTTCCCTGCTGGTGCTGCTCGGTTCAGGAGGTGGCGGCGGATGATCGTTCGCTGGGTGTCGGCCGCGCTGCTGCGCGGCCTCGTCGTCGGTCTGCTATGGACGGGCCTGACCCAGGCCGCCCCGGAGAAGCTGGTCTATGGGGCGGTGGCCGTCGTCGTCGGCGTCGGCGTGAGCCTCTGGCTGCTGCCTCCACGGCCGGCGGTGGCCGGGGGAGGCCTGCCCCGGCGGGCGGCGGCGGTGATGCGGCTCGGAGCGTGGTTCTTCCGGCAGATGGTCGTCGGTGGGGTCGATGTCTCGCTGCGCGCCCTGGGTCCACGCTCGGCGGTCCGCCCCGCGGTCGTGCGGGCGCCGCTGCGCCTGCCTCCGGGGGCCCGCCGGGAGATCGCCCTGCTGCTGATGAATCTCATGCCGGGAGCCCTGGTGCAGGCCGTCATCACTGGAGAGGATGAGGACCGCGAGGGCTCCGGCCACCACCACGGGTGGGTCGAGATCCACACGGTGGCGGAGTCCCTGCGTCCCGAAGAGCTCTGGGACCGGCTGGTGGAGCTCACCGGCGCGCTGCACCGGTAGAGTCCGCCCCGACGGCACAGGAGGAAGGAGGACGATGAGCCCGCACAGCGCACACATCGCCCGGGTCTATGACCAGATCATCGCCAGGAACCCCGGAGAGCGGGAGTTCCACCAGGCAGTCGAGGAGGTCTTCGAATCCCTCCATCTGGTGCTGGAGAAGCACCCCGAGTACATGGACAGCTCCGTGCTGGAGCGCATGTGCGAGCCGGAGCGGCAGATCATCTTCCGCGTGCCGTGGACCGCCGACGACGGCACGGTCCACATCAACCGCGGATTCCGGGTCCAGTTCAACTCCGCCCTGGGCCCCTATAAGGGCGGCCTGCGGTTCCATCCTGACGTGCTGCTGGGCACCATGAAGTTCCTGAGCTTCGAGCAGGTGTTCAAGAACAGCCTGACGGGTCTGCCGATCGGCGGCGGCAAAGGGGGCAGCGACTTCGACCCCAAGGGACGCAGCGAGACAGAGATCATGCGGTTCTGCCAGTCCTTCATGACGGAGGCGTACCGCCATCTCGGGGACACGGTCGACGTCCCGGCCGGAGACATCGGCGTGGGCCGCCGGGAGATCGGCTTCCTGTTCGGCCAGCACAAGCGCATCACCAACCGCTATGAGGCCGGTGTCATCACCGGCAAGGGCACCACGTGGGGCGGGTCGCTGCTGCGTCCGGAGGCGACCGGGTACGGCACCGTGTACTTCACCGAGCACATGCTCCGCAGCCGTGGGGAGAGCGTCGACGGGCGGCGGGTCATCGTCTCCGGGTCGGGGAACGTGGCGATCCACGCGATCGAGAAGGTCCAGGAGCTCGGCGGCACGGTCATCGCCGCCTCCGACTCGGCAGGCTGCGTCCATGACCCCGACGGCATCGATCTGGAGCTGCTGCGGGAGGTCAAGGAGCACCGGCGGGCACGCATCTCCGCCTACGCGGAAGCTCGGCCCCGGGCGCGGCACATCGACGGCGCGGTCTGGTCGCTGGCGGCGGAGGAGTCGGCGGACATCGCGCTGCCGTGCGCCACGCAGAACGAGATCGACGGCGACGCCGCGCGCGCCCTGGCCGAGGCGGGGATCCGTGCAGTCGCCGAGGGCGCCAACATGCCGTGCACGCCGGAGGCGGTGGACGTCTTCCAGGAGGCCGGGGTGCTCTTCGCCCCCGGAAAGGCCGCCAATGCCGGCGGGGTGGCCGTGTCCGCGCTGGAGATGCAGCAGAACGCCAGCCGTGATTCATGGACCGCCGAGTACACCGACGAGCGCCTGGCCGAGACGATGGAGCACATCCACACCCTGTGCGCCTCCACGGCGGAGGAATACGGCGTCGCGGGGGACTATGTGGCCGGGGCGAACATCGCCGGGTTCCTCCGTGTGGCCGACGCGATGCTGGCTCAGGGGGTCATCTGAGCAGGTGATCGGCGCCTCCCCTCAGCCGCTCACCACCTGGACGGTCCCCCGGATCAGCGCCCCGAGCGCCCCGAGCCCGGCAAGCACCATCGCCACGGCACGAGCCTGAGCCGGGGGGACGATTCTTGCCAGCCGCCCGCCCAGCAGGATCCCCAGCAGCACGGTGATCACGATGCCGGGGAACAGCAGTCCCAGGTGCAGGTGGCCCTGCCCGACCTCCTCCACGGAGCCGAAGAGCAGCTTGGTGACCACCGAGGCGATGCCCATGGTCATGAACAGCGGCTGCATAGTCGCGGCGAAGCCCTGCTGGTCCCAGCGGGAGAGCCGCGAGTAGATGACCATCACGGGCGCGGCCACTCCGGAGGTGGTGTTGAAGAACCCACCGAGGATCCCTCCGACGACGCCGGTGGTGCGCCCCTCCCAGCGCGGCAGCTGCGGCAGCGTGACGGTGGACAGCAGCGCACAGAGCACGATGGCGCCCAGGATGATGGACAGCCATCCGGCAGACAGCTGTCCCACCAGCCAGGCGCCGGGGATCGCCCCGATCACGGTGACCGGGCCGAGCACCCGGTAGCGAGCCCAGTCGATGCGCGGCCACACGGCGAGCATGATGAGGAACCCGGAGACGATGGTGGTCATGTTGGTGATCAGCACGCCCAGGCCGGGTCCGAGCAGGATGGAGAGCACCGGGGCGACCACGAGCCCCACGCCGGAGCCGGAGACACGCTGCAGGACGGTGCCGACGAGCACTGCGGCGGCGATGACGAGCAGCGGGGTCAGGACCGTCAGGGACACGCAGGCCACTGTACTCCCGTCCGGCGCTCCCGCCTGGTCAACGGGGCTCAGTGCGGTTCAGCGGCGCTCAGGGTTGGGCTGCTCCCCCGCGGCCAGGTGGAACCGGAGGTTCATGACGAAGGCGAGGCTCGCCACCGCCACCACGAGGGCCACCACGGCGACGGTCGCCGTCTCGAGCGAGACCACAGAGGTGAGCCCACCGATCATCAGCACCGGCACGGCCAGGGAGGCCTGCGCCGCGATGAAGAAGGAGGCCACGCCCTGCGCATGCGAGGAGTGCGGTAGGCGCTGCACCAGCTGTCGGAGGCCGCCCATCAGGGTCATCCCGGCGCCCACTCCCCCGACGACGGCTCCGAGCCCGAAGACCCAGGTGCTGGGTTGCAGGAATCCGCCGAGCACCAGTGCCATGGCGACGACCAGCAGGGGCAGGCCGATCAGCACGTTCCAGCGGGGCGGGCGAGAGCGCAGGGTGAGCTGGGCGACCACGCCCACCTGGAAGAGAACGAAGGTGGCGGCTCCCGCGATCAGCAGATCGTCAATGTCGAGCGTGTCACGGATGAACCGCGGCGTGAGGCTGGAGAAGAATCCGAGCAGCGTGAAGGTCGGCACGGCGGCGATCGCGGAGCGCACATAGACCCTGCGGGCCTCGGCCGGGACCCCCACATGCGGGGTCCAGTCGATGGGGCCCCGACGACGCCGGGTGCTCGTCTCGGGGATGAAGAAGGTCAGCGCGGTGGTGAGCACCACCAGACTGATGAACAGCACGAAGACCGTCGTGGTCGGGTGCGGCAGATGCTGGGCGGTGGCACCGGCCAGCAACGGGCCCATGCCGAGTCCGCCCATGTTCGCCGCGGTGGAGATCATCGCAGGGAAGGCCTGGTTGTCGCCCCGGTACACCTCGGCGAGCGCCGCCGTCGCCGCCGAGGTGATCAGCCCGACGCTGATGCCGCTGAGGAATCGGGCGATGAGCAGCATGGCCACGTTGCCGGCGAGGATGAATAACAGGGTGGAGACGAACGCCGCGCCGAGTGCGACCAGCGCCAGGGGGCGTCGGCCCACCTGATCAGAGAGGCCGCCGAAGACCACCAGGGCCATCAGGGTGCCGAACACGTAGACGGCGAAGACCCAGGTGGTAGTGGCCGCACCGAAGTCCAGCTGCTCGCCCCAGAGCGTGTATAGCGGGATGGGGATGGTGCCGCCGGTGGTCATCAGCGCGAAGGTCAGCGCGATGACCACGAAGGAGATCCGCGGCCCAAGGGTGGGCAGTGCAGGCATCGGACTCATCGGTCCTTTCTGTGACGTGCCAGCGGGGAAGTGCTGGCGTGCAGCAGCCAGCGCATGGCCAGCCCTGCTCCCACGCCCCCTCCGACGGTGCCCAGTGCAATAAGCAGGGGGGGGCGCGAAAGACCCAGGAGCGCGTCCAGGGATAGGGAGCCCGGCCCGGCGAGCGCCAGAGCGGCTGCACCCACGATGAGCACGAGCGGGTACTCGTAGCCGCCGTGGTGTGACCAAAGGCCGTGGCGGTGTTTGACCGTCACGGCGAGGGTCATGACTCCGGCGACGATCATCGCCGCCGCCGGAGTCATGAGACCGAGGGCGAGGAGCAGACCGGCCGCCAGCTGGGAGGCACCGGCCGCTACCGCCGTCGCGCGTCCTCCGATAAAGCCGTCTGCCGCGAACTCGCGGGATCCGCCGTCCAGTCCCTCGCCGCCGAAGAGGCGGCTGACCTTCTGCGCGCCGTGTCCGGCGATCAGAAGCCCCAGGACCAGCCGGAGGATCAGCAATCCGATGTCCTCACCCATAGGTCCGCCGCCTCAGCCGGCTTCTCCGCCGATAAAGTCACCGGCGAAGTACATGCCCAGGCCGTAGGCACCCCCATGGGCCTTGACGATCTCGGAGACCGGACCGTAGGTCTCGGTCCGAGCCCAGTCACGCTGCAGCTCCAGCAATACCTGGATCCAGGTGACCGGAACCGCGCCGGCCTGCACCATCCGGGTGATGGCGTGCTCGTGGGCGGCCTCGGTGACACCGCCTGAGGCGTCGGTGACTACGTAGACCTCATACCCCTGGGCAAGCGCGGAGAGCGCCGGGAGGACCAGGCACACCTCGGTCCACAGTCCGGAGAGAACGATCTTGGTCCGGCCGGTCGCCTTGATCGCGTCCACGACGCGCTGGTCCTCCCAGGTGTTCATCGTGGTGCGGTCGATGATCTCCTGGTCCGGGTAGAGCTCCGCCAGCGAGGGCAACAGGTTCCCCGCGAAGGACTGGGCGGCGACCGTGGTGAGCACAGTGGGGACGTCGAAGGTCTTGGCAGCCTTCCCCAGAGCGACGGTCGAGTTGATGATGGAGGTCCGGTCGTCGCTGCCGACGCCGAAGAACATCTGGGGCTGGTGATCCACGAAGAGGAACACGCTGTTGTCCGGAGTGATCAGGTCCGCGCTGGGTGCGGCCGTCACCTTGTCGAAGTCCACGGTGGCCATGGTTCTGCCTTTCCTGTCGGTTGTCCGGCTCCGCCTGACGGCGGGCCGCTCTCCCACTCGTCGAGCGGAGAAATCTTCAGTGGGTGTGGGTCTCGAAGGCATCGGAGGCAATGCGCCCGACGGTCTCACCACGAGCCGCACGCCAGGTGGCCTGCTCCTCTGAGTCACGGGCCGCCTCGGCCAGCAGCTCGGCCTGGCGGGCGCCCGCCGTGGAGGGCCGGGGGGTGGCGTGGTAGCCGCCGAAGCGGGCCACCGGGCTCCACTCGGGGGAGATCGGCGGCAGCTCCTCGTCCTGGCCCTCGTACTCTCCAGTGGAATAGACGATCCGCCCGCCGACGACGGTCACGAGGGACTCGATGTGCGGGATGTCCGCCTCGTCCACGGTGAGGAAGTCCTCGGAGAGGATCGCCAGGTCTCCCAGGTAGCCCTCCCGGAGGATACCCTTGCGGTCCTCCTCGCCGGTCAGCTTCGCGCCGGCGATGGTGTAGAGCTCCAGGGCCTTCTCCCGGTCCACCCGGTTCTGCGGCGGGTAAATCACCAGGCCGCCGAGCGTCTGCCCCGAGACCAGCCAATGGAGTGAGACCCACGGATTGTAGGAGGAGACGCGGGTGGCGTCGGTGCCCGCCCCGACGGTGATGCCTCGGTCCAGCATCCTGCGGATCGGCGGCGCCTCAGCGGCGGCCCCGGCTCCATAGCGGTTCACGAAGGCCTCCCCCTGGAAGGACATCCGGTTCTGCACGGAGATGGATCCATCCAGAGCCGCGACCCGGTCGAGGCTGGCCTCGGAGATGGTCTCCGCATGGTCGAACAACCACCGGTTGCCACCGGGGAAGAGGCCTTCAGCCGCGAGCTTCTCGAAGACGGCCAGATCGCGCTGGATCGTCTCGTCATAGGTGGCGTGGAGGCGGAAGCCCCAGCCGTTCTCCGCGAGCAGGCGGACAGCCTTCTCGAACTCCACCTCGTAGTCGGCGGCGAGCTCGGGGCGCGGCTCCGAGAAGTTCTCGAAGTCCGCGGCGGCCCAGGTGATGTTCTCACCGGCGCCGTTGAGCCTCAGGTAGTCGTCGCCCTCACCCGGGGTGACCATCTCGATCCACCGCTTAAGGTCGTCGATCTCCTGGCCGGCGACCTGGGGGAACAGATGGTAGGCGATGCGCACGGACAGCCGTCCCTCCTGGGCGAGCTCACGGACGGTCGCATAGTTCTCCGGGAAGTTCTGGAACCCGCCGGCGGCGTCGATCGCCGAGGTGAGGCCGAACCGGTTGAGCTCGCGCAGGTAGTGCTGGGTCGAGTCCTTCCGGTCCTCCTCCGGCAGCATCGGCGCCTGGGCCAGCGTGGAGTAGAGGATCAGGGCGCTGGGCGCGGCCAGCAGCATGCCTGTCGGCTCACCCCCGCGCCCGACGACCACCTGTCCGCCGGGGAAACGGGTCTCGGCGGTGTAGCCGGCCGCCTGGACCGCCGCGCGGTTCATCAGGGCGGACTGGTAGAGGTTCAGCACGAAGACCGGGGTGTCCGGCGCCGCCTCGTTCAGCTCCGCCAGAGTGGGGAGCCGCTTCTCGGCGAACTGTTCCTTGGTGAATCCGCCGACCACCCGCACCCACTGGCCCTGCGGCGTCCGGGCCGCCTGCTCGCGGAGCATCTGGAGTGCCTGGCGGAGGGTCGGAACACCGTCCCAGCGCAGCTCCAGCACGTAGTTGAGGCCGCCCCGGATGACGTGGAGATGGGAGTCGTTGAGGCCCGGGATGACACGCCTGTTCTGCGCGTCGACGACCTTCGTCGCCTCGCCGACGGTCGGGATGATCTCGGCGTCGTCCCCGACGGCGGTGATCCGACCGTCCTTGATGGCCACGGCGCTGGCGCTCGGCCGAACAGGGTCTCCCGTGAAGACCTTGGCATTGCGGACGACGAGGTCGGCGGCGTCTGCGCCGGCCTGCGCTCCGATTCCGCGGACGGGCATCGTGGGCATGGCACCCACCTCCTTGTGATCTGATCTGCGTCCTCGTTGATCTTACACATTTGAACTACTTGCGAGCAAGCAGTATTCCGGGAAAGTTGAGATTCATGACGCAGATAGGCCGAGATGACTGCTTGCTGGACAGCATCTTGCGGAGGAGTAGAATGGTCGGGTCCACCATCCTGCGACCCCAACTCACGCCATGCATGACCACGCCGACGACATGTGGGCGGACTGGACCACCATCCGCTCCTCCGTCGAGAAGCTCCAGGCGGATCTGTACGCCAGCGTGGCGGCCACCTGTGACGCCACCCACGCCGAGCTCGACGTGCTGCTGCTACTCCACGGGACTCCCGAGGCGCGCATGCGCTTCGCCGCACTGGCCGAAGCGGTCAGCTTCACCACCGGCGGGTTCACCAAGGTCGCCGACCGTCTCACCGACCGGGGCCTCGCCGAGAGGGTGCGCTGCGCCGCCGACCGCCGCACCGTCTACCTTGAGCTCACAGCGGCGGGCCGCACGATGGCCACTGCGGTCCGCGACGAGATGAGCGCCTACCTGGGGCGGCACTTCGTGCAGGTCGTGGGCGAGCCTCTGGCCCATGACATCGCCTGCGCGATGGGCCAGGTGCTCCGGGGCAGGACCGCCGGCGCCGACCCCCAGGAACCCTGACCTTGAGGAGCAGCCTCAGATGACCCCGCACTCCTCCGCCCACCCCACGGCGGACTCCCCCGACGCACCGAAGCCCGGACCGTGGGCCCCATTGGCGCGGCGGGCGTTCCTGATGCTCTTCATCGCCCAGTTCATCTCCAACGTCGGCACCTGGATGCACACGGTTGGCGCACAGTGGTACCTCGTGGAGGAGACCGGAAGCTCCGCATTGGTGGCCTGGGTGAGCACAGCGACGACGTTGCCCGTCATCTTCCTGTCGATCTTCGCCGGGGTGGCCGCCGACATCCTGAACCGACGGCAGCTGCTGCTATGGACCAGCGTCGCCGCCATGGTCCTGGCTGCCGTGCTCACCGGCCTCACCTTCGCGGATCTGCTCACCCCGCTCTGGCTGCTCGGCCTCACCCTGCTGCTGGGCTGCACCGCCGCCGTCATCGGACCGGCCTGGCAGGCGATCCAGCCGGAGCTGGTCTCACGTGAGGAGCTGCCTGCAGCCGCCTCACTGGCGACGGTCACCGTCAACGGGGCGCGCGCCATCGGGCCGGCGCTGGCCGGCATCATCGTGGCCGCCCAGGGGCCGGCCCTGGTCTTCGCCCTCAACACGGTCTCGTTCGCGGTGGTCGCCCTGGCCCTGCTGGCCTGGCGACGTGCCCCGGTGGCCACGGCGCACACCGAACGTGCCGCCGAGGCGATGATCGCCGGCCTCCGCTACATCTGGGCGGCACCGAGCATCCGCCGGGTCCTGTTCCGGAGCCTGCTGTTCACCTTCCCGGCGAGCGCCCTGTGGGCGCTGCTGCCGGTGGCCGCGAGCACTCTGCTGGACGCCGGGGCCGACGGCTACAGCGCGCTGCTCGCCCTGATGGGCGCGGGCGCCGTGGCCGGAGTCCTGATCAATCCTTGGCTCCGCGAGCACTTCTCCAGCTCGGCGCTGACCTGGATCTCCTGCGGCCTCTTCGGGGCCGGCACCGCCGCGACGGTGCTGCTCCCCTTCGTCGGCGCGGCCGCGGGCGCGTTCCTGGCCGGCGTCGGCTGGGTCATCGCTCTGACGCTGGTCACCGCGGGGATGCAGCTGCTCCTTCCGGCATGGGTGCGGGCCCGCGGCATGTCGGTCTACCTGCTCGTGTTCATGGGCGCCCAGGCCGTCGGTTCCTTCTTCTGGGGCGTGGTGTCCGAGGCGGTGGGTGTCCGGATGACCCTGCTGGTGACCGCGGGCCTGCTGGTGGTCGTGGCGGTCACGACGCTGCGCTGGCCGCTGCCGGCCACCATCGGCGCCCTGGATCGGACGTCGGTGCCGCTGTCCTCGGACCAGGCGCTGTGGATGCCGGCCGACGAGGAGGCGGACCGTCCCGTGGAGATCCAGATCGAGTACACGGTCGCCCTCGTGGACGCCGACGCCTTCGAGGACGCCGCCGCCCCGCTGCGTCTAGCCCGGATGCGGACCGGCGCCCGGCAGTGGAGGCTCGTGGAGTGGGAGCGGTCCCCCAAGCATGTGGTGTACCGGGAGAGGTTCCTCACCAGCAGCGGCCGGGACCACGCCCGCCAGCACAGCGACCGGTGGACCGGGAGCGACGCCGAACTGGTCGAGCGTCTCCGCAGCCTCTCTACCCGCCCCGTCCAGGTCAGCCACCACATCGTGAGGATGTGACAGGCCTGCTCCGGACGCACGGAGGCCCCGCACCGAACCGGTGCGGGGCCTCCGTGCGGAAGGGTCGCTGCGTCAGCAGATCACTCGCCCTGCAGGCGGACGAAGGCCGCCTCGAAGTCGATGGCGACCTTGTCGCCGACGAGCACGCCGCCAGCCTCGAGGGTCGCGTTCCAGGTCAGGCCGAAGTCCTTGCGGGAGATCACGGCGCTGGCGGAGAAGCCGGCCCGGGTGGCGCCGAAGGGGTCGACCGCCTGACCCCCGAACTCGACGTCGAACGTCACCGGGCGGGTCTCGCCGCGGATGGTGAGGTCGCCGGTGAGCTCGAACTCCTCGCCGGCCGGGCGGAAGTCGCGGGCCACGAAGGTCAGCTCGGGGTGGTTCTCGGCGTCCAGGAAGTCCTCGCCGCGCACGTGGGCGTCGCGGTCGGCGTTCTTGGAGTCGAAGGAGGCGACCTTGACGGCGGCCTCCACCGCGGAGGTGCCGTCCTCGGCCACGGTGAGGGTCGCGTCGGCGTCGGAGAAGACGGCGCGGACCTTGGAGATGCCGGCGTGGCGGACGGTCATGCCGATCTCGGAGTGGGCGGCGTCGAGGGTCCAGGTTCCGGGGGTGGGTGCTGCCATGGGTGTGCTCCTCTGGTCGATGGGGTCAGGCGGTGGCACGTGGCCTGACGGTCTCACGTGTCGTCTCGGTCTCTTGATGCGCCGGTGGTCCCGGCTCATGAGGGTGCAACACAGCCGACCACGCATCTATTTCAAAACTGAAGCACTTAAGGGAGACTTTTCTCCGCGCCCGCGCTCAGGCTGAGGTGCGCCGCACCAGCTCCGTGTCGATCAGCACCGACTGGGCCTCGCCGCCCTCCATCAGGCGCAGCAGCATGTCCACCGCCGTCGTCGCCAGCGCGGCCACCGGATTGAGCACCGTCGTCAAAGGGGGTCGGCACAGGGCCGCCGCCGAGGAGTCGTCGAAGCCCACGACGGCGACGTCCTCCGGCACGCGCCGACCCGCCGCCTGGAGGGCATGGACCGCCGAGACGGCCATCAGGTCAGAGGCGGCGAAGACCCCGTCGAGCTCCGGGCTGAGAGCCAGCAGACGCTGCATCGCCTCCCCGCCGGAGGCCGCGGTGAAGTCACCGACCTCCGTCAGATCCTCGTGCGGGTCCGTCGAGATCCCAGCCTCGGCCAGTCCCTCGCGCCAGCCTGCGAGGCGATCCGCTCCGGGGGTCATGTCCTGCGGACCGGCGATGGTGGCGAGCCTCCGGCGCCCTTGCGCGATCAGGTGCTCGGCGGCCAGCCTCCCGCCGGCATGGTTGTCCACATCCACGAAGGGCAGGCGGGGCTCCCCCGCAGGGCGCCCCACATAGACGGCGGGCAGCTGCGTCTCCCGCAGCACCTCGCCGATCCGGTCGTCCCGGTGGTGGGAGACCACGATGGCGCCGTCGGTGTATCCGCCGCGCAGGTACTTCTCGATCTTCTCCCCGCCCTGGCCCCGCCGCCCCATGGCCAGCAGCACCTGGGCCGGAGAGTCGGCCAGCGCCTGGGTGATGCCTCCCAGCATCGCCGCGAAGAAGGGGTCGCCGAACACCCGATCCTCCGCCTCGGGGACCACCACGGCGATCGAATCGGCCTCTCGGGTCACCAGCGAGCGGGCCGCTCGGTTCGGCCGGTATCCGAGCTCCGCGACGGCGGCGGCCACGGCCTCGCGGGCACGGGGTCGCACGCGAGGGTCCTCGTTGACCACCCGGGAGGCGGTGGCCCGGGAGACTCCCGCGCGGGCCGCCACGTCTTCCAGAGTGGGGGCTCGTCGACTGCGCGTCTCTCTGCTCACATGCCCACGGTAGCCCCTCGAGGCGCGTTTGAAGCGTCCCAGGCCAGGTGAGACAGTAGACTCTTCGAGAGACTGCCCTTCATCCGGGGCGGCCATGACGACGGAGAAGGAGGTGCCGATGGGTCTGCTGGACAATCTCGAGCGCGGCATCGAGAAAGCCGTCCGCGGCGCCTTCTCTGGACGCGGAGGGAGCCTCGGCCCAGTGGAGATCGCCACCGCCGTACGCCGGCACATGGACCGCGAGTCCTTCACCATGTCCCAGGGGCGCAGCTTCGTCCCCAACGTGTACCGGATCCGGCTCTCGGAGGAGGACTTCGCGGCCGCCCGGAAGTACGGCGTCGCCCTCGCGGAGGAGCTGTGCGAAGAGATCATCCGACACGCCGACTCCCAGGGGTACACGCTGCTGGGTCCGGTGAAGGCGACCTTCGTGAAGAACACCGACCTCAAGCGCGGCCAGCTGGGCATCGAGTCACAGACGGAGAAGGACGCCGGACAGGCGCCCTCCAGCCAGGCCCCGGCCGGCCAGGCCGCGCCTGCGGCTCCCAGCGCTCCCAGCGCCCCCCAGGCTCCCGCCGCACCGGAGGCCAGGGACATCGCCCCCACGGTCGCGCAGCCCGCCGTCCCCGCCCAGACCCCGCCCGCCCAGGCCCCGGTCGCGATGCTGGACCACGAGGGTCGCCAGCATGACCTGCGGGCGGACAGCACGGTGATCGGCCGCTCCACCTCCGCAGACATCACGATCCCGGACACCGGGGTCTCCCGGCGCCACCTGGAGGTCTACCGAGACGGCAGCCGCTGGATCGCCCGGGACCTCGGCTCCACCAACGGCTCCTACGTGGACGGCGAGCAGCTGTCCGGCTCCCACGACCAGGTCGAGCTCTTCGACGGGGCGCTGATCTCCCTGGGCAACGCTCGGCTGCGCTTCCGTCTCACGACCAGGGAGGTGTGATGAGCGAGCTCGCCGTCACGGTCCTCCAGTTCGGCCTGCTCCTGCTGCTGTGGATCCTGATCCTGTCGATCATCGGCGCCCAGGGACGTGACCTCATGGTCTCCAAGAAGTCCCGGACCCGGGCCCACGCGTCGGCGGCACGCCGCAACGACGGCGGCTCCGCCCCAGGGGCCCAGTCCGGATCCCAGGCCCCACACACCGGCCAGACGCCACGCCCCCGACCCCGGAAGCTGGTGGTCACCGAGGGCCCGCTCGCCGGCACCGAGCTGGATCTGGGCTCGGCGCCCATCATGCTCGGCCGCGCCCAGGAGTGCACCCTGGTGCTCGAGGACGACTACGCCTCCGGCAAGCACGCCCGGCTGTTCCCCCAGGGCTCCCGCTGGTTCCTGGAGGACCTGGGCTCCACCAACGGCACGTGGCTGGGCGAGGAGCAGCTCACCCGGGCCTCGACGGTGGAGCCCGGCGAACGCATCCGCATCGGCAAGACCGTCCTGGAGCTGAGGACCTAGCCCGTGGCCCTGGTCTTCCGCTTCGCAGCCCGCTCCGACACCGGAGTCGTCCGCTCCAAGAACGACGACTCCGGCTACGCCGGACGCTACTTCGCCGTCGTCGCCGACGGCATGGGAGGTCATGCCGGCGGGGACGTCGCCAGCGCCTCCACCGTGCTGGACCTCGCCCACCTGGACACCCGGGGCTTCGCCGAGCCGGACACGGTGCTGCCGGACGAGATCCAGACCGCCAACGCGTTCCTGAACAAGCTCGTCCAGGCCAATCCGAAGCTGGCCGGGATGGGCACCACCATCACCTCGCTGCTGATCACCGGCGACCGCCTGCAGTTCGCCCACATCGGCGATTCCCGGGCCTACCGGCTCAAGAAGAGTCGGTTCCGGCAGGTCAGCAAGGATCACACGTTCGTGCAGCGGCTCGTGGATGAGGGCCGCCTGGACCCGGACGAGGCCGAGTTCCATCCGCACAAGAATGTCCTGATGCGGGTGCTCGGGGATGTCGACGCTTCCCCCGAGCTGGACATCACCTCCTTCCCCCTGGAGGCCGGGGAGCGCTGGCTGCTGTGCTCCGACGGTCTCAACGCCGTGGTCTCGGACCGGCTGATCGAGCAGAAGCTGCGGTCCCCGCAGTCGCTCGAGTCGATCGTGGAGGAACTGGTCGACCTCACGATCGAAGGCGGCGCTCCGGACAATGTGACCGTCATCTGCCTGGAGGTCATCGAAGCCGGCGAGGCCGATCTGACCCCTGACCGACGCCTGCCGCTGACCCAGGCGGCCGTCGAGGCCGCCGCCGAGGGGTACAGGACCCCCGAGCGGCCCGCCGCAGACAGTGACGCCGGCGACGCCGAGGAGACCATGGAGCTGGTCCCCGTGGTCAACGTGGACGCGCTCTCCGAGCACCCGCCGGAGGAGGACGACGAGCTCTCTCCGCTGACCGCCTCGATGCTGGGCCAAGAGCTGGAGACCCGACCTCACCTGCTGGTCGGCGCCGCGGACAAGGCCACCGAGACGGGCATGATCCCGGTGGTGGCGCGCAATGTGGACGAGCATCCGATGGCGGTGCTGCTCACCGGCCAACCGCTGGTGCCGGTGCGGCACACCTACTCTGAGATGCTCGGGGACCACAGCGGCGAGAGTGCGGCGCGCGGCACGTCGCAGGGCACCGACGGCGAGGAGAGGGCCGACGGCTCCGGCACGTCCAGCGCGCCGGTCGGCGCCGACGACGCCGGCGTCACCGTCGATGCCGACGCCGCCTCCGAGGAGTCCGTGAGCGCCGGTGAGGCCGGAGTCGAGGGCTCCGCGGAGGACGAGGAGCCCGACCTCTCGGATCCGGCGCTGACGGAGGCGGACCTGACCGGGGCGGACATCGACGTCGCTGACGTCGCCATCGCCACCCGGGCGTCCCGGCGTCGTCGGTGGTTCCTTCCCACCTTCGTCACCCTGCTGGCGCTGCTGCTGGGCGTGGTGACCTTCCTGGGGTACATCTGGACCCAGACGCAGTACTACGTGGGGCAGGACGACGGCGAGGTCGCGATCTACAACGGCGTCTCGCAGTCCCTGGGCCCCATTCGGCTCTCCGAGGTGGACGAGCACGCCGGCTTCGACGTCGAGGAGCTCTCCCCCTACCACCGGGAGCGCGTCCTGCGGGGCATCCCGGCCGATGACCGCACTCATGCGGAGACGATCGTGGACCAGCTGCGGGCCACCACCGGCGCGGACGCCGACGACGACGCCGACGAGCCCACAGACGAGCCCACAGACGAGCCCACAGGTGATGAGGACGGAGGTGAGGAGCAGTGACCCAGCTGGAGACCGCGCCGAAGCCGCGCCGCAATGTGGAGCTGGTCCTGCTGCTGCTCGCGCTCATCATCGGCATCGGGGCGAAGTTCCTGGTCGCCGTCGCCATGGACGAGCCCTACGACAGCACCTACTACACCGAGGCCGCGCTGTTCGCCGGCATCACCTTCGCCTTCCACATCGTGCTGCGCCTGCGGGCGAAGTACGCGGACCCGTTCATCCTGCCGATCGTGGTGGCGCTCAACGGGCTCGGCATGGCGATGATCCACCGGTTGGACCTGGTCACCGGAGGGCCACCGGCGGAGGACCGGCAACTGATGTGGACCCTGGTGTCCATGGTCGCGGCGATGGCGCTGCTGTGGTTCCTGCAGGACCACCGTCGCCTGCGTCAGCTGACCTACATCTCCCTGGTGGTCAGCATCGTGCTGCTGTTCCTGCCGCTGATCCCCGGCTTCGGCATGACCATCAACGGCGCCCGGATCTGGGTGAACCTCGGCTTCGCCTCGTTCCAGCCGGCGGAGATCGCCAAGATCACGCTGGCGATCTTCTTCGCCGGGTTCCTGGCGAACAACCGGGACCTGATCCTGCTGGCCGGTCGGCGCATCGGCCCCCTGCAGCTTCCCCGTGCCCGGGACCTGGGCCCGATGTTCATCGCCTGGATCGTGGCGATCGGCGTGCTGGTGGTCCAGAACGACCTGGGCACCTCGATCATGTTCTTCGGCCTGTTCATGGGCATGATCTATGTGGCCACCTCGCGGCTGTCCTGGATCCTGATCGGTGGGGGCCTGGTCGCCGTCGGCGGCGTGCTGGCCTACCTGTTCGTCCCCCATGTGACCCGGCGGGTGGAGATCTGGCTCAACGCCTTCGACCCGGAGATCTACTCGCGGGCGATCGGAGGGTCGGACCAGATCGTCCAGGGCATGTTCGGGCTGAGCAACGGCGGGCTGACCGGCACCGGATTCGGGTCGGGTCTGCCGCAGCGGGTGCCGCTGTCCAACTCGGACATGATCATCGCCTCCTTCGGCGAGGAGCTGGGCTTCATCGGCCTCTCCGCGATGCTCATGCTCTATCTGCTGCTGTTCAGCCGGTTCATGCGTGCCGGACTGGGCACCCGGGACGCGTTTGGCAAGCTGCTCTCGGTGGGCTTCGCCGTGGTGCTGGTGCTGCAGATCTTCGTGGTGGTGGGCGGCATCACCCGGGTCATCCCGATGACCGGTCTGACCACTCCCTTCCTCGCCGCCGGCGGCTCCTCCCTGCTGGCGAACTGGATCATCCTGGCACTGGTGCTGCTGATCTCCCACGCCGCCCGTCGCCCCATCGTCGTCGGCCCCATGGTCAACGCCAGCGGCACTGAGGCCGCCGGCACCGAGAACCCCACCCATGAGGAGGGACCGGAGGACGCCGAGCCGAAACGTCCGGTGGCCAAGCCGCTGTCCGCCGCGGAGCGCACGCAGCGTCACGCACCGGCCCACGGGGCACCGCCCTCAGCGGCGGAGACCTCCCCGGACAGCTCAGGGGGTGCCCGATGAACAATGCGATCCGACACGCCTGGGTCGTCAGCGTGGGGCTGTTCCTGGTCCTCTTCGCCGCGCTCAGCGTCATCCAGGTGGCCCTGACCGAGGAGCTCAACTCCCACCCGGACAACGTCCGGCAGCTCTACCAGGATCGGGGCGCACCCCGAGGCGCGATCACCGTGGACGGCAGCGCCATCGCCGAGTCGGTGCCCTCCGAGGGGACGAACTTCGAGTACCAGCGGGTCTACCGCGACGCCGAGCTGTACTCCGGCATCACCGGCTTCTACTCCATCGCCGCCCAGTCCACGGGGCTGGAGAACTCGATGAACGAGTACCTCACCGGCCAGGCGGACAGCCAGTTCTTCGATCGGCTGACCTCCTTGTTCACCGGGGAGACGCTGGAGGGCGCCCAGGTGGAGCTCACCTTGGACCCCGAGCTGCAGCGGCTGGCCTATGACACCATCCCGGACGGCACCCGAGGCACCATCATCGTCACCGATGTGCAGACCGGAGACATCAAGGTCATGGTGTCCAAACCCAGCTATGACACCAATGACCTGGCCGTGCACTCGACCAGCGAGTTCCAGGAGAACATGGAGCAGCTGAACGAGGTCGAAGGGCTCAGCGCCTATCGGAACCAGGCGGTGTTCAACACGATCGCCCCGGGCTCGACCTTCAAGCTGATCGACCTGGCGGCGATGCTGGACTCCGGCGACTACGACGCCGACACGGTGCTGGACAACCCCTCGGAGATCGACCTGCCGCAGTCCGACCGCACGCTGCGGAACTTCTTCGGCGGCATCTGTGAGCAGCAGTCGGAGGCGGACCTGCGCTTCATCACCGCGCAGTCCTGCAACACGCCGTTCGCCGAGGCCGCCATGGAGCTGGGCGAGGACCCCATCCGCGAGGCCGCCGAGGCCTTCGGTTGGAACCAGGACTTCGACTTCCCCCTGGAGGTCTCGCCGTCGCAGTTCCCGGAGGTGGACTCCGATGCGATGCTGGCCTACGCCTCCATCGGTCAAGGCAGCGTCACCTCGACGCCGATGCAGATGAACATGGTGGCCATGGCGATCGCCAACGGCGGCACCATGATGACTCCGAACCTCATCGAGTCGGTGCGGGGAGCGGATCTGCAGATCATCGAGCAGCCTGAGCCCCAGGTCCTCCACGAGCCGATCTCGGAGGACGTGGCTGAGGAGCTCACCGAGCTGATGCTCGGACCGGTCGAGTCCGGCACCGCCTGGCGGGCGGAGTCGGACCGCTTCGACATCGCCGCGAAGACCGGCACCGCGCAGATCGACGGCACCGACCAGGTGAACTCCTGGATCACCGGCTTCGCCCCTGCCGAGGACCCGCAGTACGCGGTCACGGTGACCTATGAACGGATCGACTACGACACCGGCTCCTCCCTGACGGGGCCGAACCTGCGCACGATGCTCGAGGCGGTGATCGACTGATGAGACCAGCTGTGGGCATCCTGATGGGCGACCGCTACAAGCTGACCGAGCGGATCGCCATCGGCGGCATGGGTGAGGTGTGGAAGGCCTCCGACGAGGTCCTCGGCCGCACCGTGGCGATCAAGATCCTCAAGGAGGAGTACACTGGGGACGAGGCGTTCCTGCGGCGGTTCCGCGCCGAGGCGCGGCACACGGCCCTGCTGAACCACCCCGGGATCGCCGACATCTACGACTACGGCGAGCAGGCCGGCTCCGGGTACCTGGTCATGGAGCTGGTGCCCGGCCGTCCGTTGTCGGTGCTGCTGGAGAAGGACCGGACCCTGTCCTGGGAGAAGACGCTGTCGATCATCGCCCAGACGGCCCGCGCCCTGCAGGTGGCCCATGACCAGGGACTGGTGCACCGGGACGTGAAGCCGGGGAACCTGCTGATCACGCCCACCCGCCGGGTGAAGATCACGGACTTCGGGATCGCCCGCCTGGCGGACCAGGTCCCGCTGACCGCCACCGGTCAGGTGATGGGCACCGTCCAGTACCTCTCCCCGGAGCAGGCCACCGGCCAGCACGCCACCGGGTCCTCGGACATCTACGCACTGGGCATCATCGGCTATGAGGCTCTGGTGGGGCACCGCCCCTTCACCGGGGAGTCGCAGATCGCGATCGCCCTGAAGCAGGTCAATGATGCGCCGCCTCCGCTGCCGGACTCAGTCCCGGAGCCGGTGCGCGCGCTGATCATGTCCATGCTGGCCAAGGACGCCGGAGACCGGCCGATGAACGCCACCAAGCTGGCCGAGGCCTCCGACGCTCTGCTCCGCCATGATCTGGACGCCGCGCTGGAGGCCGTGCCGGCCATGCGGAACCACATGACGCTGCCCTCGGAGCAGGACGACTCCACCCAGGTGATGCCCGCCGCGACCAAGCCGACCGCCGTCGTGCCTCGGGCCGACGCCGCCGGTGACGGCACGCAGAAGGTGACGCCGACCCCCGCGCTGTCGGCGCGGACCCCGGAGCAGCCCCATGACGACGTCTGGGACGAGGGTCCGGGCGGCTCGGCGGGCGGTGCCGGCTCAGCCGACAAGGCCGGCCGCAAGGAGCAGCGCCGGCAGTCCTCCTCCGGCGGTTCCCTGACCCGCTGGCGCTGGCCGCTGGTGGTGCTGATCGCCCTGGTGCTGCTGGCGCTGTTCGGCTCCTGGGTGCTGCCGAGGCTGACCAGTGCGGAGCCGGAGCCCCAGCCGACCGTGACCGAGACGTTCACCGCCGAGGCGGAGACGGTCCAGGTGGATGAGGGTGACTTCATCGGACTCACCGTGGAGGCGGCGAGCGCAGCGCTGCAGGATCTCGCCCTCGAGGTGGAGACCCAGGAGGTCGAGTCCGCCCAGCCGGCCGGCGTGGTGGTGGCTATCGGTCCCACCGGCCAGGTCCCGGTGGGCGCCACGGTGACGCTGTCCTATTCCACCGGCAGCGAGACCGCTCCTCCCCCGGAGGACCAGCCGTCACCCGCTCCGGACACGGACGGCCCGGGCGGCGGCACGGGAGGAGACACGGACGGAGGCCCGGACGAGGGCACCGGCGGCACGGGCGAAGGCGGTGGTGACACCGGCGGCGACTCGCAGGAGACCGACGGCACCGGGACCGCGGAGGAGGACTCGCCCAGCCCGGAGAGCACCCCGAGCCCTACGCCCGAGTCCCCCAGCCCCGCCGAGGAGGACGGGGACGAGGACGTCGACGACTCGCCCGCGCCCGCCGAGGAGGGCGACCAGACCGACGACGGCGGCACGGGGGCCGCTCCCCGCCCTGAGACGGACCAGGAGGGCGGTCAGGACGCCGGGGAGGACACCGAGGACGCGGACGAGGTCGACGACGCCTCGAGCGGGGGCTCCGATGACACGACACGAACTGGACAGGCATGATGACTGAGAACGGACACCGCGTGCTCAACGGCCGCTACCGCATCGAGGCCCTGATCGGGCGCGGCGGCATGGCCGACGTGTACCTCGGTCATGATCTCTCGCTGAACCGCCAGGTGGCGGTGAAGATGCTGCGTCCGGACCTGGCACGCGACCCGCAGTTCCAGGGGCGGTTCCGGCGTGAGGCCCAGTCCTCGGCCTCGCTGAACCACCACAACATCGTCGGCGTCTATGACACCGGCCGGGCCGACGTCGAAGACTCCCACCATGCGGAGGTCAAGACCCCCTACATCGTGATGGAGTACGTGGACGGGGTGACCCTGCGGCACATCATGCACGGCACCCCTTCCCATGAGGGCAGCGGCGACGTCGACGACGAGGCCGCCACCCAGCTGCAGTCTCCGGCCGCGGACCGCACGGTGGCCGACGGGACCCGCCCGGAGGAGCATTCGGACCCAGATGTCCTGGCCCTGGGTGACACGGGCCGCACCGAGGCGCAGGAGCATGGCCCGGCGGCCGACGTCGGGGAGCCGCTGCGTCGGAAGATCGATGAGGCGCTGGGCAGACCCGTGCCGGAGCCTGAGGCCGCCGAGTATCTGGACGGCATCCTGGGGGCTTTGAGCTACAGCCATGAGAAGGGCATCGTCCACCGGGACATCAAGCCTTCCAATGTGATGGTGGCGCAGAACGGCGCCGTGAAGGTCATGGACTTCGGGATCGCGCGCGCCCTGGCAGATTCGGCGTCGACGATGACGCAGACCTCCGCCGTGGTGGGCACGGCCCAGTACCTGTCCCCGGAGCAGGCCCGCGGCGAGGTCGTGGATCACCGCAGCGACCTGTATTCGGCCGGCTGTGTGCTCTTCGAGCTGCTGACCAACCGGCCCCCGTTCCAGGGCGAGTCGCCGGTGTCGGTGGCGTACCAGCATGTGCGGGAGGATCCGCCGCTGGTGTCTGACCTGAACCCTCAGGTCTCCCCGGCGATGGAGTCCGTGGTGGCCAAGGCCCTGGTGAAGGACCCTGCCGAGCGGTTCCAGAACGCCGATGAGTTCTCCGCCGCGGTCAAGGACGCCCTGCACGGGGTGCCGGTGGAGGACGCCACGGAGGCGATCCCGGCTGTCAGCGACGGCCGTGGCTTCGACGAGGTCGTCGGCGCGGGCGCGGCAGGGCTGGGCACACCGCTGTCCGCCCGGACCCCGGAGGACCCGGACCTGTACGCGGAGTACGAGGAGGACGTGGAGGAGCCGCGCCGCCGGCGGCGGTTCGCCTGGCTGTGGGTGGTGCTGCTCATCGCCCTGGTGGCCGGCGGCACGTGGGCGCTGGTGCGCATGCTCGACACTCAGGAGCTGATGGTCCCTGAGGTGGAAGGCATGAGCCGCGCGGAGGCCCTGGAGGAGCTGGCGAACGCGAACCTCGAACCCGCAGAGATCGAATCCGTGCCGGATCAGGACGTCGAGGTCGACCACGCGATCGGCACGGAGCCGGAAGCCGGGGAGCGCGTGGAACCGGGGGACGAGCTGGTGCTGTACCTCTCCTCCGGGCCGGACGGAGTCGTGATCCCGGACGGCATGCAGGGCGAGACCGAAGAGACGGTCCGGGCCGAGCTGGAGGCCCTGGGTCTGGAGGTCGGTAACGTCTCCGAGGAGGACCATCCGACGGTGGGCGCCGGCGAGCTGGTCTCCACGGACCCGGAGGCCGGCACCACCGTGGAGGCCGGCTCCACCGTGGACCTCACCGTGGCCAGCGGACTGTACCCGGTGCCCGACGTGGCGCTGCTCTCCACCGCGGAGGCGCGGTCCGAACTGGAGCAGGCAGGGTTCACCGTCACGGACTCCACAGTGGACTGGGAGACCTCCGAGTACGACCCCGGCACTGTCGGCGGCACCTTCTTCGACGGCAGTCTGATGGCTCCCGGCACCCCCATCCCGCAGGGTGCGACCGTCTCACTGTCGGTGGCCGTCGCGCCTGAGCCGGTGGAGACTCCGGAACCGGAGGAGCCGCGGGACCCGGAGGACGAGGATGAGGACGGCGAGGACTCTGAGGAGGACTCCGACGACGAGGACGAGCCGGAGGACGAGGAGTCGCCGACCGACGAGCCGACGGAGGATGAGGACGAGGGCGACGGTGACGACTCCGACGACGACTCCGACGACGACTCCGACGACGACTCCGACGACGACTCCGACGACGACTCCGACGACGACTCCGACAATGGCAACAACGGCAACGGGAACAATGGAAATGGGAACGGCAACAACGGCGGAGGCGACTCCGACGACGAGTGAGCCGATGCGGCGGACCAGTCGGCACCAGGCGCTGCCGTTCGCTCGCAGTTGTTGAGGCCCGCCGCGAGCTTCTCAGGCCTCACAGCGGGCGGCCAGGGCACACTATGACTCGTCGAGCTCAGTCGTCCCAGTTGGCCTCCTGGGCCTCATACATCGACTCATCATCAGAATGCCGGGTCGAGAACAACGCTGTGATCCCAGCACCTGGCTTGAGCTGCCGGATCATGAAAAGCCGCCCAGACTCCTCCTGCCCACCAGACACCCGCAACGGAGGATTCTGGTCCTCGTCATAGGGGACTGATGCAGGAACGGGTGACAGGTTGGGTTTCCTGTTCAGGCCGCTAGAGTCAGCGCCTGCGTGAGCAGTTTCTCCTCGTAGGCGATCGGGGTCAACTTCCCCAACGCCTTCTGCTTCCTCCTTCGGTGATAGGTCCTCTCAATCCACCGGACGATCCGCATCCGCAGCTCCTCACGGGTCCGCCAGGGCTGGGCGTCGAGGACGTTGTTCTGCAGCAGGCTGTAGAACGACTCCATGGCCGCGTTATCCCCTGCGGCACCGACTCTGCCCATGGATCCGACCAGGCTGTGGTGCTCCAGGGCCCGGAGGAACTTCTTTGAGCGGAATTGGCTGACGCGGTCGCTGTGGACGATGCATCCGGCGTGAGCAGGCGTCCTTGACCGCATAAAGGTAGAGCTTGCCCTCACCGGTTTGGTGCTCGGTGATGTCAGTCAGCCAGACCTCGTTCAGCGCCTTCACAGTGGTGAACTGCCGGCGCACCAGATCATCGTGGACCGGTGGACCCGGGCGGGTGCCCTTACCCTTCTTCCGGCGGCTGATCACCGAGAACACCCCCCCGGGAGGCACAGAGCCGCCAGGCAGTGCGGTGGGCCATGGGGTAGCCGGCTTCTTCTGCTTCGTCGGCAAGGTACCGGTACCCAAACTCAGGATCATCCCGGTGAGCATCGATCAGCACATTGAGCCGATGAGCTTCATCCCACTCAGCATCGGTGATAGGGCCGGCCAGGCTGCTGGACATGGTGCCGCGCCGGTCCTAGGCCGTGTTCACCACCTGGCTGGACGCCCAGAACGAGGACTTCCGCAACGGCATCGAGGTCGTGGCCATGGACGGGTTCTCAGGGTTCAGGACCGCCACCGCCGAAATGCTCCCTGACGCCACCGCGGTGATGGATCCCTTCCACGTCGTTGCTCTGGCTGGAGACGCGTTGGACCAGTCGCGCCAGCGGGTCCAGCGTGAGACCACCGGCCACCGCGGCCGTTCAGGGGACCCCCTCCACGGAGCACGGCGGACCCTGCGCACCGGGGCTGACCTGCTCACCGAACCCCAAGACCGCAGGCTCCGGAAGGTCTTCGCCGCTGATGAGCATGTGGAGGTCGAGGCCACCTGGAGCGCGTATCAGAAGATCGTCGCCGCCTACCGGTGCGCCTCCAAGCCCGCTGGCAAGCAGATGCTCAACGAGGTGATCAACTCGCTGCGCCGCGGGGTCCCGGCCAGGCTGGTCGAGCTGAAGAAGCTGGGCCGGACGCTGAACCGCCGGGCGGTCGACATCCTGGCCTATTTCGACCGCCCGGGCACCTCCAACGGGCCCACTGAGGCGATCAACGGCCGTCTCGAGCACCTTCGCGGCACTGCTCTGGGGTTCCGGAACCTGGCCAACTACATCACCCGAGCGCTGCTGGACACCGGAGGATTCAGACCCCTGCTACACCCTCATCTGCGATGAGCCATCAATGTGGGGCCCACGGAGAAGGAACGCAGACACGAGGAGCTCGCCCAGAAGATCGCCCGACCCCTGGAGGGCAACCACAACACCGCGATCCTCTCGCTGAAGGGCGGCATCGGCAAGACCTCCACCACGGTGGGCGTGGGCATGACACTCGCCCAGCACCGCGGGGATCTGCCCTGCGCCATCGATGCCAACCTTCACTCCGGGGACCTCGCCGAACGAGCCTTGGGCGAACGGGCCTTCCAGGCGCACCGCCCTCCCACCATCACCGACCTGCTGCGGAACCTCGACGACGTCGACTCGCTGACCTCACTGCAGACCTACCTCCACCAGGCCAGCCGCCTCCATGTGCTCGCCGGTGAGCAGGAGCCGGAGGTCTCGGACAGCCTCACCGCTGACGAATGGCTGCGCATCCACCGGGAGTTCGCGAAGTACTACCCCGTGCTGCTCACGGACTGCGGCACCGGCGTCACCCAGACGCGACGAGGGGGATCCTGCAGACTGCGGACAACCTGGTCATCGCCGCGGGATTCGCCGTCTCCGGTGCCCAGCGGGCACTGCAGACGCTCACTTGGCTGGCCGATCACGGCTATGAGACCCTCGCCCAGGAGTCGGTGGTGGTGATCACCGACAAGGAGCGCGTCTCGGAACGGGTGGACAAGGCCGCCATCCGGGAGAGTCTGCGCGGCATGTGCCGGAAGCTGGTGGTGGTGCCGTTCGACCGCGCCGTCGTCGACGGGGACCGGATCGATCTCGACATGCTCCAGGAGGAGACTCGCCAGGCCTATATGGAGATCGCGGCGGCGGTCATCTCCACCTACCGGTGAGGCTCTCCGGCTCCGCCGTTCAGCGGATCGGGTTCAGCCGGGCGGCCTTCTCCGCAGCTCCCTGCTGACCCAGTGACTCCAACCAGTTCCCCAGCATCCGGTAGCCGCCTTCGGTGAGCACCGACTCCGGGTGGTACTGCATGCCCCACAGGGGCGCCGTCCGGTGGGCCAGGCCCATGATGACGCCGTCGTCGGTGGTGGCGGTGACCTCCAGGACCTCCGGCACGGAGTCCGGGGCGACCACCAGCGAGTGGTAGCGGGTCGCGACGAAGGTCTCCGGCAGCCCGGCGAAGGACTCATGCCCGGTGTGGGTGACCTCGCTGGTCTTGCCGTGCATGAGCTGCTCGGCATGGGTGACGGTGCCGCCGAAAGCCTCACCCAGGCCCTGGTGGCCCAGGCACACCCCCAGCAGCGGTGTGCTCGCCTCGGCGCACCAGCGGGTGAGGGCGATGGAGACGCCGGCCTCGTGCGGGGCGCCCGGCCCCGGCGAGATCAGCACGCCGTCGTGGTCCCCGGCGAGGGCGATCGCCTCAGCCTCGGTGAGGTCGTCGTTGCGGATCACGGTGGTCTGCGCCTCCAGCTCCCGCAGATAGCCGACCAGCGTGTAGACGAAGCTGTCGTAGTTGTCGACCACCAGGATCTTCGCGCGGAAGGCCGCCGCAGCGTCGGAGTTCTCAGTCATCGCGCACCATGCTAGCCGTCCTGGATGGTCGAGTCGTTGAGCGGGCTGTACTGATCCACCCAGGGGAACACCACTTCCATCAGCAGCAGCACGACGGCGGCCAACAGCACCAGCGTCTGGATGATCTTCAGCCACAGCGGGCCGGGAAGATGCCGGAAGATCCATGCGTACATCTCAGCGTGCCTCCTGTGAGCTCAGATCGCCGAAGGGACCATCGGCCTGCATCTGCCGTTCCACAGTGTCGGCCACCGCAGACGGCGGCCCGTCGGACAGGGGGGCGTAGTCCACCAGTTCGGCGTGGGTGATCATCCGCTCCAGGGTCGTGTACGGCGGGTGGCAGGTGGTCAGAGTGAGCGTCGAGCCCTCGGCCTCCGCCTCGAGGTCTCCGGGCACCGGGGCCAGCACCTCGGACTGGTTCGGCTGGACGATGTAGGTCTCGGTGACGGAGTAGATGTACCAGCCGTCCGGAGACTGGACGTAGATGAGGTCTCCGACGGCGAACTTGTCCTGGTTCCACAGGATGTTGCCGTAGGTCTGACGGTGGCCCGCCAGCGCGAAGTTTCCGGGCTCACCGGGCAGCTGCGTGGAGGAGTAATGTCCCAGGCCAGCCCGGTTCAGCGACTCCGGCCCCACCCCGGGCACCACCGGCGCGGCCCAGTCGGCGCCGAGCCGCGGCGCATAGACCATCGCCATGACGCCCCCCTGGTCAGCGAAGTTCGCTGTGTGGTCGGGGCCCGGGACGACCAGATCCTCCAGCTCGACCCCGCCGCGAGACTCTTCGCCGTCACCG